>NZ_WLTU01000007.1:0-527183 GCF_009706275.1 Providencia sp. wls1943
CACAGGCAAGATGCAGCATTGCCTCGTAATTTTCGACCTTCTTCTCCCAACGAGTCAGGACACGACGGTAGCGATTCATCCAACTGTATGTTCTCTCTACAACCCAGCGGTGGGCTTTAAAATCCGTGTTTTTGATGGCTTCTGATTCATCCTTCCGTGACTGGATATGAGGCTCATAGCGACGACTTTTCAGATACGATCCCAACCATTCCGCTTCATACCCTTTGTCCATGCACAACCGGAGCCTCTTGCCCGGTCTGCCCGTCAGGAGGGCATCGAGCGTATCCGCAACCAGCTTTATGTCGTGTGTATTTGCTCCCGCTACCACCACAGAGAGGGGCAATCCGTTCGCATCGGTCATCAGACTGCGCTTTACGCTCCGTTTCCCTCGGTCTGTTGGGTTCCTGCCTGTTTTTTTGAGCCTGCCAGCGGTGATTTAGTCATACAACCATCCATCGACAGCCACGACCAGTCAATAGCGTCCAACTGTTCGCAAGCAAGCAACCCGTTTTGCCAGAAGCGTTCAAATACGCCAGCATCCCGCCACTCCTGAAATCGGCGATGAGCAGAGCTTGACGAGCATATACCGGTGGCATTTAGCGCATTCCACTGGCAACCCGTCCTGAGTACGAAGAAAATGGCGTTCATTGCAGCGCGATTATCAACCCGCTTGCGGTGCGTACCCAGCGGGTGTTGAGTTCTATGCTCCGGGATGAGAGGAGCCATTTTCTCCCAGAGTTCATCACTGATTTGCCACTTGTTACCTGCCATACGTTGCCCTCAGAAATTATCGTAATTCATTATATTATACGATAATTCCTTTTGGGATAGGCTCTAAGTCTGATTATGGTCAGTATCAAATACTTAAATATGAAGCTCAAGTTGGAGTCCCATCAATTAGTAACCCGTTAACATCGTTGAAAGAAATGAATGTTCCAGTTCCATTATTGACAGAACAAAAAGCCATTGTTTCCGTTCTTTCCTCATTAGATAACAAAATCGACTTACTCCATCGTCAAAATAAAACCTTAGAATCAATGGCAGAAACACTTTTTCGTCAGTGCTTTGTTGAAGAAGCTCAGGATGATTGGGTACATGGAACATTAAAAGATGAGTTTGCTTTTACTATGGGGCAATCGCCTAAAGGCTCTTCATTTAATGAGGAGCAGATTGGTACGCCTATGTTTCAAGGTAACGCTGACTTTGGTTTTAGATTTCCTAAAGAAAGAGTATATACAACGGAACCGACACGGTTTGCCCAAAAACTAGATACATTAATCAGTGTACGAGCTCCTGTGGGGGCTCAAAATATGGCACGAAGCAAGTGTTGTATTGGTCGCGGAGTTGCAGCATTTAGACATATAAATAATCCTGATTGGTACACTTATACATACTTTAAATTAAGATATTTAATGGATGAAATAAAAAAATTTAATGATGAAGGTACTGTATTTGGCTCCATCAGCAAATCAGATTTTGAAAAGATAGACGTGGTTATTCCACCAGCAAGCATAATTTATAATTATGAAATAATGGTAAAACCATTAAATGATAGAGTTATCACTAATTGTTTCCAAATTGAAAAACTAGAAAAACTTCGCGACACGTTACTCCCTAAATTAATGAGTGGAGAAGTGCGCGTTAGCTATACACCAGAAGAAATAAAACAATAATCGAATTAGGCAGCGTATCTTGGCGCTGCTTTTTTATACCCTTTTGCTAAAGGATGACAAAATAATGTCAAAAATGACAGAATCCGATATTGAAACCATGACCATTGAGCAGCTACAAGCCCTAGGCTATGAATATATGTATGGCCCAGACATTGAGCCGTCGGGTATAAATCCCCTGCGTACTTATCAGCAAGTCATTCTTCAGCAAAAAGTATTAGAAGCGATACAACGCTTAAACCCGCATTTAACACAAGATAAATGTGAGGAAGCCTTAAAACAAGTCACACAAATTAACTCGCCAGATTTAATGGCAAATAACCTGAGTTTTCACCGTTTACTGACGGAAGGTATTAACATTGAAGTCAGTAAAGATGGCAATACTCAAGGCGAATATGTGTGGCTGGTGGATTTTAATCAGCCTGATAATAATGAATTTCTAGTAGTCAATCAGGTCACTATTCGGGAAGATCGCAAAGAGCGTCGCCCTGATGTGATTATCTATATTAATGGTTTACCGCTGGTGGTGATTGAACTAAAAAATGCCATTGATGAAAATGCCACCATTGAAGGGGCATATAATCAAATTAAAACCTATCAACAGCAAATTCCTTCATTATTTACCTACAATGCCTTTAGCGTAATTTCTGATGGATTAGAAGCTAAATCAGGCACTATTTCTGCTGATTTTAGCCGTTTTATGGCATGGAAAACCCATAATGGCATGACGGAGGCAAAAAATACTCAGCCACAGTTAGAAGTGTTAATTCAAGGCTTGCTTAATCCCGTTACACTATTAGATATGATCCGCTATTTTATCGTGTTTGAATCTAGTAAACAGGAAGATAGCAACGGTATCATTTCGATTAAAACTGTCAAAAAAATGGCAGCCTATCACCAATACTATGCGGTGAATGCGGCGGTACTTTCGACCATTCGTGCCTCGAATGTCAATGCGAATTCACCGTCTGCGGAAGTAGCGTTACGGCAACAAGGTAGGAACCAACAGCACCTTGTTTTAGAACAAAAAGCAGGCGATAGAAAAGCGGGGGTGGTATGGCATACCCAAGGTTCGGGTAAATCCCTCTCAATGGTGTTTTATACAGGTAAGATTGTTTTAGCCCTCGATAACCCAACGGTTGTGGTGATCACTGACCGTAATGATTTAGACGACCAATTATTTGGTACTTTCTCTTCTGCGGTACAACTGTTACGTCAAACCCCGAAACAAGCTGAAAATAGAGAAGAATTAAAAGAATTACTGAAAGTTGGCTCGGGTGGAGTGATATTTACCACTATTCAAAAATTCCAGCCTGATGATGGCAGTAGTGTTTATGAACTACTGTCTGATCGCAGTAATATCATTGTCATTGCTGACGAGGCGCATCGTTCCCAATATGGTTTTTCCGCAAAAGAAGTCGATGTGAAAGATGAGCAAGGTAATGTCATCGGTAAGCGCACCGTTTATGGATTCGCAAAATATATGCGTGATGCTTTACCAAATGCCACTTATTTAGGCTTTACGGGAACACCCATTGAAAAAACAGATGTCAATACTCCCGCGGTATTTGGTAATTATGTTGATATCTATGATATCGCTCAGGCTGTAGAAGATGGGGCGACAGTGCCTATCTACTATGAAAGTCGTTTAGCAAAAGTCAAAATTAGCGATGAAGGACGAGAGCTGATCGAGGAATTTGATGAAAGCTTCACAGATGAAGACTTAACACAGACTCAGCAACAACGGGCTAAATGGGCGCGAGTTGAAAGTATTATTGGCAGTAAAGAGCGAATCAAAGCGATCGCCAAAGATTTAGTCACTCACTTTGATGAACGGTTAGTGGCGAATGCTAATCACGGTAAAGGCATGGTCGTTGCTATGTCTCGGCGTATTGCTGCGGCATTGTATGAGGAAATCGTGGCACTCAAACCTGAGTGGCACAGTGATGATCTCAATGATGGTGTGATTAAGGTCGTGATGACGTCTTCCGCATCTGATGGCCCTGATATCGCTAAACATCATACGACGAAGAAAGACAGGCAAGTACTCGCTAATCGCATGAAAGATGAAGATGATAAGCTGAAATTAGTCATTGTGCGTGATATGTGGTTAACGGGATTCGATGCACCGAGTATGCACACGTTATACATCGATAAACCGATGAAAGGGCACAACCTAATGCAGGCTATCGCCCGTGTTAACCGAGTCTATAAAGATAAATCAGGTGGTTTGGTTGTCGATTATTTGGGAATTGCGGCGGATTTAAAATCGGCACTGTCTTTTTACTCAGATGCGGGTGGTAAAGGTGATCCTGCACTTACCCAAGAAAAAGCCGTTGAGGTCATGAAAGAAAAATTAGACGTCCTTGACGGAATGCTCTTTAGTTTTGATTATCGTGAATATTTCACCGCATCCACATCCCGTAAATTAGCCATAATTTTAGAAGCAGAAGATTTTATTTTAGGGATTGATGAAGGTCAGGGGAAAGTGCGTTTTTTAACTGCGGTCACCGCTTTATCTCAAGCCTTTGCGTTAGCAACACCACACCCTGAAGCGATGGAGGCAGCACCTGAAATAGCCTTTTTCCAAGCGGTAAAAGCCAGACTGAATAAGTTTGATTCAACTGGAGGAAGTGGCATTATCGGTGATGACAGCATGGAAGTTCGCGTTAAACAGACCATTGTTCAAGCCTTAGTGACTGATACGGTAGTCGATGTATTTGATGCTGCGGGGATTAAAAAGCCTGATATATCGATCCTTTCTGATGACTTTTTAATGGAGATGCAGGATTACCAACATAAAAATATCGCGTTGGAAACCTTAAAAAAATTGTTAGCAGATGAAATCAATGTGCGAACAAAAATGAGCGTTATTCAAGGTAAAAAGCTGATGGATATGCTCACAGGGGCGATTAAAAGCTACCAAAATAAAATATTGACGGCAGCTGAAGTCATTGATGAGCTAATTAAATTAGCGAAAGATATCAATAAGGTTGATAGTGAAGCGAATGACCTGAATTTATCACCTTATGAATATGCTTTCTATACGGCTGTGGCTGAAAATGATAGTGCTCAAGAATTAATCGGAAAAGCAAAGCTAAGGGAATTAGCGGTTGTACTGACTGAAATGATCCGTAATAACGTCACATTAGATTGGACTATCAAAGAGTCTGCAAGAGCAAAAATACGCGTTATCGTTAAGCGGCTACTTAATCGTTATGGCTATCCGCCTGATATGTCTGCACTGGCAACAGAAACCGTCTTGGCGCAAGCGGAGTTGCTATCGAATGAATTGTTGAAATCAAATTAGTGGGTTTACTTTAACCGATTGATCTTTAAGTAGGAACAAATTGATGAGTCAAAAAATGTGGATGGTTCGTGGTGATTCAGGGAAGTTATATGATGATTTTCGAGAAAAAGAACTGGTTGGTTTAGGCTGGTCTGGCTTAGCTCCATTATTGAAAATTGGACAATCAAGAAAAGAGATACTGAAATTATACCGTCAAGTAGACCCAGCAACGAAACTCGGTACAGCGCGTTCAGGCGCATCTCAAGTATGGCGTTTTATTAATGAAATTAAAGTTAGCGATTGGGTAATCACTTATTCACCTGCTAACCGTACCTATTTATTAGGGCAGGTTGTTTCTGAGTTTCAATATCGTGCTGATCTTTGTTCTATGGGGATGGGAATTGCACGTCAGATCAAATGGAATACTGATGAGATTGATCGGGATACCTTATCAATTAAAACCAAAAACACCCTAGGTTCTACATTGACCGTTTTTAAACTTCCTGATTTTGCTGTGAAGGAACTATTGCAAAATAAACCATCATCTTTGAGTAGTAAAGTCGCGGATATTTCACATGCAGAAGATGAAGAAATGATATCTGATCCATTAAAGGATATGGAAATTCAAGCGTTAGAACGTATTAAAGATAAAATAATTACCCTTGATGCAGATGAAATGGAATTATTAGTTGCCGGTATTCTACGTGGGATGGGATATAAAACCCAAGTTTCGCCAAATAGTGGTTCAGATAGAGGCAAAGATATTATTGCATCTCCTGACGGTTTTGGGTTTGAAAACCCAAGAATTGTGGTTGAAGTTAAGCATCGTAAAGGGCAAATAGGTAGCCAAGATTTAAGAGGATTTATCGGTGGGCGTCATCACGATGATCGTGGCTTATATGTCAGTACTGGCGGCTTCACAAAGGATGCTCGTTATGAAGCTGAACGATCAAAAATTCCATTATCACTTTGGACTCTTGATGATTTAGTTCGTACTTTGATTGAATATTATGAGCAGGTTGATATTGAGACTAAATTGCTTGTGCCATTGAGGAAAGTCTTTTTACCTGCGTTATCTGATTAATTTAGCAATCAGAATTTTAGGTTAAGAAGTCCATTTTTATCAGTAAGAGTCAAGTTAATCGCTTAGAGAAAATATGGACTTACCATAGCTAATGTTGAATATAGGGAGCAAAATGCTCCCATCATAAATCGCTTATTTATCGTAATGTATTCATACATTGTTTACTTAGTGTTATCTCAAGAAGGCTATTTTTTGTATGTACCATCCATTGCCCCTACAGCCCCTATACCGCATTGAGCCGAGCAACCAAAATTTGTTTTGATTGCTATCTTTCCAGCTTTATCCATAGAAAATTCCATTTTACAATATTGGTTTCCATAGTCACTATCTGTGCTGACTAGTGCTGTAGCATTCCAAGTATTTGACGATAAGTCTCTGTCTGTAATATAGGCTGTGCCTTCAGCTTCGCAGACATACATATCAACATTGGCATTAATCTGGAAATCGAACTTTGGCGCATCATTTTGGCTTGGTGTTATTTCTAGTATTCCATGTTTGCTTTTATATTCTACGGGATTTTGGAAAGGTGAATTTGCTGCCTGTGCTGTTGATAAGAAGGTGGTTACAGTGGCAATGACTAGTGATGAATATTTCATATTATTCCTCTAAATATTAATGCGGTTATACAAGGTGATTTATGCCTTGCAGATTATGATTATTAATACATTAGACTTAAAATTATTAACACTGACTTTTCCAATAAATCAAATACCGTAAATAGTCCCCACCGTCCTCTTGCAGCCCATGCACCAACGGTTTCATGCTTCTATGGGATAAATCAGGCCACTCACCAATCTCCCTTGGCTGATGAATATTTTCTTCACTTAGGCTTTCCCATCCTGCTTCATTTGGCACCCATAAACCTTGCCATTCTTCTTGTGCTATACGAGGAAGTTTCCAACAGGGCTGATAACTAATTCGCCCATGTTGTCGTAACACGTCCAATGGGGTTTCAGGGTGCAGGGTGGCTAGAAAACGGTAAGAACTGGCGTTGTTGCGGAGCGTATCCTGATAAATGTCATCGCTGTGGGTATCAATCAGGTATTCAAACGGTGAGGCAGATTTCAAGATATTGGCTGTTCCGCCTTCAATTTCGATTTCTTCAACCCAGACTACAATACGCTGCCAGACGATAGCCTGAATCAAACAACGGTATTCTAAGGATTGTGTATCTAGTGGTAATTCAGCGTATAACGGTGGTTGTGCTGTCTCAATAGGCCCAGCAAAGGCTGATGCATCAAAAGAGCTGTAGTGAGTTGGGTATCCCAGTACTTCACGATAATCGTATTGATTTAACGGCGTAATCACACCCAAATACTCAAGTTGATAAATAATGCGCTCAGCACGATGAAAACCTATCCGAAAATGGCGCTGTAAACGTCTCGGTGACGCTCTGTTAATGAGAATGACATAATCAATGGCTTTAGCTGTCAATGGGTCATAGCTGCTGTCTAGCGTGTTGTGATGAGATGACTGCATAGTGCCTCTGAGTCAGTGACGAAAATACAGTTATTAAAATAACAAAGGATATTAAAAGATACTAATCTAATTCTTCCTGTTTCATTGTGAGTGCATTTTTTAATAACGCTTTTCTTTTCTCAACTGACAGTGATTTGTAGATTTCAAGTAAAAGGTTAAGATCTGCACTTTCAGAAGATAGCGTGTTTTGCTTGATGAGCTCTTTTTCATCCGTGTTTAGGATCACCTTAAAGGCATCAATATGATAGAGATCACCACGCTTATTAGGGTTCTTCTTGCGAAAATGGGGATGAAGTGCAGTGATTGACTCTAGACGGACTCTAACGCCTTTCGCAGTGGTAGGGATATCCATCTCTTTATATTCGGGATAACGTGTTGGATCGTCAGTTTTTTCTTTTCCTATAGCAGCTAGCTCCCCACTGGTAAACCAGAGTTTGGGTGCATTATCCATTTCAGTTAGTTGTTTTTTATCAGTCATGATTTTTATAAATTCCATACATATCAAAAGGATAAAATAACCGCACTAGAAAGACGTTAAAATCATAAAGATATCTATTGATAATTCCCTTTAATTGGTTTTTAATAGACGAGGAATTAAACAGTGGAGTTATTACTATGTCTAACCCTGTAGCATCTCAAAAAAAGCCCCGAAAAGGAAGCGCTGCGGATTGGCACCGTGCGGATATTGTGGCGGCTTTGCATAAAAAAGGGGTCACACTAGCGCAATTGTCTCGTGAGCATGGGCTTTCTTCTCGGACGTTAAATAATGCGCTAGAGCGAGCGTACCCAAGAGCTGAACAGATCATTGCGGATGTGATTGGCACGGCTCCCGAAACAATATGGCCGAGTCGTTATATCAATAAGCCACCCTCTAATAATCATGGGCGGTCATTGAAATAGCCTAAATATTTACCCTTGCCTATCGGTAAGGCATTGCACCCATTCTGGCGTCAACATCAGGGAAAAAAAAACCTTAATTCATTTAATTGAAGGAACAGTCATGTCTATCAAAAATAAATTGCAAAAAATTCGAGAAGAAAACGAAGCGAAAGGATTAAATGATCCAGCTTTATTTAAACAGCGTTTGCTCAACGGTGGCTTTGGATTAGCAAAAACCTTTTGGCTATTTTGGTTTTTACCGATTTTATTCTTAAATATCGTTGAATTTTTTATTACTAAAAAGGTGACATTAAATAAAGTGGAAGCATTGATTCTCATTTGGGATGTTTGCTGTTTTTACTTTATCGTTAAAATACCGGATCGTCGTGCTTGGTCTTACGTGGCGTTGGTTGTGATTGCACTCGATATATTAGCAGGAATAACCGTAAATTTTCTGCTGTAAGGTGACAATGCGAACATGAAACTTAACCAGTGGATGAAATTAAGCATATTAACGGTGATGGTTGGTTTAACGGGATGTAATGAGAGTACCGTTAATTGTAACAGTGATGGTGCAAAAGCATTAGCGTTACAAGTGGTCAATCAACATGTCGGTTGGGCGATGTATGAGCAGCTTGTGAATGTGCGAACGCAACGTCAAAATACACAACGAGGCGTTTATCTCTGTGCTGCCGAAGCAACAGGAAAAGCGGGTTCTGTCACGGTAATTTATTCCGTGCAGCTCACGGATGATAAAAAAAGTTTTGTAGTTACGTTACTCAACGGTTAATCGCTATGCCAGCCTATTATTAGGTTGGCATTTTTCCCTTTGACGTTTCTATTCTTTCATTCACTTTCCACATCAATATTCCCCGCTATAAATAAAAATCACGGTAGGTATATCAAAATAGCAATGATGGCTAAATGCATGTAACTACCTGATTATAAACAATAAATAACTTGTTTTTACTAGTGATTATGGTAAAATATATGCATGGCACTATACCAATATATGATTGGGTTGTGCTTAACAGTTTATTTCCACTTTTTTATTTAAAGGCAACTTTATATGACTATTTATCAGTCAGGGCTACGCTTGCCTATCGCACAAGTATTTAGCCAATTGTTATTACATGAACTGGATAATTCAGTGATTAACTCAGCGATTGATTTAACCACTGTTCGGGCGGTCACAATGAATTTTCGAGACCCATTGTATAGTGCTGAAACAGGCGGCTTCCATCCTGTTGAAATACGCTTGTTTCGGCTGCATGAGCAATGGCAGTTTGATTATGTGACAGATTTTTCATTCATGGGGAGCTATTATCCTGAGCTTGAAAAGGAACTCGATATTTGTTGGTCGCAGGGTTATGTTTATCATTTTTTGATGGGGGATATTGATGAAGAAGAAGGCGGAGCACTGTTTGAACTGTGGCAACGCAATTTTATTCAATACCACAAAATGAAATGTTATGAAGTCAGTATTCAGTGGGAAACCCACTAATTAAGTAAAAATGATACCAGCGCTGGTGATTCCATTAAGTACAGTACAATCAATAGAAGGTTTGAGTTGATGTTGATACCGTCCAAGCAAGGGGATTTAGATTGCCTCTGTGGGATTTACAGTCTGGTGAATATGAGTACATGGTTCTATGGAGACCGCATTAAGTCCCGCCCATTATTTAACTATCTTCTGCGTGAATACAGCGAATACTGGTCACTGTACAAGTGTTTAAGTCAAGGTATTGATATTCCTGAAATGGATTACTTGATTAAGCGTCTAACCTCAAAATACCCATCACAAGCCCCTCTACGCATCACCACGCCATTTCGTTACAAAGATGGGCTTACTACACAAAAAATACTGTCTACTTGTCAGGCGTTCTTAGACGCTCATACAACGTCACGTCGGCTTATTCTTCTGGGTGATCAGTGGCATTGGTCGCTGGTGGATCGTATGGACAGTGACTATCTCTATTTCTTTGATAGCCACCAGCAAGAGAAAGTGAGCCGCACCCGTTATGGATTACGAGGTAACAAGGTACGGCGGTTGTATAGTGAATCAATATATTGGATTGAAATTAATAGTTAACGTATGTGTTTATTCCCACTCTTTTTCCCATTCGCTGTCTTCATTTAAAGAATTAATGTATTTATTGATTCTTTTTTTGTTAAGAATGGCTTGAATATCCTTAGGTTCCCAGTCTTTACCTGCTTGAAGTGGAGTTTTATTCTTGTAATAGTCGGATACGTAGTCGGCTATTGATTCAGTATATGGAACTCTACGTTTAGCATTGTTAAATACTTTTGCAATACATTCATGATCACCATCAGACCCTATAGGAGGGGTATTTTTAAAGTAAGTTGCCATTTGGTGATATTTGGATAGTGTCAGCCCCTCAATTGTTTTTGGTACCGTTAAACTTGGTAGTGAGTGTTCTTTTTTGGGGATATTCTCTTCTGTTCTATAGCATTTGTTAATGCAAAAATCTATTAACTCACTCAAATATTCCGTAACTAACTCCTCTTCATCGAACTCCTTACCGAATCTACTTTCACTAATTTCTGCGAGTTTTTTTAGACTATCATGACTTAGATATACTTTTTTTAGTGGAAGTCCAACGCTTGCCATAAATGTATTTCGATCTAAATGGGATTTAGCGCTTGGGCTATTAGTATCGTTCTGGTTAACCTTTTGAGTTAATGCTTCTTTTTTCATTTTTGCCATCGGTAGCCTTTAAATATGTGATTACTATTTTGATGGTCATTATAACCGAATAGTTGAGTCTCAACTATTTTTATTGAGTCTCAATATTAATATTCAATATTAACAAATGGTTACGTGATATTTAAGTTTTATTCTTATTGAGACTCAATCCATTTAATGTAGTTGAGCCTCAATTTATCATGAAAAAATAAAATATTTTTCTCATTTAATATCAATTTGTTACACGGTTTTGTGGTTTTTTTTTTAGTATTTCGACGTTAAGCTGATTGGTCAACTTGTAAAGGAACAGCTCCTTAACTATTTGGAGTTATGTCCTATGAAACACGAACACTTTTTAACTATTAAAGACGTTTTAGCAATCACGAAGGTTTCACGCGCGACACTATATCGTTGGATAAAGGCAGGCGATTTTCCAGCTCAATATTCATTGACCGTATCAGGGCGTACTGCTCGTTGGAAAAGTAGCGAAATAGTTCAATGGTGTGAAAAATGCGTAAAAAAAGGGGGATGCTAATGTATTCCTCTATAAGCCAGTTATATACCCAATTGATATCAATATATTCATTATACCAGTATCTAGTTGAATACATGATTAGTGCCTCTGAGGAGGTGCATCATGCGTAAGGTATCTATTGAACAGATTGATAATCTCATTCGTTCGGTCAAATTAGGTAAAAATCGAGTAGGGCAGAAGATGGTCGCTCGGTTCGACAAATTGGCTTTTGTCACGACTTGTGAACCTAAATATTTGGAGCGTATTTATAAATCTCTGGAGAGGGTGATTACTAATGATGTTTTTCAAGTAAAAACCTATATTCCTATTGGTGATATGGGAGAGTTGTATCATTCGGCTATTTACATCAAGAACAAGAAAAAACCTCATCAATATGTCGTTATTCATTATCACCCAACAGGAAAGGGGAAGAGGGGGGAATTTCGCGTTGAATTCAGTCCTCAACACTTTCGTAAAAAAGAGCTTAATGCTCTCTTTATGTGGTTAGGTAGTGAACCGTTATTAGGCGAATATTTATTTAAGCTCTTAAAATCAGCGTGGGTGACACGTATAGATTATGCGCTAGATACTTATGGACTTAACATCGATGATTACTTTATTCACCTAAAAAGTGCGAGTAAAGGTAAGATTAGTGAAAATCCAGATGGTGGGTATGGTATTAATTTGGGCAGCCGTAACTCTGAAGTTTATGCATCTGTCTACACTAAATGTGATGTGGGTGACGATATATCAGATATTGCAGAGGAAGTTGATGAACTCGGTAATGTCTTGGTTGATGTAGAACAGTATCCGAAATTTTTACGCATTGAGTTACGTTACCAGCCAAAAAAACAAAAACTGTTATTAAGTAAGATTAATAGTATGACTAATTTACTCGAAAAAGTGATCTTCATTGACACTAAGGTGATATCTGAACTATCCGCGTTAGTTCCTGACTATAAAGAGCTGACGTTGCCAGAAATAAAGGCATACATTAAAGAGAAATACCCGAATAAGGTATTGAAAAAGTTTGAGCGTTTATTAAAAAAACACAATGTGAGTCTAATTAATAATAAGAAGCTATGGGGTAAGCTTTATTTGCTGATTGATAAGCTCGGCATTCTTGGCGTTCCAGCTCTTTGGCAGAAGAGTTTGCGTGAAGAATGGGCTCGCAAACACGGTTATTAGTAGCCTGTATCACGGGTAATGGTGTTGGGTCGCTGCGGCGGTATAGTGTGGCGACTCAACATAACAATATCATGTATATATCAATGCTGGTTACCAGCATAACAATAGCTTAGCAAGCATCATAAGCATAATGGCTGTGAATAATAACGTATATATATAATGCCTATAGTGTGGGGATATTGGGATTAGCTATTTTCGTCTAGACCGCGAGTTGTTGGTCTTAACTGATCGCTTTGAGTAGCTGGCACGGGTATTTGACGCTTTCTCGGTTTTTCTAATTACCCACTAAAAAATGGGGTTAGGGGTTAACCCCACTAAAAAAGGTATTTGCGTAATTCAATTTACTATTAACAACATGGTAAATTGAAATGAAAGCAGCATATATCACCAAAGATAACATTCTTGTCACAGAAGCTACAGTTAAAGTCTATAAAGCGATTGTTCTGAGCGTTCCCTTTGATAATACCGTCGATCAACGTCATAAACCTCAATATTACGGTGAAATTGGCTTGTTCTTACAGCATATTATCTGTAGTGCGACGGTTAGCAAAAATACGAAGAAAAAAGCGAGGTTTAAAGGAGATAAAGACTGGACGTATTCAGTACCATTTCCTGCTGAATTGGGAAAAGAGAAATTTCCTATGATTTTTAAGCAAAGTCGCGATTTAGGCTTAGAACGCGGTTTAGAGTGTTTGGAACAAGCTAAAATCATTAAAATTATCCAACATAGCTATGGAACCCATAAGTGCCGAGAATTTGCTTTATCTAAAAGTGTCCTTAAAGCTTTATTTCCCGGTAAACGAAAGGATTATCTTAAACGTACAGATCGCTATACCTATTTGACGAATATTTTTGATAAGCGTAAGAAACCCGAAACACTGTATGAATTGATGTTAAAAAGCTCTTATAATGTAAAGCCTCCTAAGCATAAAACATCGAAACGAGCCATCGAAAATGCCAATTTTAGACAGCGTATTATCGGTGTGTATCAACAACTCGAAGCATTACCGATTAACCTTGATAAGCTACAGGCATATTGTAATGACCACCCTACCGCAAAGAATAAGAGCTTTTATTTTAATTTTATCTCTCATTTGATGAATGTAGGCGTCAAAATAATTAGCAAAACGCCACTAATCGTTGAGTATCGACAAGCGTATAAAACCGCCAAACTGGGTAGCCGTTCTTTTGAAATAGGTACAGGATTTCAATATTTACCCAGCAAGATGAAATGGGCATGTTTAGCCAACGGGTATAATTATGATATTAAAGGGTGCCAGTTGGCTATTCTAGAGCAAGAATTCAATAAATATGGAATTAGCACCGATTCACTATCTGTATTAGAAACTGACTTTATCAAAGATACGCTAGGGGTCGATGAGAATCTCGTTAAAACTATCCGCTACGGTACTATATTTAATGCTGGAATAGTTAATTTTTCGCCTAAGGGGAATATGGTGAAAAAGCTAAAAAAGCTTTATTCCGACGATTATGTATCAGAAATGCTGAAACATTGGGAATTAGAAACAAAAGAACTTTGTGACAGTTTAAACCTGCTTCTTGACGAGTATCTAAAGACAGGAAAGAAGAATGGATATGGGTTATGTGTTACAAATGCTGTAGGACATCCATTTAACACAACGTGGAGGAAGTCACATAGCGGTGAGTGGAAAAAATGGACTAAAGATAGTAAAAAGATGAAGCGAAAGTTGCTTGCCCACATGATTCAAGGACTAGAAAGCCGTGCAGTCTATGATTATGTGAGTTCACACAGCGGTGTTTGTGCATTAGAACATGATGGATTTGTGAGCTTGCATAAGCTGTCTGATGGCGATTGGAAGCACCCATATTTGGATATAATGCTGAAACATGGTTGTTAGTAGTGAATTAAAATTAACTTTTTTGGATTAGTTTGTACTTTCTCCGAGGCGCAGAATCATGCTTAATTAAGTGGCAGTTCTGTGCCATGAGCGGACATTCGCCTTAACATTTATGCTATTTTTTAACCGTGATTGTGGGCATACATTACCAGCAAGTAGTCACGCATTGTTATATTGAATTTTTTGTATTTGTACCGATTATTAAAATCACATTTACTAAAATTGACACTTTTAGGTTAACATAAGGAAATTTTCCCTGAAAAGTGTCAGCTTTCAGGAGCTAGAGTGAGTGCTAGATTTGGAAAAATACGTGAAAGAAATTTTCTAGTACCTTGAAGAACAACCCCTGATGCAAAAATAATATTGGATCCCCATAAGGTAGGATTATATTCATAGGTGAGCGTCAAATAGATATTGGAAAAGCTTTCAAATGATTGCTCACCTTGGTTGACTTCGACCGTGCCGAAAGGAGTAGTTTTGAGATCGGGTAAAGAAACATACATAAAATACAATGAAAAACGCGATGTTCTCTTTGTGTTTGGTGCAGGAGCTTCTATTGCTGAAGGTGTCCCCCTTCAGCGAGATATTCTTAAGTTGATTTATGAATCAAAAGATGAACAGATAAACAAATCCGAAGCGGCTCTTCAAGTCCGCACTTTTATCAATGAGAATTTCGATATTTCTGAAGGTGTATATCCTACACTCGAATCTATCTTTGGCTATTTAGATTACTTTATAAGTAAGCGTGAAGGACTAGGATGTGAGTACACGACTTCCCGAATTACTGAGATTAAAGAGTACTTGATTAGACTTATTCATTACATAATTTCAATACCTTCTGGAGAAAAATATGGCGCATATCGCAAATTTTGGAATCTAGTGTCTGAAAAAAATAGAAATATTTCGGTTGTTACAATGAATTATGACACTTTCATTGAAGAGTCTTTTGACTTTCTCTACCCTGACAGAGCCTATATTGACTATTGCATCGAGCTAATGAATTACCACCATTATGATGAAATTAATGCCTTTGATTGGTGGATAAACCCTCGTGAGCCAATTTATGTGTGGGAAGGAGGAGATCCTAAGCCTATAAAGATTATTAAAATTCATGGGTCTCTTAATTGGAAATATTGCAACTGTTGTAACCAAGTGCTTTTAACTGCTTGGGATACTAAAATTGACCTAGTTTCAATGAGATTCAAAGGGTATATATATGCAAGTTGTGATAATCCTGATACAGTTGAGTATGATCTGACTTGTCCATTAGATGGCAATAGGTTTGATACATTTATTGTCCCCCCATCACATATAAAAGAATTATCGCACCCTGCGATAAACAAATTGTTTGATGAAGCAGCGATTGAAATAAGAAAGGCTAGAAAGATAGTGTTTATTGGGTATTCTTTCCCTGAGGCTGATGTACACATTAAAGCTCTATTCCGAAAGAATATGAGAAAAAATACTGAAGTTCATGTTGTTAACCCGAGTCTAAATGACACCATAAGATCAAACTATAAGAGTTTAGTAGCTGCACCTTTTTTCTATGAGAAAAATTTTGAAAACTTCATTGAAGATGATTTGACAAGTTTGATAGTTCCGTCTGATAAGTCAAACTTATTAGACACCGCTAACTGTGAGGATATTTGAGACGTTAATGTCCGCTCCTCGCTCAAAGCAGACGAAAATAAAGAGACATTGCACTATAAAATTTTTAACTAGAAAAGTGATCTATATTGCCATATAAAACAATGATGATAAAATGCACTATCGCCCGTTTGATGTGAGACTACTATGAAAAAGAATGAATTAATTCAAGCAACAAGACCAACTCGCACTCAACTCATTCGCTCGGTAGTAACCTCTACAGCGATTGAAACAGGGCAGGAGTCCCGTCGCCTTGAAGAAGAAATGAAAGTGAAGCGTGAGAAGTTTGGGCATTTGAAACTGGCGATTTAGTTCGCTTTCAAGGCTTCATTAACCCAATATTTCATGGGTTCATAGTTAAGGTTTAACCCTGCGTGGATTGCTGCAATGTACTGCTCGGGGTGTTGAGTCCAACTTTCATAGTCTAACGGCTGGAAGCCTGCTTGTACCGCCATCACATCAGCAAGTAAGCGCGATAAGCGCCCATTTCCCTCCCTAAATGGATGTATCAGAATTAACTCCACATGCACTGTGGCAATAGCTTCTATGGCTTGTTCTCGGCTCATATTGGTACAAGGTGTGTATTTCGCTAGATACTCTTTCTCGAATTGAGCAAGTAACTTTGCAACACGTCCCGCAGGGGCAAACATAAAGCCACCCTTGCTAATATTCACTGTGCGTAACTGACCAGCCCACTCGTAAACATTCCCTAACCATTGGCGATGCCAACGCTGAATAAGTGATACGGTAATTTGCTCAGTGGGAAATTGTTCTTCAAAAATGACTTGATACAGTTTTTCTAACAGGACAAGCTCAGCATCATTGATATCATCAACGTTTGAAAGCCCCAGCTTGTTAGCCAGTACCTCTTCATCAGATCCGTCAGCAAATTTTCCTTCGCTGCTAAACACATCGTATTTATTCATATAAGCGTGTTCTTATGGTGTGGGTATGAATTTTGTACGTTATAATGCTAAAAACATCAAATAAATAATAACTACCTATAAATCAAAGGATTAATTAAGTGTAGGTTAAATTATAGGTTTTTCTAAAAAATCAATAAATATCGTTATATTTCAAAGCTAACACACCCATGCATCATGATTTTGATTCTAGGTTGGCCTGTTTTACCCAAATATCAAGTTTATCAGCCCAATCTTGCATCATGATTTTGCGCTCTTCAAGATAAGTTGCATGATTATATGAACGTCTAACGCTATTTGAGTCCATATGGGCTAATTGTGCTTCGATAGCATCAGGTCGATATCCTAACTCATTTAATCGTGTGCTGCCTGTTGTACGTGTCGCATGAGGGCTATATATACCACTCCAACCTCTCGTTTTAAGAAATTGCCTTAGCGAGTTAGTAGACATTGGTTTATGGCAAGAATCACGACCGGGAAATAAATGTTTGCGGTTACCAGTAAAACCATAAAGAGATCTTAGAATCGTAATAGCTTGTGTAGGCAGAGGAACAATATGTTCTCTTCGTGCTTTCATACGCTCAGCTGGGATAGTCCAAAGTGCATTATCAAGATCGAATTCAGACCATTCAGCCTCAGCGACTTCAGATGGACGAGAAAGCGTCCACCACATTAACCACATACAATAGTTCAGTTGAAAGGTGCCACGGCTATTATCAAAGTTATTGAGTAGTTGACCTATTTGACCCGTAGTGAGGGCTTTTTTATGTTGTGTTTTGTTTGCTGGGAGAGCTTTTCTTATTGCCCATACTGGATCACTATCAGCTCTTAATGTGGCAACAGCAAATTCAAAAATCGAGGATATAGTCCGTTTAGCTTCAGCAGCAACTGTTGGAGCACCTCTTTGAACCTCACGTTGCAATATTTTGAGAATATGGTGAGATGTAATTTCTCTTATTGGTAATGTGCCGATAGAAGGAAATACAATGCGCTCCAACATATCAAGGCGACGGTATTTGGTCACATCAGCCCAATCTTTCATTTGCAACCATTCTTTTGCGATGATTTGAAATGTATTTGCAGATTCGTTCGCTTTTCTAATCTTGTCTAGTTGCTTAGCTTGTGTTGGATTAATTCCTTCTGATACGAGTTTTCTGGCATCATCGCATTTAGATCTGGCTTCAGCTAGTGTTACCAATGGGTAGTTACCCAATGCGAGCATGCTCGATTTTCCATTTATTTGAAAACGGAATCGCCATGCTTTCTTACCATTAGGTTTCACTTCAAGGTACAACCCATTGAAATCATTGATACGATAAAGTTTTTCTTTAGGTTTAGCAGTTCGGCATTTTGTATCAGTAAGCATAATAAGTTCAACTAGTTATGTAAGTTGATATTATTATACTCACTTAAAAAAGGAAGATAAATAAGTTGTACTCAGTTACATACTCATTTAGTCACGAGCTTTTATGAAACTTAATGAGACATAAAAAAGCATAAAACCCAGTTAATGTCATGAATTTTATGCTATTTTCTTATGAAATGATACTTTGTGAAACAGTATGAGACTGGAGTGTAAGTTTACACGTTAAACAAGAAGTTCAACACATCGCCATCTTTAACGATGTAATCTTTACCTTCAGCACGCATTTTACCCGCTTCTTTCGCGCCTTGTTCACCACGGAATTTGATGAAATCTTCGAATGCGATAGTTTGTGCGCGGATAAAGCCTTTCTCGAAGTCAGTGTGGATTTTACCTGCCGCTTGTGGAGCAGTTGCGCCAACAGGGATAGTCCATGCGCGCACTTCTTTCACGCCAGCGGTGAAATAAGTTTGCAGGTTTAATAATTCGTAACCTGCGCGGATCACACGGTTCAGACCTGGCTCTTCAATGCCCAAATCAGCCATAAACTCATCGCGCTCTTCATCGTCCAGTTCGGCGATATCAGACTCGATAGCGGCACACACAGGCACAACAACAGAACCTTCGGCTTTAGCAATTTCGTAGACTTTGTCTAAGTATGGGTTATTTTCAAAACCATCTTCATTGACGTTAGCAATGTACATAGTTGGCTTCAGGGTTAAGAAGCTTAAATAACGGATTGCGGCTTTATCTTCAGCCGTTAAATCTAATGAACGCAGCATGCCAGCTTGTTCTAAGTGTGGCAGGCATTTTTCCAGCGCTTCTAATTCCGCTTTTGCATCTTTATCGCCGCCTTTTGCGCGTTTTTGTACGCGGTGAATAGCACGCTCACAAGTATCTAAGTCAGATAATGCTAATTCAGTGTTGATCACTTCGATATCGGCTGCTGGGTCAACTTGGCCAGCAACGTGGATGATATTGTCATTTTCAAAACAACGAACAACGTGACCAATCGCTTCTGTTTCACGGATGTTAGTCAGGAATTGGTTACCAAGACCTTCACCTTTCGATGCGCCTTTTACCAGCCCCGCGATATCAACGAATTCCATCGTGGTTGGCAGGATGCGCTGAGGCTTCACAATTTCAGCTAATTGATCAAGACGTGGGTCTGGCATTGGCACAACACCCGTGTTTGGTTCAATTGTACAGAAAGGGAAGTTGGCTGCTTCGATGCCGGCTTTGGTCAATGCATTAAACAGAGTGGATTTACCCACGTTAGGCAGACCAACGATACCGCATTTAAAACCCATATGTTTCTCACCTTAATAGCGGGGGCAGGCGAGTGCTGCCCCTAATGTTTAGAAAATTGGCGCTGATTATACACAAAAACTCGTGTTTGATGAAATCAACTCTTAGGCTGTGGCTTTAAAACCATGTAAACGATTGATAGCTTTATCCATTCCGTCAGATAACAGGATGTCCGTGCAGCGCACAGATTCATCAATCGCATCATCAATAAGCTTCTGTTCTGACAGCGGTGGCTTGCCTAACACGAAACCAACAACTTTGTTTTTATCGCCAGGGTGCCCAATACCAATGCGTAAGCGGTAAAAGTTCGGGTTATTGGCAAATTTACTTTGAATATCTTTTAAGCCGTTATGCCCGCCGTTACTGCCACCGAGCTTCATTTTGGCCACACCTGGTGGTAAATCGAGCTCATCATGGGCGACTAAAATTTCATCTGGATTAATGCGATAGAAATTGGCCACTGCTGCGACGGATTTACCGCTCAAATTCATAAAGGTGGTCGGGACCAGCAAGCGAATATCATTGCCATTAAGATTGATGCGAGCCGTATAACCAAAAAATTTAGGCTCTTCTTTTAACGATTGGTTATGGCGTTGTGCCAGTAAATCAACATACCACGCACCAGCGTTATGGCGGGTTTGCGCATATTCAGCGCCCGGATTGGCTAATCCAACAATTAATTTTATTTTACTCACGGGGACTTTTTCACTGTCAATGTATAGAAATTGGCGACTAGTTTACCTCGTGTCGGGGTGGATGTACAAAATTGTCATTGATAAGATTGCGTTAGTGATAATTAGCTTATGAATTATTCGTTAATACCATCATCAGTTGGTAAATTGATAAAAAGCACTTTTTGAGTAGATATCCTTAAACTCTTCTATACATGTGAAGCTTATCGCAAATAATTTTACTTAAAGAGCTATACTCTTTACATAAATATAAAGTTTTATCGAACTTTTCTTCAATGCTTGCGTATCAGTTTACTGATATTGGAGGTAGATATGAAACGGAAAATGGTTACTCTCATTGGTAATGGCTTGATGGGTTTGGGTATGGTGGTGATGGGGGGAAGCATCGGTTTAAACCTGTTTTCTCATATTGTTGATTTAGGGTTGTCCGATGACATCATCAATAGCTCACTGTTTGGGATCTTTATCGGTGCGTTGGTTTGGTTAGTGGGCGCAAGAATGGGCGGTAAAGAGAAAGTGGAAGACCGTTACTGTTTGGTGAAACGTCAATTTCATTCTCGTAACGATAACCACCGCTACCCATAACGAGTTAGCTGAAGTTCATTTGAAGCTTATCAATAGAGATGAACAGAAGCATATTATTGAAAAATAGATGAAATCTAAATAAGAGTGAAATTCACTATGTATGATTTCACTCTTATTTTTTTGCCTGAAAAAGTAGGCTTTAAAAAAACGGCTTTTTGAAAAGCTAAAAATAAAGCCCCTACGGTTGATGAACAACAGTAGGGGCGCTACTTATAAATTTTGTATCGTGACCACAATAAATGTGGTGCGATAAAGCACATTCCCCGTCTCAATAATTTCATGAAAAACGACTGAAACTAGGATGTTAAAACGGGGTCATTAAGACCCCGCTTTAGAATTAGTGCTCGAACATCGCAGAAATTGACTCTTCATTGCTGATACGGCGAATAGCTTCGGCCAGCATGCCTGAAAGGGTCAGGGTACGAACTTTGTTCAGCGCCTTGATTTCAGGAGAAAGAGGAATTGTGTCACAAACAATGACTTCATCAATCACAGAGTTTTTGATGTTGTCTACAGCATTACCTGAGAAGATTGGGTGAGTTGCGTAAGCGAATACACGCTTAGCACCACGTTCTTTCAGCGCTTCAGCTGCTTTACACAGTGTGCCACCAGTATCAATCATATCGTCAACTAAGATACAGTCACGACCAGAAACGTCACCGATGATGTGCATGACTTGAGAAACGTTTGCGCGTGGGCGACGTTTGTCAATGATTGCCATATCAGTATCGTTCAGTAATTTCGCGATTGCTCTAGCACGAACGACGCCGCCGATGTCTGGAGAAACAACGATTGGATTTTCTAAATCTTTCTGCAACATATCTTCCAGAAGGATTGGGCTACCAAATACGTTATCTACAGGAACATCAAAGAAGCCCTGGATCTGCTCTGCGTGTAAGTCAACAGTAAGAACACGGTCAACACCCACACTTGACAGAAAATCGGCAACAACTTTAGCGGTGATTGGTACACGGGCAGAACGTACGCGACGATCCTGTCTTGCATAACCGAAGTAAGGGATAACAGCGGTAATACGACCAGCAGATGCACGGCGCAGGGCATCGACCATAACAACGAGTTCCATCAGGTTGTCATTGGTTGGTGCGCAAGTTGACTGGATGATAAAAATATCACCACCGCGAACATTTTCATTAATTTGAACACTGACTTCGCCGTCGCTAAAACGACCAACAGCCGCGTCTCCAAGATTAGTGTAAAGGCGGTTAGCAACACGTTGTGCTAGTTCCGGTGTAGCGTTACCAGCAAAAAGCTTCATATCGGGCACGAGAAAAACCTCAGGCTTGCGTCCAGAGAGATATTGTTGACCAACAGCAATGATGGATAAGTCATTACTATCGGTGCAATACACGGGTTATCCCAGCGCGGAATTTGTGCACAGGAGAAACATTCGCTCCTTGAGCGACGAATCCTTGCACCCACGATGGGGATTTATTTAACACCTTCAGGGCATCCGCTTGGGTTTCAAATTCAGAAAACACACAAGCGCCTGTTCCTGTTAGGCGAGACGGAGCATATTCTAACAGCCAAGAAACGAGCTGTTCAACCTTACGAAAACGTTTTCTTGCGATCGGTTCACAGTCATTTGCATACGGAGCCAGTAATAATGCGGCTAAAGAGCGTTTTGGAGAATTTCTATTTAATTCTGGATCTGTGAAGATCATCGGAGTTGAGATTTCAATTCCGGGGTGTGCGACTAAATACCAACACTCTTTTGGCTCGGCGGGTGTTAAAATTTCGCCAATACCTTCGGCAAAGGCGGCATGACCGCGAACAAAAACGGGCACATCGGCACCGAGGTGTTTACCTAATTCGGCTAAAACCTCGTCAGCAATGTGTGTTCCCCAATGCTCGTTAAGCGCAATCAGTGTTGTCGCCGCATTTGACGATCCGCCGCCAATTCCACCACCCATCGGCAGCACTTTATTGATGCGAATATCTGCACCTAATGGACCTTGATGATTGAGGGTTTCGCGACAATAGGTTTGCAGGCTTTTGGCGGCTCGAATGATTAAGTTTTTTTCGACATCTACGCCCGGCATCGGGGTGAGTAAATTAATCTGATCATCCGAACGCGTGGTAAAGGTGATTTCATCACCATAATCTAAAAATTGAAACAGAGTCTGTAGCTCATGATAACCATCAGCTCGCTGCCCGGTAATGTATAAAAAAAGATTCAATTTTGCCGGTGATGGCCACGTTAACGTCATTTTTTCAGTGTCCAACTATCCATTTTTAACTTGATGACTTTATCCCCTTGCTTGAGCTCCATGTGGTTCGGCAGCATTGGCGAGGTTTTGGTATCGTAAGAGAGATAATCCAATTTCCATGTTTCGCCATTGATTTTAAACGTCACGGATTTGAGCAAATGGTTACTATCGAGGGTGTATTCAGTGGCGCGTCCCGGTGAGCCGACCAACCAAGCGGTGAGATCGTCAATAGGGATATCCATGCCTGTTAACTGATAAATTAACTCACTCGGCACATCACTCATGTGAGTTTGCCCATCTTTAGTCGTTAATTTGGTTAAATCAGGCTCTACACTGAGTTCCAGTTCACGCGTGCCTAATGGGTTAGTCAGTAATAAACGGTATTTTTCTGGGGTATATTGCTGCCAGAAAAACTTCGCGTAAGTTTTGGTTTCTGTTCCGGTACCTTGACCGCCAATGTACACAAAGGAGCCGCGAGTTTGGTAGTCACGCAGTTCAACCACTTGCGATTGGTGGGCTTTCCACTGCGCATCCGTTGAGGATGAAGTGCCTTTCGTGGTGTCTTGAGAGGTAGTCACACAGGCAGTCAGCAGCAAGCAGGAAAGGGGCATTAATCGCCAAAAATTTTTGGCTGGGCGCGTAAACGACAGAGCTGAAGAAAGTTGCATATCGGTTCTCAAAAGGTAATTTTCAGGAATATTGCGCTAATCTGTAGTGGTTATCAATGAAAACATACCAAAAAGTAGGGAATTTGCTTTCTGTGCCAAATGACGGCATCCTTGATGCATCTTATTGATATTGATATCAGACAGTCCGATAATCAACGTAAATTTTGGTATGCATCATCTTTCTGATTGTTGATCATCGCCTACCCGTAGAAACAGACGCGTTAATCATCTACAATATATAAATATAAATCGCAGTAATGAACTAGGTCACTAGTATCATACTGACAAATAAATTAGCAATGTGAGCAATGTGAGTAAGTCGTAAGCACAATGACCCTATTAGCCCTAGGCATTAATCATAAAACAGCACCAGTGGCTTTGCGTGAGCAAGTCGCTTTTGGTCCTGAAAAAATCGACCACGCACTTGAGGAGTTACTGAAACAGCCTCAAGTGAGTGGCGGCGTTGTGCTGTCTACCTGTAACCGAACTGAACTGTATCTCAGCCTTGAGTCCCAAGAAAAAGCGCAGGAACAGTTAACTAAATGGTTATGTGATTTTCATGGGATCACCGCCAAAGATCTCCAACCTAGCCTCTATTGGCATCAAGATGCGCGCGCAGTTAGCCACCTTATGCGTGTAGCAAGCGGGTTAGATTCGCTGGTTCTTGGTGAGCCTCAAATTCTCGGTCAAGTGAAAAAGGCGTTTGCGCTTTCGCAAGATAATCATTCTCTATCTAGCGAATTAGAGCGCTTATTCCAAAAATCGTTTTCTGTGGCTAAACGTGTGCGAACCGAAACTGATATCGGTGCTAATGCGGTCTCTGTCGCTTTTGCAGCTTGTACACTAGCAAGACAAATTTTCGAATCACTCAAACATTTGAATATCTTGTTAGTCGGGGCAGGGGAAACCATCGAATTAGTCGCACGTCATTTGCGTGAGCATGGCGTACAAAAGATGATGATCGCTAACCGAACGCTAGAACGAGCCGAACTTCTCGCCAAAGAAGTGAACGCGCAAGTTATCTCATTAGCTGATATCGATAACCGTTTAGCAGAAGCGGATATTGTGATTAGTTC
This sequence comes from Providencia sp. wls1943, assembly GCF_009706275.1. NCBI lineage: Bacteria > Pseudomonadati > Pseudomonadota > Gammaproteobacteria > Enterobacterales > Morganellaceae > Providencia > Providencia sp. wls1943. The sequence continues at coordinate 25,181 of NZ_WLTU01000007.1, forward strand.
AACGGCTAGCCCGCTACCAATTATTGGTAAAGGGATGGTCGAACGTGCGATGAAAGCACGCCGTAGTAAACCTATGTTATTGATTGATATCGCAGTTCCTCGTGATATCGAGCAGGATGTAGAAAAACTCAGAGATGTTTATCTCTACACTGTTGATGATCTGGAATCCATCATTGCCCAAAACTTGGCGCAACGTAAAGCTGCCGCGGTTGAAGCGGAATTTATTGTTGAGCAAGAAAGCGGTCATTTTATGGATTGGTTGCGCTCACAAGCCGGAGTCTCTACAATTCGCGAATACAGAGAGCAGGCGGAAGCAATTCGGGCAAGCATGACCGAAAAAGCACTTGCAGCCATTGCCCAAGGTGCCAACCCTGAGCAAGTAATTATGCAGCTATCACAACAGTTAACCAACCGCCTGATCCACGCTCCGACTAAATCTTTGCAGCAAGCTGCGGGAAATGGGGATGTTGAGCGTCTAAATCTACTTAGGGACAGCCTAGGGCTGGACCATCAATAACCACTTTTTAATCATAGGTCTGATATAACGAATGAAGCCTTCTATTGTCGCAAAACTAGAAGCATTACAAGAACGCTACGAAGAAATTGAAGCGCACCTTGCTGATGCGGGTGTGATTGCTGATCAAGACCGTTTTCGTGCTTTATCAAAAGAATATGCTCAATTAACGGATGTCGCGAAGTGTTTTACTGCGTGGCGCACCGTTCAGGATGATATTGAAACAGCCCAAATGCTGTTAGACGATCCTGAAATGAAAGAGATGGCTCAAGAAGAGCTAAAAGAAGCAAAAGAGCGCAATGAAGAGCTAGAGCAACAATTGCAATTGTTGTTACTTCCAAAAGATCCTGATGATGAATATAACTGCTTTGTGGAAATCCGCGCGGGCGCGGGTGGCGATGAAGCGGCAATTTTTGCGGGTGATTTATTCCGTATGTACAGCCGTTATGCGGAAAGCAACCGCTGGCGCGTTGAGCTGATGAGCACCAGCGATGGTGAGCACGGCGGATACAAAGAAGTTATCGCAAAAATTTCGGGTGATAGCGTGTATGGTCGTTTGAAGTTTGAATCCGGCGGTCACCGCGTACAACGTGTTCCTGAAACGGAATCACAAGGCCGTATTCATACCTCCGCTTGTACTATCGCTATTTTACCTGAACTGCCAGAAGCGGAATTACCGGAAATTAGCCCAGCGGATTTACGTATCGATACGTTCCGTTCATCGGGTGCGGGTGGTCAGCACGTTAACACCACCGACTCTGCAATTCGTATTACCCACTTACCAACGGGTATTGTGGTTGAATGCCAGGATGAACGTTCACAACACAAAAACAAAGCGAAAGCGATGTCTGTGTTGGGTGCGCGTATTCGCCAAGCTGAAATGGATAAACGCCATGCAGCAGAAGCTTCAGAACGCCGTAACTTATTAGGTTCCGGCGACCGTTCTGACCGCATTCGTACCTATAATTTCCCACAAGGTCGAGTCACGGATCACCGTATTAACCTAACGCTGTACCGTTTGGATGAAGTGATGGAAGGAAAGCTGGATACATTAATTCAGCCTATCATCAACGAATACCAAGCTGATCAGCTTTCTGCTTTATCAGAGCAGGACTAATGCGTTATAGCGAATGGTTACAGCAGGCAGTCGTCAGACTGTCTGCCAGTGATAGCGCTAAACGAGATGCGCAGATCCTGTTGCAACACACAACAGGGCGCAGTCGTACCTACATCCTCGCTTTTGATGAAACCGAACTCACTTCCCATGAACAACAGCAATTAGAGGCGCTATTAGCTCGCCGTGAACAAGGAGAACCGATTGCCTACATTGTGGGTGAACGAGAATTCTGGTCACTACCGCTGTATGTTTCCCCTGCAACCTTGATCCCACGTCCAGATACCGAATGCCTTGTCGAGCAAGCGTTAGCGCGCCTTCCTCAAGATGCCTGTCGTATTTTGGATCTTGGCACAGGAACGGGGGCTATTGGGTTAGCCTTAGCGTCAGAGTTACCTAATAGTCGTGTGACGGGCGTGGATTTTAATCCCGATGCGGTGGCGTTAGCGCAACGAAATCAACAACGTTTAGCCATTTCAAATATTCAGTTCTCACAAAGTGATTGGTTTACTTCACTCCCCAATGAACTATTTGATATGATTGTGAGTAATCCTCCTTATATTGATGAGGGTGATATTCACTTAAGTCAAGGTGATGTGCGTTTCGAGCCATCAACCGCGCTGATTGCGGATAATCAGGGTTTTTCAGATTTAGCACATATTATTGCCACATCAAAACAATACCTAAAACAACAAGGGTGGCTGCTGCTTGAGCATGGTTGGCAGCAAGGTTTAACAGTGCGAGAGCTGTTTAATGAAAATGGGTACACCAATGTCGAGACCTGTCTGGATTATGGTGGTAAAGAGCGAATTTCCCTTGGCCAATGGAATGGTTAAGCGGGCAATTGCAGTGGAATTGTAATGAAAACAATAGCAAATATTGAGTTTAATCAGTTACCGTTAAGCGAAGGCATTATGATGGTTTCACAAATCATTCGTGCCGATTTCCCCTTTATGCAGGTACAAACGCAATTAGATGATTTAGTCGCTAAAGCGCGTGAAGCAATGGATTTGACTGCTGATAATCAGTCAAAGATAGAGCGGCTGATTGCACTGTTTTATGGTGAGTGGAAATTTGGTGCGGCGCACGGTGTTTATGCGCTATCTGATATGCTGTGGTTAGATAAAGTTTTAGTTTCTAAGCAAGGTACTCCGGTCTCTCTTGGCTCAATTTTCTTATTTATTGCGGAGCAGCTCGATTTAGAGATTGAAGCTGCGATTTTCCCGACTCAATTACTCTTTGTCTCGACAAAACGCGATGGCTCCCAGTGGTTTATTAACCCTGTTAGCGGTGAAACCTTGTCACAGCATACATTAACGATGTGGTTAAAAGGCACGGTTGATCCATACTCCGAATTTATTTTTGATGAATTGGATGTGGCTGAACATAGCATTATTGTTCGCAAAATTTTCGACACATTAAAAGCGGCGCTGATGGAAGAGAAAAAAATGGAGATGGCATTAAAAGTCTGTGAGACATTGCTGATCCTCGATCCTGAAGACCCTTATGAAATTCGCGATCGAGGGCTTATCCTCGCGCACTTAGATTGTAACCATGTGGCGCTGAGCGACCTTAACTATTTTGTTGAGCACTGCCCAGAAGACCCCGTGTCGGAAATGATTAAGATCCAAATTTATTCGCTGGATAACCTTCCAGTTGTACTGCATTGATTAACGTATAGACAGTTTTTGTCTTCCTATAAAGGGTAAGAGTATGCAACAGAAAGTAGTCAGTATCGGTGATATTAAGGTCGCAAACGATCTGCCATTTGTTCTGTTTGGTGGCATGAACGTACTTGAATCTCGCGATATGGCGATGAAAGTGTGTGAGCATTATGTCACTGTGACACAAAAATTAGGTATTCCGTATGTATTTAAAGCCTCTTTTGATAAAGCTAACCGATCATCTATTCACTCTTATCGTGGACCGGGTCTGGAAGAAGGTCTGAAAATCTTCCAAGAAATCAAACAGACTTTTGGCGTGAAAATCATTACCGATGTTCATACTCCAGAGCAAGCTCAGCCAGCTGCTGAAGTGGTTGATGTTATCCAATTACCTGCATTCTTGGCTCGTCAAACTGACTTAGTTGCAGCGATGGCGAAAACCGATGCGGTAATTAACATCAAGAAACCTCAGTTCATCAGCCCGGGACAAATCGGCAACATCGTTGAGAAATTCATCGAAGGTGGCAACGATAACATTATCCTGTGTGACCGTGGTGCAAACTTTGGTTATGACAACTTAGTAGTTGATATGCTTGGTTTTAATGTCATGATGCAAGCCTCTAATGGTTGCCCAGTCATTTTTGACGTAACACACTCACTGCAATGCCGTGACCCATTTGGCGCAGCATCAGGCGGTCGTCGTGGTCAAGTTGCTGAACTGGCAAGAGCAGGGATGGCGGTTGGCTTAGCCGGTCTATTCCTTGAAGCTCACCCAGATCCAGATAACGCGCGTTGTGATGGTCCTTCTGCATTACCATTAAACAAATTAGAGCCATTCTTACAGCAAGTTAAAGCCATTGACGAAGTTGTGAAAAGCTTTCCTGCGTTGGACACCAACAGCTAATCATCGTTTCAAATGCAATTAAATGATGTTGTTTCCATGTTCGGCGCTGATCTCCAGCGCCGATATGGTGAAAAAATCCATAAAGTCACCTTACATGGTGGTTTTAGCTGCCCAAACCGTGATGGTACGTTGGGGCGAGGTGGCTGCACATTTTGTAATGTGTCATCCTTCAGTGATGAGAAACAGTCCGAACAACCCATCACCCTTCAAATCCGGCAACAAGTCTCTCGAATTTCCCGCGCCAATCGCTATTTAGCGTATTTTCAAGCTTATACCAGTACTTACGACGAAGTACATCGTTTAAAACAGCTGTATGAAGAAGCGCTACAACAGGCGGATATGGTTGGCTTATGCGTAGGAACTCGCCCTGACTGTGTGCCTGAAGCGGTGTTATCGTTACTGGCGGATTATCGCCAACAAGGCTATGAAATTTGGCTAGAGCTCGGTTTACAAACCGCCCATGACAAAACATTGCACCGTATTAATCGTGGTCATGATTTTGCCACTTATCAAGCGACCACCCAAAAAGCTCGAGCACTGGGACTTAAGGTTTGCACCCATTTGATTTGCGGTCTGCCAAATGAAAATGCTGTCATGAATATGCAGACGTTAGAGGCGGTATTGGCGTGTGGCACAGATGGCATAAAACTGCATCCGTTGCATATCGTTGAGGGTAGTATTATGGCAAAAAGCTGGCGAGCAGGTCGCTTAGAAACCCTATCTTTAGATGAATATACCGCAACCGCAGGGGAGATTATCCGCCATACGCCAACGGGTATTCTGTACCATCGTATCAGTGCCAGTGCGAGAAAACCGACATTATTAGCGCCACAATGGTGTGAAAATCGCTGGGTAGGTATGAACAGTTTGTACCAATACTTGCTTGCTAATGGTGGGCAAGGCTCTGCGTTATAGCGCCTTAAGAACCGTTTTAACGCATCGTTTATCATCCGTATTAACGTTTATAAATAATAAGGCACCTATGTACCCAATCCTCTCTGCTATTAAAAATACCAGCCGCCAATTTTGCTTAGGTGCGATGGGCTTAATGTTCTCACTACATGCAATGGCGCAATACGATATTACGCCTGAAGATAAGAAAATATTTGAACAGACCAAAACGGCGGCTCAAAACAATGACGCTAAAGCGCAATATGAATTAGCTGGAATGTATTTGTCGGGAATTGGTGTATTACAAAACCAAAACAATGCCAAGTTATGGGCAGAGAAATCAGCACAAGCAGGCAATGCCGATGCGTATTCGCTATTGGCGGATATCACGTTAATTAGTGGGGATAGAACGTTTACTGAGGAATTTGTCAAAGCCCGTGAATATGCGACTAAAGCCGTTGCTGGTGGGAGTATTCGCGGGAAGATAAGTTTAGCTGAAACGCTGATTACTCCTGAGTCAGGTGGCGTTGATTACCCGCGCGCTATTACACTACTTGAGGAGGTCAGTGCGTTAAATGACAAAGATTATTTTAATGCGCCTTTATGGTTAGGTATTATTTATTACGATGGTAATGGAGTGCCGCAAGATGAGAAAAAAGCGTTGGAATGGTTTGCAAAAGCGGATGCATTAACCTTCGCTGGCTTTGCAGAAGGTATGGCTTCATTTCAATTTAATGATGGTAATAATGGTGCCGTCAGAGATGACGAGCAGAAAGCGACAAAACTCCGTGCGATGGCTTGTGAATTAGGTAAAACCGAAGGTAACGAAATGTATTGCTACTGATTTTTAGCATACAGGATTGAATAGAAAATGCCGCTCTTGTTCAGCAAGTGCGGCATTTTTATTGTCAGTGTTAAGCTAATAATACGGTAGCGTTGTTATGACTTAAGCTGCTTTTTATTCTCTTGGATCCGCTTAACCTCTTCTAATGCACTTTTCAGTGAATTTTGGAAGCTGAGCACGCCATCAATCGGACGAACATTGGCACGGGCTAATGTTTTCAGTGGTTGGAATGGAATATCACACACAATAATGTGGGTGTCTTTACGAACGATATCAATAAATTTATGGAAGGCTTCCAGCCCCCCTGCATCAAATACCGGTACGGCATCCCACTGCATCACAATTGTTTCATACCCGTGACTTTTTACCCGTAGCTCGTCAAAAATACGCTCCGCAGCAGCAAAGAACAGCGGCCCATTAACGCGCACAACCAGCAGGCTTTTATCTTCTTGAGTCTCAGGTAACTGAGTCACGCGTGTCATGTTGGCAATTCGGCGCATAAACAGCAGTGATGCGATAACAATCCCGACAGTGATAGCAATAACCATGTCGAATAGGACAGTCAGTGACATACACAGCAGTAAAACAATAATGTCATCTTTTGGCGCACGGCGGATCAATGTAAACACTTTGCCAGCAGCACTCATATTCCACGCCACAATCAGCAGTAGTGAGGACATAGCAGCGAGCGGTAAATAGGAGAGCAATGGCGCCAGAATAAGCAGGGTCAGCAACACTAAAATAGAGTGCACAATGGCAGAAATAGGGGATGTTGCACCTGCACGGACGTTTGCAGCCGAACGGGCAATCGCTGCGGTTGCGGTGATCCCACCAAAGAATGGGGCGGCAATATTCCCTAACCCTTGACCAATAAGCTCACTATTGGAATGGTGCTTTTTCCCCGTCATGTTGTCGAGCACGACGGCACACAATAGGGATTCAATTGCACCAAGAACAGCCATTGACAGAGCGGCAGGCATCAATGCGGTGATCATCGACCAACTGATGGGCGCACTACCCGGTAACTCCCAAGGCAACATAAACTGAGGCAGAATAGGTGGAATACCGTTACCTTGAGTTCCATCCGGTAGTAAATAGCTAAATTTAGAACCGATAGTTTCCACCTGAATATCAAATAGGGTTAGCGCCCACATGATCAGGGTGCCGACAATAATTGCAGGCAAGTGTCCCGGTAGGCGAACTTTGAGTTTAGGCCAGAAAATCAGCACTAATAAAGTTGCAAGCCCAATCAAGGTGTCACTGTATTGCAAGGTTGGAAATGCCTTAGTCAATGCAATCACTTTATCGACATAGTTTTCAGGGACATGCTCCATATGCAGGCCAAAAAAATCTTTGATTTGCATGGTCGCAATCGTAATCGCAATCCCCGATGTGAAACCAAGCGTGACGGACACAGGAATATATTCGATAAACTTACCGAAGCGAGCAAAACCCATCGCCAGCAAGATAATCCCTGACATTAATGTCGCGACTAATAAGCCACTAAGCCCGTATTGTTGAGATACGGGGTATAAGATAACCACAAAGGCCGCAGTTGGCCCAGAAACGCTGTAACGAGAACCACCCGAAATTGCAATGACAATCCCCGCAATGGCGGCGGTGTAAAGACCATATTGAGGTGGAACACCACTGGCTATAGCGAGTGCCATAGCCAGTGGAATTGCAATAATCCCAACGGTAATACCCGCAATTAAATCCTTCATAAAGCGGGCTGCGGTGTATTTCTCTTTCCAACAGGAATCAATCAATGCGCTAAAAGGGCGCAATCTATTAATATTTTTTGTACTCATTAAAACCCTACCAAAATAACAGGGTGAAAAATAAACGAAATAAAGATATGAGGATACGCCTAACTGAATCAAAAAAATGTGTTATTTATCAATGAAACTACAATTATCATAACGTTTTCAGTATCAAAAGTAAAAAAGCGTTATTTACTCCGTTAAATATCATTAAACGTATTTAAAATAATTATTAACTATCGATTTGCTATTTTAAACAGCAATTTAAAAGGTGTGATAATTAATTAATAGTAAATTCACCGCTTATTTAAATATCCCAAAACGAACTAAAGAATAAGCGAAAATAATAACCATCCCCACAAGAGAACTACGCAATAACTGGCACGCTGAAATAATTTACGAGTACCTTCCCAGCGACTTTCCATGTTTCGGTTTTCCTTATTTTGATTTTCTAAGGATTGAGGAAATAGCAGCCCGAGAGCATTATCAAAGGCTTGGGTATCTCCCTGACGGTAAATTAGCGTGAAGAAATGGTGGTCGAGCCATAGGCGGAAAATAAAGTATTGGCTAGCAAAAAACAGCCCGACACTCACTGCGAGGCTAAAGCGCGATATCGAATCATGAAGCAGTAAAGCAAATTGTCCCAATAACGCGAGGATGGCACCTACGGCAAAATAGCGCCAACTGGCAGTGAATACTAAAATCACATCTCCTTGGTTTTTATCCATCAGTGAACTCATTGGTGTGTTCTCCGTACATGAAATTGCTGATACCAGTGATGTAACTGCTCAACAGTCGCTGAATTTAAAATCACCTGAGGGCGAACTTGTTCCACATGGGCGATGGCCTCATCGATATTTCTCGCCATATTTTGATGCACCATCCAAGCTACCACTACCGTCGCACTACGAGAATAACCTAACTTGCAATGAACATACACCGAACCACTTTGGGCGAGTCTGTCCATAGTTGTAACAGCTTTCTCAATATCCTCGGGGCTTAGAGGTAACAAATCAATTTGCGGCTGACTACAATAATTTTTACCTTGGCTGTAGTTATTGCGAGGCCACTCGCAAGTCATATCGAGAACAGCTTGAGTTTGCAGTGGATATAACGGGCGTCCTCCCAAAACAATTTTTTCGTTCACAATACTGGGTTGCTGACAGCGCTTGGCATAGTAATGATAGGTACCCCAAGCGATCAGGCGATAGGGAAGTAAAATTAATGTGGCAGAAGGAGAAACGTGGCCAGTCGCGGTTTTTTGGAATACAGAAGCGCCAGCACCTAAATAGCCCAATGTGACGAAAGTTAAGGCGATTGCGGGCCATAGGAGGCACCATGCTGCACCTTGCACGAGAAAGGCGAGAGCATAGCAGGCAATAGCACCAAGCCCATAGTTTTTCGCTATTTTCAGGCTACGAGGGCTACCAGTATAGCGCCATTGCCAGCGAGTATTGATGGGTAACAAGTAACTGATGATGACACCAACGGCGAAGCCGGTGATCACATCGATAAAATGATGCTGCCATGTGGTAAGAACGGAGATCAAAATAAGGATTGACCAACTGTGTAGCAACCAGCGCCATTGGGTTGGAGTATGAGCCCTGAAACGTAGCCACAATAACCACAGTAAAATAATATGCAGAGAGGGGGCTTGGTTATAGGGTAAGTCAAACAGCTCTAGGCTATCGAACATCCAGCCGAATGCCCCATTGGTTTCTGGGCGCGGAAAGCTGAATTTAAGTGGAAAAAGTAAAAAACCAGCACAGGCGATCAGCGAGGCGGCAACTAAGCGCAAACCATGGATGTACTGTTCACGGCGGGTGACACAGATAAACAAGGAAAGTCCATAGAACAGGTCGATGCTCCAATAGGGGATGATGGTCCATGGCAAAAATGGAATGTGTGTTTCCCATCCGTATACATAAGAAGGCACATTGGACAGTGTCGCGGTGTAATTATTGACTTGCCCATAGGTTAAAAAGAAAAAAGGGGCTAAGAATAGCAACCAAAATAGCCCATAGAGCCAAATTTGGCGTCGTGATGTCGGGCGCGTGTCCTGGGCTAAATGAAGCATGGGTTCGGTTCCTATCCTTATTAATCGAATTTGGATGCATAGAAAATGCACCAATAAGTCATTTGCCAAGTAAGTGAGCTATTTGCAGGCTGAATGAGTGCTGGGTAGATAAAAATACAGGTTATTGGTGATGATACCAATAACCTGATAGTTAAAAAGAAAAGTAATTAACGGCGTCGAGCAAGGGAAACGCTAAAAATGCCCCAGTTATCGATGGACTGCGTGATTTTTTCGAAGCCAGCTTCTTCGACTAAAGCATCCATTTCGCCTTGGCTACGGCAGCGCATTACCCATGCTTGTCCACCTTGGTGACTTGGCAGTACTCGGGCAATCATTTCAACCTGTGGGTGCCAAGGTTGGCAGGTGTAGACGAGTAGACCACCGGATGGAATGGCACGAGAAAGCCCATCAAGGGAAGCTCGGACCAGCTCATTGCTTGGGAAAAGCTCATATAGACCGCTGACGATTCCCAACGTTGGCGCTGGAGAAACTGCCGCGAGGTCGTCGGCATCAAATGCGTTACCTTCTTCAAAGCGAACTTTGTCTTCTAAGTAACGTTCTTTGATATGTAAACGGCCTTGTTCAACGTTAATTGGGCTGTAGTCACGCAGTAGAACGGAATCGACTTTTCCGTAGTCATTAATGGCATCAAAAATATAACGACCTTGACCCGCGGCAATATCCATAATACGAACGGGTTTTCCTGTATTAGTCAGTTCACGAATAGCTTGGCGAATAATGTTTTCAATGTTGACTTTGCGCTGGCGGATCCCTTGCCAGCCAATACTGTTGAGGTACTGCCTATCGATAATGCGACCAAACAGACCGGAACCTTGCGCCTCGTTGCGATAGACATAGTCGAGGGTAGAGCCGGAATCAAAGCCTTTATCGTAGCCAATACGCACGCCTTCAGATGCTTTACCCAACGTGCTCATGGACTTGCTCATGATCTTATAAGCAAGGTTTTTCGGGCAGTATTGTGGCAGCGGTACACTCAATGAGCGGAATGCATCGGCACTGGTGCTCCAGGTATCTTCGAATTGGTAATTATGTTGATACAGCGGAAGTGCAAATAATTTATCAACAAACTGACGGATCATTTCGATAGGAATATGGCGGTCTTTTTCACCTAATGTGTCGTGATAAAAACCGGGAAGAATATGCTTCTCTTTAATTGAGGTATTTAGGCTATCATAAAACTGATGCTGTGGTTTATGGTGAACCACATGGTCACTACCAGAAATAAACAACTGGGTTGGCAAAGTGATGGCAGCGGCATCCGCGACCACACGTTCTGCAGTTGTATACAGCTCCAGAAGAATGTTTACGGCAATTGGGCGTGTGATCAGCGGGTCATTGTTAAACGATTGAATACGCTGCTCATCGTGGGTTAAAAACTTGGCTTTTACATAAGAGTTCACATAGAACAATCCGCGAATTTTTTGCATTAGCCCTAAGCCTGTACGGGCAAATGGGACGTACAGTTTGACCTTAAATGCTGGGGAGGCTAGCACCATACCACGAATTTTAGGCGCATAGTCATGCACCCATGTAGAGACCAAGACTGCCCCAACACTTTGCCCAATAACAATAATATTTTCGAGTGGGATCTGATATTGCTCTGATACGTAATGGACAAATTCATCCACATCACGGATGGACGTGCCTAGAGATGGGCTGTAGCCACGAGGGCCTTCATTTCGGCCGTGTCCACGAGCATCCCACGCAAACATAGCAAAATCAGGGAGATTCAATTCATCCACTAAATGCGCAACACGACCAGAGTGCTCATGACCACGGTGAAACAAAATAATGGCTTTATCGGTGATTTGTTCAGTTGGCCAATAACGATAAAACAAATTGGTATGATCACTGGTGGTAAATTGAGATTCGACAACGGGACGTTGAGTCGAATAGTCAGTTTGAGCGTTCATAATTCTTCCTTAATTATTTTCCGATACTGCACTTAATTCAGTCAGTGCGCGGCGAATACGGTTATAGCAGGTATAGAACAACAGCAAGGCAAGGATGACGAACAGGATATTGATCCAACTAGTGGTCATCAGTTGCGGAAAAATACAGACAAACAACCCTAGCGCGCCAAAAACAAAAGCACGATCACTTTTGCCTACGGGGCCATCATAACGGCGAGATGCTCCAATCGCTTGAGCAATGACGCCGATAAATTCAGTCAAAACACTGAGGAATAGGATCAATAAAATCCACCAAAATGCATGCGGGAAAATCAGCACGAAAGGTAGGTATAAGGCAACATCAGAGATGACGTCTCCTAGCTCATTTAGCATGGCACCAAGGTGACTTTTTTGGTTATGCTCACGAGCTAGCATGCCATCAATAGCGTTGAGCGCCATACGAATAAAGAGGACAAACGGCAGCAGGATAAACAAATAAGGGCTAGGGAAAATGGCTAATAGAGCGCCAACGATAATGGACAACCCTAATGCTGCGAGGGTGACTTGGTTGGCTGTAATTCCCGCCTCAAAGAGCTGACGAACGATAGGGCGTAACAGATTCTGAAACTTCGGCTTCAGATCATAAATGGTCATTCACTCATCCTTAAAATATACCGCATAGCGTGCAGTTTAATGCTATATCAATACGCGATTATGTTTTAGCTGCAATAAGAGCTGTCCTAAGTTCATTATTGCAACAATTTATCGTTACAACTATTCATCATGATAGTAATTCATCATGATAGCAATTCATCGTGAAAGCGATTCATAGTGACAACAAAAAGAGGCTCAACGGTTTCTTTCCAAAAGAACAACTGAGAATTTAGAGGGAATGAATGGAAAAAAGTTCGCGTGTTTCAAAAAAGAAAAGACGCACATTTTTTAAAGAAAATGTGCGTTTTATGAGGGTTAAATAGAATAAGCCATATCCCATTTATTAACGGCTTTATTATCTATGTTTTTATTATCACTGTGTTTGTTATTATCAATAGTAGAACGCATACGTTTAAATTGGCTTGGGGTCATATTCGTGAGTTCTTTAAATTTACGGCAGAATGCACTGTGATCGGCATAGGCACATTTAATTGAAATATCCGTAATCGAATAATCTTCTTCTAATAACTCAATTGCGTGTTCAAGGCGTTTCTTCTGAATATATTGCTGGGGAGTAATATGAAAGACTGTTTTAAATTGACGATTGAGTTGTGATAATGACAACCCTGAAATTTCAGCCAATGTTGTTATTTTTATAGCGGTATCAAAATGCTGGCTAATATAGTGTTCAACGCGCCCCAATTGACCATTTAATTTGGGACTCACTGACTTCTCATCCTGCAAATCCACCGAAATTCCCGCAACACCGATAACCTGATTTTTAGTATCAAAAATCGGCACCTTGGTTGTTAAACACCAGCCTAATAATCCCGCTTTATAGAGATGCAATTCCAATTTATTGATAACACTTATTTTTTTCTGCATCACCAAATAATCTTGGGAACTATAACTCTGACCTAAATCTGCATGGAAGATATCTTCTGCAGTTTTTCCTATTACGCCATTCGGTTGGTCAACTTTACACCGTTTAGCCAAGTTTTCATTGGCAAGTAAGTATTTGGCATTACGGTCTTTAACGAAAAAAGTCACATTAGGAAGCGTGTTAATCAGTGGCATCACCAACCCAAGATGATTTAACAAATTATTAATATTATCTACGGGGAAAAGCATATTTTCCTGACTAATCAACAACAGTTTATTTAAATCAATCATATTGCGCTCCAATGCATTCAACTAATTTTAATAGTTATCTGAAATGTTTTTAAATTGTGCAGAAATACGCATGGGTTGATTCGAAAGATATCAAGAGTTGTTTACATAAATCAAGCATTCTATTAACAAATGATATTGATAAGGATGAACTGATGCAGAGTAAATATAAGAAAATTGAAGTCATTGACTCTCATACCGCAGGGGAACCGACACGTTTAGTGATTGAGGGTTTTCCTGATTTAGGGAATTCAGACATGGCGTCGCGCCTGCAAAAATTACGTACAGAATATGACCATTGGCGCTGCACGACGATTTTAGAACCGCGTGGAAATGACATTTTAGTGGGCGCATTACTTTGCAAACCAGTGAATCCAAAAGCGGCCGCCGGAGTGATTTTCTTTAATAACGAAGGCTACTTAGGTATGTGTGGTCACGGCACCATTGGTTTAGTTGCATCATTGCATTACTTAGGGCGCATTGGCTACGGGGAGCATTTGATTGAAACCCCTGTCGGGGATGTGACCGCTAAATTACATGAAGATGGTAGCGTGAGTATTCAAAACGTCTACGCGTACCGCTATCGCAAAGCAGTTCAAGTCAACGTACCGGAGGTTGGGCTAGTGACTGGGGATATTGCATGGGGTGGAAACTGGTTTTTCCTCGTCGAAAATTCACCACTCGCTATCCAATATGGGAACGCCAAAGCACTGACCGAGGTTTGCTTGAAAATCAAACAAGCTCTGGTTGACCAAGGTATTTTTGGTAAAGATAACCAAGAAATTGACCACATTGAGCTGTTTGGTCATTGCAAAGACGCGGATAGTCAAAGTTTTGTGTTATGTCCAGGCGGTGCCTATGACCGTTCTCCTTGTGGCACGGGCACAAGTGCCAAGCTGGCGTGTCTTGCGGCAGAGAACAAACTCGCAGAAGGCAAAATTTGGTATCAGGCAAGTGTCATCGGTAGCCAATTCCAAGCTAGCTATCAGATTGCGGATGCTAATGGCATCATCCCGACTATTCGCGGAAATGCCTATATCAGCGGCGAAAATACCTTGTTGATCGATGAAAACGACCCGTTCCGCTTTGGGATCACGGTGGAGTGAGGTAAGCGAATGGATAACAAATATTCTGTGATTGTGGTGGGTGGTGGCATTGTTGGGCTCAGTATTGCGTTATCTGTCCAGAATCAAGGCACGGACGTTTTATTGGTCGACAAAAACCAAATTGGCTCAGGCGCTTCGTTCGGGAATGCGGGGCATATCGCCACTGAGCAGGTGTTTCCTGTGGCGGACCCATCTGTTTTGAAATCAATTCCTAGCATGTTGCTCGACCCGTTAGGCGCACTGCGTATTGATTGGCGCTATATATTGCCGCTGACACCATGGCTACTGAAATTGTTGGGCAATATGCGCCACAAGCCGTTTATGCATATTCACCATGTTCTCTCCATGCTCAATGGCGCGTCATTAGACGCTTGGCAGGCATTTTCGAAGCAGTGGCAGTTAGAGGATTTAGTCAAAATCCAAGGTTCGCTGCTGGTGGCTGAAAAACAGCCAACCTTCGAAAAATTGCGTCGCCACGGAGAGTATTTAAATAGCACAGGGGTGCATAACCAGCTGTTGGATCAATCCCAACTGTTGGCACAGCAACCTGAACTTGCCAATAACCAAATTGGTGGATTGTTCTACCCAGAGACTGGGCATGTGGTGGATCTCGCCTTAATGCATGAGCGCTTAACCCAAGCATTCATTCAGTTAGGGGGGAAAGTCCTGACTGAGTGTGAAGTCACGGCGATTGATTCGTCATCAGCGAGTCAAGCACGCTTGTCCACATCACAAGGCGCATTTATTGCCGATAAAGTGGTGATTGCTGGAGGGGCATTCTCGAAATCCTTAGTGAAGATGGTGAGCCGCATTAATGTGCCGTTAGAAACGGAGCGCGGTTATCACTTGATGCTACCGAATGAAAAAGGGCGTTTATCAATCCCGATCTCCAGTATGGATCGCCGTTTTATTATGACGCCAATGAACGGTGGGTTACGTCTTGCGGGTACGGTGGAATATGCAGGGCTAAAACGTCCACCGAATATGCAGCGCGCTCGTCACTTTTTACCGTTAGCTAATCCAATGTTGAAAACACCATTGGATAGCCAGAATACCAGTGAGTGGATGGGGTTCCGTCCCACTATTTCCGATTCCTTACCGGTCATAGACCAAAAAGGCCCGTATGTTTTTGCTTTTGGGCATCAGCATTTAGGGCTAACACAAGCGGCAATTACCGCAGATATCGTCAACAACATGATCCACGGGCAACCGACACCGCTCGATTGCTCGCCTTTTTCGATTAAGCGCTTTCTTTAATTCAGGAGAATTATAATGAATTTTCATGGCATCCTTGTTCCGTTAGTCACACCGTTTCATGATGATCTTTCATTGAATATCACGGCGTTAGCCGAGTTAACCGAAAAACTGATTGCCAGTGGTGTGACAGGGTTAGTTGTCTGTGGCACCACGGGTGAATATTACGCGTTAAATGAAGATGAACGCAAAACCGTATTAACCACAGTCAGTAAAATCGCCAAAGGGCGTGTGACGCTGATCGCTGGGATTAATGACTTATCTACCGAGGGCGCAATTAAACGCGCAGCACAAGCGAAAGAACTGGGCTACGAAGGGCTCATGTTGTCGCCGCCACCGTACAGCCTGCCAGATCAAAACGGCGTTTATGCCCACTACGAAAAAGTGGCGAAATCCACCTCGCTACCAATCATTATGTATAACTTCCCAGCTCGTATCGGTATCGAAATTGAATTAGATACCGTGGTGAAATTAGCTGAAATTGACAATATCGTCGCTATCAAAGAGAGCAGTGGGAGCTTTAGCCGTGCTCTGCATTTGCTACAAACGCCATTTAAAAACTTCGAAGTCATTTGCGGTTGTGATGACCAGCCAGTGGACTTTTTCTTCTGGGGCTCGAAAAGTTGGATCGCGGGTGCGGGCAACGTTTTCCCTGCGGAGCAAGTGGCGATTTTTAATGCCGCACAAAAAGGAGATTGGGCGAAGGCTAAGCAGATCATGCAAGAGATTTACCCTGCTATTTACTCAATGGAGTCAGGTAATTATAACCAAAAAGCCAAAGCGGGTTGCTTAAAAGGTACTTTTAACGTGGGGCCAGTTCGTTTGCCTCTGTCAAATATTAGCCAGCAAGAACGTCATGAGTTTCTTGCGTTGATCAAGCCGTAGGGAGGTTGACTATGTTGATCACCAAAGAGCAAATATTTGAACGAGCGAAACAGAGCCAACTGTGGGCGGGTAATCTCATTGCGGGCTACCAAAGTGGTAGCGCCAAACTTAAAAATTATACGCCTATCGATAATAGTACGATTGGTTATATTGCCGATGGCAGCGCGCAAGATGTCCATGCAGCCGTGAATATAGCTCGTGAAACCTTTGAAGAAGGTAGCTGGAGTGGATTATCCCCTCAAGAGCGTAAGCAAGTGATGCTACGCTGGGCACAACTCATTGAAAAACACAGTGAAGAGCTAGCGGCATTAGATTGTGTGGATGCAGGAAAACCGATTACAGAATGTTTGAATACTGACTTGCCCGCCACCGTCGAAACTTTTTATTGGTATGCGGAAGCCATCGATAAATTATTCGGCAAAATTGCTCCAACAGGTCGCCAAGAAATGGGGCTGATTGTTCATGAGCCAATTGGCGTTGTGGGGGCAGTTTTACCTTGGAATTTCCCTGCTCAAATGTTTGCATGGAAAGTGGCGCCTGCATTGGCTGTCGGAAACTCGGTGATTGTGAAGCCCGCAGAGTTAACTTCCTTGAGTGCCTACCGCATGGTGGAACTAGCTTATGAAGCTGGCGTCCCTAAAGGCGCGTTAAGTTTAGTGTGCGGACTAGGTGAGAAAGTTGGGGAAGCCTTAGGACGCCATCCTGATGTGGATGTGGTGTCGTTTACGGGTTCAACCGAAGTGGGGCGTTTATTCCTGAAATACTCCGCGGAAAGTAACCTAAAAGAGATTGTCTTGGAATGTGGCGGGAAAAGCCCGCAAGTGGTGTTTGAGGATGCGGACTTAGATGCGGCTATTCCACATATTATGGCGGCCGCGTTCTGGAATATGAGCGAAAACTGTAGCTGTGGCTCTCGCTTAATTGTGCATGAAAATGTCAAAAAAAACTTACTCGAAAAGTTAACCGCTGCGGCATCAACATGGCAAGTGGGAGACCCTCGCGAGGCAGGGGTTTCTATTGGCCCAATGATTGAACAGGCGCATTTTGAGAAAGTAAAATCGTTTTTGGATACCACCGTTAAAGACGGTGGCAAATTGGTAACAGGAGGAAAAATACGCAGTGATCTCGGCTCAGGATGGTATATCGAACCAACTATCTTTGATGCCGTTACGCCAGAAATGTCTCTCTTTCGACATGAAGTTTTTGGTCCCATTTTAGCCGTCACATCGTTTAAAACCGATGACGAGGCGGTCAATTTAGCCAATGACACTCACTACGGATTGGCTGCATCGTTTTATAGCCAAAATATCCATCGAGTGATGAATATTGCACGTCGTATCAATGCGGGGACAGTGTCCGTCAACGGATTTAGCGAAGGTAATATCACCACGCCATTTGGTGGTTTCCGTCAGTCAGGTTTTGGTGGAAAAGACAACGGCTTAGAAGCCTTTGAGCAATACACCCAAACGAAAGTTATCTGGTTTATCAATCAGTAAAATGACATTGATCTGAACCTTGCGGGGTTCAGGTTTCGACCCTTGCAAATACACAAATACAATTACAATCGTCGAGGAGTACATATGGAAGCCATCGTTAATACCATCGTTGGTTACATCTGGGGTAATGCTCTCGTATTCTTATCTCTGGGTGTCGGTCTCTATTTCACATTAGCAACACGCGGTGTTCAGTTTCGTTACATCGTAAAAATGGTCTGTTTATTAAAAGAAAATAAAGCATCAAAAGACGGGATTTCCTCATTCCAAGCCTTCTGTTTAGCATTATCGGGGCGTGTTGGGGTCGGTAACATTGCAGGGGTAGCAACCGCGATTGCGGCAGGTGGTCCCGGCGCAATTTTCTGGATGGTGGTCATGGGCTTACTTGGAGGCGCGAGCGCCTTTATTGAGTCTACACTGGCGCAGATTTATAAGCAGCGCTCAGATGATCAATATCGTGGTGGTTCGCCGTACTATATTGAAAAAGGATTGAAATTAAAGCCTTTTGCTATCTTTGTTGCGGCAGTGATCTGTTTATCTTACGGTGTGTTGGTACCGGGTATTCAAGCCAATACCATCGCGGATTCGTTCCAAACGGCATTTAATATTCCACCAATGGCAACAGGTGCATTAGTGACGGTATTAATGGCGTGGTTAATTTTTGGTGGCGTGAAACGTATTGCGAGCGCAGCCGATAAAATTGTTCCTATCATGGCATTAGCTTATATCGTGATGATGGTGATTATTCTGGGCAGCCATTGGGATAGCGTACCTGGCATGTTCAGCTTAATTTTCCGCAGTGCGATGGGAATGGATGCGGTATTCGGTGGGATCGTGGGAACTGCGGTGTCTTGGGGCGTGCGTCGTGCCGTGTTTTCAAACGTGGCAGGAGCCGGTGAAGCGACGTTCAGTTCTGCAGCCGCAGAAGTGAGCCATCCGGTCAAACAGGGGCTTATCCAAGCATTCTCTATCTATATCGACACCGTGGTTGTGTGTACGGCCTCAGGATTGATGATCTTAGTTACCAATATGTACAACGTTTTCCCTGATGGTTCAGCGACTGCTCTTGTGGAGTATGTGCCAGGTGTGGCAGCAGGAACAGCATGGACTCAAATGGCCGTTTCTACGGTATTTACATCGGCGGGTGCGGGGTTTGTCTCTATCGCGGTATTCTTGTTTGCCTTCACAACGCTTATGGCTTACTACTATATTGCGGAAACCACCATTGTTTATCTTGACCGTAAGCTTAAATACCCTGTATTGAAGCTGATTTTGAAATTTGTCTTCCTAGTGATTGTCTTTATGGGCAGCGTGCAATCAGTCAGTATTATGTGGGGACTGGGTGATATCGGCTTCGGCAGTATGAGCTACTTAAACTTGATTGCGATTGTCTTCTTATCGAAACCCGCTTTAAGAGCGTTACGTGATTTTGAAAGACAAACTAAACTAGGGGTTGATCCAGTGTTTGATCCGAAAGCTGCAGGTGTAGAAAACGCAGAGTTATGGGAAGAAATCAGTCGTGAATATCATGCGCAAGGCGTTGGAATTAATAAAATCGATGGTTCTGGGAAGATAAACGAAAAATTACTTAAGGAAGAATAACTTAGATTAGAAATGGCGGTGAGGGAGGGATTCGAACCCTCGATACGTTGCCGTATACACACTTTCCAGGCGTGCTCCTTCAGCCTCTCGGACACCTCACCGTTTTTCTAAATTGTGGTTGTAGAATTTGTTATAAATAACTTGTCCTTCAACGGGGCGCTACTATAGGGAAAAGAGCGCCTTCCGTCAACTCCCAATTAAATAAAAATCCACTTTTTTCTATCGTTTAGCTAAATAAAAACCAATTTGGTTAATCTCTAATCTTAAGCAATTATTCTTGATGAAAAATTGACAATAAATTGTTTATTTAAACTTCAAGCAATTAATCCAGATTCCGTTAACTCCTTAACAAAATCCTCATCTTATGGATATAAATATGGGGTATTGACTTGAAAATAAACACCATTACGCACACTCTGGTGGAAACCTATAAGGAGTTGCCATGAATATTTTATTTTACCATCCATTTTTTGATGCCAATCAGTGGATTGATGGCATGCGTGCTCGATTGCCTCAAGCCAATATTCGCCAATGGAAGCCGGGAGATACCCAACAGGCAGATTATGCCATGGTATGGCTTCCTCCTTATGAGTGCCTTGCGGGTCGCGACGATCTAAAAGGGATTTTTGCGTTAGGCGCGGGAGTGGATGCCATCCTAAAGCAAGAGCAAGATAACCCAGGAACATTGCCTGCAGGTGTCCCTTTGATGCGTTTAGAAGACACCGGTATGGCCATCCAAATGGAAGAGTATGCCGCCGCAAAAGTGCTGTATTACTTCCGCCGCATGGATGAATACCGTCAATTGCAATCCCAACGTCAATGGAAACAACTGCCAGCCTACACCCATGACCAGTTTGTAGTGGGTGTGATGGGCGCAGGGGCGTTAGGACAAGCAGTGGCAAAACGCTTAGCCAGTTTTGGCCTTAAAGTCAGAACATGGAGCCGCTCTGAAAAGCAAATTCCAAATGTGAAAAGTTACTATGGGCAAGACCAGTTAGCGGATTTCTTGTCAGGAACCCGCGTGATTGTGAACTTGCTACCAAGCACGCCAGAAACGGTGGGTATTTTGAATCATCAATTATTCAGCCAGCTTGAACAGAACGCCTATATTATTAACCTCGCCCGAGGTGCGCACTTAATTGAGCAAGACTTGCTGGTGGCTTTAGAAAAAGGGCAAGTTGCAGGGGCGTCTCTCGATGTTTTTGCCACTGAGCCACTGCCACACATGCACCCATTCTGGACACACCCACGTATTGCCATTACGCCACACGTTGCGGCGTTTACGTTGCCGAATGAGGCGATGGATATGATTGCGAGTAATATTCAGCGGATTGAGAAGGGCGAGCAGCCAGAGGGAATAGTTAATACTGCCCGCGGCTACTAATTTCCCGTCCTAGTTTTCGCCGTCACGTTGTTGGCTGCGTCAGCACACCCTAGTCACATACTTGTGTATGCTCCTAGGGATGTGCTTTCTTGCCGCCTAGTGACAACAAAAATTCGTTAGGGAAATGTTCGCTATATTTATGCGCCAGCGCGAATTATTTTGAGGATACTTCAGTTATCTGATTTTCTATCTGAGAAATCATCATTAGCGACTATCAGCGGCATACATAGGACAGTGCCATATATAGGACTGTGCCATAAATGGTATTGCTCAAAGCGTGGGTTTTCTGTTTTTTCAGGTATACTGCATCGCATCATGATCACGAAAAAGTGATTGCAGGAAAATCGTCAACAGGAAGAAACCCATGAATGAATTCTCAATCGTCTGCCGTATTTTAGGTACCTTATTTCAACGCTCTCCGGACGATGCGCTTGTAAAGCCACTTATCGATATGATTGCGCAAGATAAGCTCAAAGCTTCATGGCCGTTGGAGCAAGATGAACTGTGGGCAAGAATGGCGAAGGCAGTTGACCACAAGGCTATTACTGCTGATTATCAGTCGATGTTTGGTAGTGAACCCACGGTTCCACCTTTTGCTCACCGTTATGATGAAGAAATTACCGAAGCGGAAATTCGCGAATTCCTTGTGACCCGTGGAATGAGCTTAACCGATGCCCCAACGGATGCGTTTGGTGCGCTACTGTTAGCCGCATCATGGCTAGAGGATCAAGCTGCTGAAGACGAAACCGCCGCGCAGGAAGAGCTATTCGACAGCTATATTCTGAGCTGGTATGGCGCATTTCTGGGAAAAGTGGAAGCTCATGCGACAACGCCGTTTTACCGTACATTAGCGCAAATAACCCGCGATGCCGTGATTGCACTGCGTGATGAGTTAGAATCTGACTCAGAAAATGACGATGAATAAGTGACGCTGTCACTTAAAGGCTGATGATTGAGAGAAGATAGGCACGGAACTGTCTTCTCTTATCATAGGTTAAAAGGATAAACACGATGACCTCGACAAAACTTCACGGCTTGATGTTACTCTTTATTTCACCGTTAGCACTGGCACAAGTGGATAATGATTTGCCTAGCTATAGTAAACGCATGGTTAATTACAGTACGGAATTTCAATTTG
The DNA here is from genome assembly GCF_009706275.1 of Providencia sp. wls1943. NCBI lineage: Bacteria > Pseudomonadati > Pseudomonadota > Gammaproteobacteria > Enterobacterales > Morganellaceae > Providencia > Providencia sp. wls1943. The sequence goes on from NZ_WLTU01000007.1 coordinate 47,551, forward strand.
ACCCGCTTTACGGAAAAGTAAAAGAATTAACGCAAGTCATGAACGATGAAAAAGGGCTCAGCAAAAGAGTGACAGTGTCTTTTAATCTCCATGGCTGTCTCAACAATTTAAGTTATTACAATAGAGACAGTGAAACAGCGTTTGTGATTGTCAGAAAATTTAAGCAACTTTATTACTTAGTAGATAAACAAAAATTCAAAGGTTATGGCATCGATAAGATGTGCAATTTACAAACTGGAGAGCTGCAAGATTGGAAATATTATTACCGTGATGGTCTTGTTAATAAGATCACTCAAGGGAAGAAAGAGATAGCGACGTTTGTTTATGGTGAACATTTTTTACCGATAGAAACAACATATTTCGATGAAAATGAAGTTATTAATACAAAAAATGAATACTTTTTCACTAATGGCTTAGTCACTAAAATTCTGTTTCATACGACGAAAAATCAGCAACCGTTGGTCGAAATTACTCAAAAATGTACTCATTATGATGACCATAAAAACCCAACTGCCTGCACCAGTGAAGTGACATACAGTGATGGACGAGTTGAAAAATACGATTATGAATACAAAACGAGTTATTACGAGTGACTATTTAGCGTTAAAGATAAATGACATTTCAATAAAAAAGCAACCTATCGGAAAGGTTGCTTTTTTCATTCTTCGATTATCAATTTATCAATCAAAAATATTTATGGTCAATTAATCAACCATGGGAATAACTAATTTACCCGGTTTGATTTCTAAACCTTTAGCGAGTTTTTTCGCGGTCGCTTCTGCGGCGCTGTTATCAGGGTTGAGCACATACACAGGCTGAGTCGCGAAGAAGGTATCAAGGGAGCTGTTCAGATACGGGATCACCACGGAAATGGCGGTCTCCATATTTTCGGGTGTAATTTTATATTGGGTAATTTTCAGCTCTTTCAAATAGATAGAACCTGTTTGTGCATCAAAAACAGGGCGTGCAGTTAAGGTCAGTGCAATATCGGCCGCCGCTGCACCAAGCAGTGAATTCATTGTGACAGTGGCTTCGCCTTTTAATGCAATAATACCCGGTTCGCTACGACCAATTTCTGATTGCAAGTTATGTAAGGTGATATCCGCATCTGCAAACCCAGTAATACCAATGTTATTCTCGTATTTAACCTTGGTCGCAAGGTAACTGTTAATTTGTGATTCACTGATAGTAAATTCGGTTAATTTGTCACAACCCGTGAGAATAAATAGCAATCCAAAGATAGATGCCAAGAAAATGTTTTTCATAATCACTCCTTTATACAGTAATAACCCAAGTGTAACGTATTACTGCCCGCTCAACATGACTGTTTCAATTTTTTTACGGTTAAATTGGCGATGAAGCGCCCATAAGGTAATAAAACCAATAGTGCCGAGTAAGAACCAAGGAAGCTGAGGGATATTCCATTGGTGCCCAATATCGTACATCCAACCGCCACCGGTATAGCCAACAGCCCCGCCTAGCGCAAGACCGAGTCGGCTAAAGCCCATATAGCTGCCACGGGCGCGAGGGTCGGCAAGGGAGGCGCTCAGGGTTTCACGAGCAGGATCGGCGGTGATAGTGCCTAAATAGAAAATGCCAATCAACACAAACAGAATATTGACCGATGTGGTCATACCGATAGGGAACATGCTTAGGCTCATTAAAAATAGCCCGGCCATCAAACGTTGTTCTAAACGGAAATGTTTTTCGCTCCAACGGGCAATCGGATAAAGCAACGTCAGTGAAATTGCCGCTTCAATGGCGTACATCCATTTCACCGCGGTGGGTGTTCCTGCCAATTCGTTAACGGCGATAGGGAACATCAGCATCACTTGTACCGACAACATAAAGTAACCAGAAAGTGTGATCACATAGGTCACAAAGCGGGTGTCTTTCAAGACGCGATGCATTCCATCACGAATAGGGGCTTTGATAGTAGAAATGCGATAAGCCGGGAGTAGCCAAGCATTAAGTAGAGCCGCAATCACAAACACTGCCGCGCCAGCCCAGCAAACATAGTGGAAGTCATATTGTAAAAGCCAGCTACCAATGAGGGCACCAATCACTGCTCCGGCGCTGTCCTGCATAAATAATAATGAGTAAAAACGCCCACGCTCATAAGGACGGGTCAATTTAATCACTAATGCAGTACGAGGGGGGTCAAACAAGGTGCCGCCAAGGGCAGACAACACACAAGAAAGCCATAACACCCAAGGGTCATAAGCCAAAGCCATCAACACAAAACCCGCGGCACGCAATAGCATCCCAATAATAATTAACGGTTTTGCACCAAATCGGTCGGCAATCGCACCCCCAAAAATCCCAAATCCTTGCTGTACAAATTGGCGAAGTCCAAGGGCAAACCCAACCACCACAGCTGCCCAGCCAAGCTGCTCAACAAAGCGAATTGAAATTAAAGGGAAAACCACGAAAAAGCCAAGAACAACCAGCATATTATCGAGTAAAAGGAAATATTTGCCGAGGCTTCTTGCCCGTGATACCTGTGCCATGAAACACCATAAAAAAGTCGTAACGGAAGGAATGATTCTTATTAATAGTATCAGGAGTTTGGCGGGAATGATGGGGTGGTGACCATGATATTTTTTTATCGATAAATCCGTCATATTTCCCATTATAGGGGGGGCTGCGTTCGCTAGAAGGCTACGATATGATAATGATAATGATAATCATTATGATTTTGATGATTATTATCACTAATGTATATTTCAAGGCTTGTTAATATTTGTAAGGGAAATGAGTACGTAACCATCCAATAAATAAGGTTTTTCGAACGAGTTATATCCATGGCATTGCACTTAAATTTACTTTAAATGCATAAATTGAAAAGTATAAAAAACATACCCTCATATTTTTTATACGCTATTTCTTCGCGTCTATTTAATCATCATTAATTAATGAAGGCATTACTTAAATGATATTTCAAAATAAAAACATAATTAGTTTAATTATTATATGTTCTACAAACACAGCCTTAGCAAATCAAGCCAATACCTCGACTCAAAAAGATAAACTTCTCGTCACAGCCAGCAAAATAAAGTCAAATAGCAAGCAAATAGACGCCAATGATATTTCTACCGTAAGAGGAACAACCAATTCAGACATATTTGCTAATAAAACTTCATTGCAAGTTAATAATGCACGAAATGAAGCGGGTGCATTAGATATTGGTATTAGAGGATTGCAAGGAAATGGACGAGTGCCAATTATCATTGATGGCAGTTTGCAATCAACCAACACATGGCGTGGTTACCAAGGAAGTACAGATAGAACGTATGTGGATATGGATTTAATCGATACCATTGAAATCGAAAAAGGGGCTTCTATGAGTAAATTCTCAGGAGGAGCCATCGGAGGTACGGTTAAATTAAAAACATTATCAGCAAACAGCATTATTCCTGAAGGTGACCAATTTGCTTTCTTATTTAAGGGGAATATTTACAATAATAACCGACGCCCAACTATCGCTTCAGATGAAAAAGGAGAATCTGGGTATCGTGTTTCAAATGGCGTTAAAAATTCACATTTTAATAATGGCTCTATCACGACAGGGGTTGCATATCGAAATGATAAATTTGATATATTACTGGCACATAGTGATAGAAAACAAGGAAACTTCTTCGCGGGTAAAAATGGTTATCATAAATACGAAAATACAGATACGCCTATTAAGCCAGGGCAAGAGGTGGTTAATACTAGTTATGAAAGCCAGTCAACATTATTAAAAACCAATATTTATTTTAACCCATACTCAAGTATTGAATTAAATTACCGCCATCATGAACAAAAAGCGGGTGAGGTTCTAGCGGCGTATTGGTATCAATACGATGGGAAAATGCCACAGTGGTCTTTAGGTACCGCAGATATTGATACTGCCTCTTTAAATTACTCTTATAAACCAGATTCATTATGGGTAGATATGAACTTAGGCCTATGGTGGACAAAAGGGAAATTTAAACAGCGCAATGGCACAACGGATGATGTTACCGCTCACTATGGTAATCAATATCAGCACCGTTACACTGATGAGCGAGTGGGCTTTAATTTAGAAAATACGTCTGAGTTTGCAGATTATCCTATCGATATCACTTACGGTGTGGAATACATGCAACAAAAATCAAAGCCATTGACTAAAACCTATCAACCGATTTGGACTCCAGAAGGAACAATACCCAGCGAGGAATTAGATCCTGTAACGCGTAATGCTAAAGGAACGAATAAATCCGTCTTTACCAATATGGCATATCAAGGGGAATGGGTGAGTACTTTAGTCGGGTGGCGTATTCACACTTTCGATGTTGATGACCATGTTTTAGGTAAAAGTATTAGCTACGGTCCGAAAAATGATTTAATGGGTGAACTGCGTTTTCATGTAACTAACGAATTTGATATTTATACAAAATATTCTGATAGCTATAGAGAACCGAGTTTATTCGAGAGCACTGTATCAGGACAAACCTATTCGTATTCTCCAGATGTTCCATTAAAACCAGAACATGTTCCTCTTAATACACCAGCATCTAAGGATATAACGGTAGTCACTCTAGGGTCTGCCATGTTGTTATTTAATTCGGGATTATTCAGGTCTAAAGTAGATGATAATTTACAAGCTGCTAGGATGGTGTGTTCAATACAATCTTCTTGAAATAGCTGGGTATCAAACCTTCCACCCGCTAAAGCAATGACTGTCCAACCACCTAAAGAATGCCCGATAGCAATAATATTGTTGTTATCGATGTGCTTCTTAAATAAAGGGTCTAACGTTAAGTAATCGATAACTCGGCTTAGATCTCTGGGACGTTCCCACAATTGTTTGGCTTGCTGGCTGTCTAGATTAAATGTTGTTGTACCCGGATGGTTAGGGGCGGCAACAATATATCCTTTATTAACAAGCTCGCTCGCTAGCCAACTTAAGTTATTCCAACTTCCCGCATAGCCATGAGAAAGAATAATTAATGGAGATTTAGTATCAGAGGGTGCTCCATCATTTACGACATCGGTTCCGTAAAAAGCAGCATTATCACTGACTTTTATTGAGTTGTTATTGGGCGGAGTGGGGTACCAGATAGCAACATTTAGCGGTCTTTCACTGTCTTTATCGATAGTGATATTTTTGAATCCAACGGATGATGAAATCTGTGCAATGACGGAATGAGAGAATAGAGTCAAGATTAAAGCGAAACACAATCGGGACATCGGAGGCTCCTGAAGTATTGTTAGTCGATGTATTTCTAATGCTCTAGCTTAAGATGAAAAGCACGAAATAGGCATATCTAGGGTTTACCTGTAAACATCAATCGTGTGTTTTTACGGACACATGAAATAAAACAAAACTAATTGCTCAAAAAATGACTTAATTACAGAGAGAATTGAATTAGTTAAGTGATAAATTTAAGTTATAATTCAAGCATCGAAAGTAAGACTGGTAACACTACTAATTAAGGGCTAACGATGTTTGGTTATCGTTCAAATGAACCCAAAGTGCGTCTAATGACTGACAGAATGATTATCCGTTTAGCCTATGAGCGAGATAATTACCGACTTGCAGACTATTACAGTTTAAACAAAGAATTCCTGACGCCATGGGAACCCACCCGTGATAGCTCCCATTTTAATCCTTCAGGCTGGAATAATCGCCTACATGCCATGAGCGAAATGCATCGCCAAGGCAGCGCGTTTCATTTCCTTTTATTGGATAAAGATGAAAACGAAGTGATTGGCGTCGCGAATTTTAGCAACATTTTACGTGGCTCATTCCACGCGTGCTATCTGGGCTACTCGCTGGGTGAAAAATGGCAGGGGCAAGGGCTGATGTATGAAGCCTTAACCCAAATTATTCGTTATATGCAAAAACACCAAGGCATGCATCGCATCATGGCAAACTATATGCCTCATAATATGCGTAGCGGCAGTTTGCTCACTCGCCTTGGTTTTGAACGTGAAGGTTATGCGAAGCAGTATCTCGAAATTAATGGAGAATGGCGCGACCACGTCTTAACGGCATTAACCGACAATGAATGGAAGTCGACTAAAGCCTAAACATTTACTCTACAATCGTAGTCAGTCTTGCCATCCGCTGTTAAACTGCTGCGATTGTCTTCTTTTAGTCTAGCAATCATGAATTTATTAAAATCTTTAGCGGCAGTCAGCTCGATGACGATGATGTCACGGGTTTTAGGCTTCATTCGTGACGCCATTATTGCCCGCGTATTCGGTGCGGGGGCGGCTTCCGATGCCTTCTTTGTGGCCTTCAAACTCCCTAACTTACTACGACGAATTTTCGCAGAAGGGGCATTTTCTCAAGCGTTTGTTCCCATTCTTGCCGAATATAAAAACCAGCAAGGCGAAGAAGCCACGCGAACGTTTGTGGCCTATATATCGGGGATGCTTACGTTAGCATTAGCGATTGTGACAGTTGTCGGCATGTTTGCTGCGCCGTGGGTCATTTATGTGACGGCGCCGGGTTTTACCACGGATGCTGATAAATTTTCGCTAACGACAGATTTATTGCGTGTGACGTTCCCGTATATTTTCTTGATCTCATTGGCATCGTTAGCGGGGGCGATCCTTAATACCTGGAACCGCTTTTCGGTACCGGCGTTTGCGCCGACGTTATTAAACGTCAGTATGATTTTCTTTGCAGCATTTGCTGCGCCGTATTTTGATCCGCCGATTATGTCTCTGGCTTGGGCGGTTCTGGTTGGTGGTGTGCTGCAATTGGGTTACCAATTACCGCATTTAAAGAAAATCGGTATGTTGGTGTTACCGCGTTTATCGTTCCATGATAGTGGCGTTTGGCGAGTAATGAAGATGATGGGACCGGCGATTATCGGGGTTTCTGTCGCGCAAATTTCATTAATTATTAACACGATTTTCGCCTCGTTCTTGCAATCAGGTTCGGTATCATGGATGTATTATGCAGACCGCTTAATGGAGTTACCTTCAGGGGTGCTTGGCGTTGCGCTGGGTACCATCCTATTGCCATCGCTCTCTAAAAGTTTTACCAGCGGAAATCACCAAGAATATCGCCATTTAATGGATTGGGGATTACGTTTATGTTTATTACTGGCACTGCCATGTGCGGTAGGGCTAGCGATACTATCCGAAGCGTTAACGGTTTCTCTTTTCCAATATGACAAATTTACGGCTCATGACTCCTTGATGACTCAGTATGCATTAATGGCGTATTGCGTGGGCTTAACGGGGATGATCTTAGTAAAAATCTTGGCGCCAGGTTTCTATTCTCGCCAAGATATTCGTACTCCGGTCAGAATTGCGATAGTCACTTTGATCCTGACTCAGTTAATGAACTTAGCTTTTATTGGACCTCTGCAACATGCAGGCTTAGCCCTGTCTATTGGGCTGGCGGCATGTTTTAACGCCGGTGTTCTGTATTGGCAATTACGCAAGCAAGATATTTTCCAGCCGCTAGCAGGCTGGCGCGGTTTCTTGGTTAAATTGTTTGTTGCCTTGGCGGTGATGGTGGTGGTGCTATTTGGTGTGCTGCACTTTATGCCACCGTGGCAAGACGGCAATATGCTGATGCGTATGTTACGTTTGATGGGTGTGGTAATTGTTGGTGCTGGGAGCTACTTTGTGGCGCTGTATGTGTTAGGCTTCCGCCCGCGTGACTTTATGAAACGGAGTATTGCGTAATTTTTAGTTTTTGCATCTGAACTTAGTGTATTAGTCTGATATCGAACAAACTCCCCCCTCAATCGAGGGGGAGTAGACTATTACGGATGATAAGCGCGCTCGCCATGAGTGGTAAGATCCAACCCATCGCACTCTTCTTCCGGGGAAACCCGCAGACCAACTAGCTTATCCGCCAGTTTAAAGGCGATAAATGCTACAACACCGGACCATACTATGGTGACCACAATACTTTCAAGCTGAACAAAGACTTGGTGGAGTAAAGTGACGTCGTCACGATAACCGAGCCCTCCAAATAGCGTCGAGGTAAATACGCCTGTGAGTATGCAACCAACAATACCGCAGGTACCATGGATACCAAAAACATCGCACACATCATCGGCTTTTAACCAACGTTTTAAGACGACAACACCCCAAAGCCCAATAATTCCCCCGACAATACCAATAACAAGCGCACCAATAGGACCAACAGTGCCTGCTGCTGGCGTGATAGCGACTAATCCAGAGATACAACCGGAGCAGCTTCCGAGCATTGAAGGTTTTCCTCGCAATAACCATTCTGTGAATGTCCATGAAAGGATAGCGCCAGCCGTTGCAATCACCGTGTTGATAAACGCCAATGCGGCAATATTATTGGCACTGCCAGCGGAACCTGCGTTAAAGCCAAACCACCCAATGTACAGGACTGCGGTACCCATAAAGACCATCGGTAAGTTATGGGGCTTTAGTACCACTTGGCTGTAATCACTGCGTTTACCTAGCAAATAAGCACCGACCAGTGCAGCGACAGCGGCATTAATGTGCACCACGGTGCCGCCTGCAAAATCGAGAGCGCCATCATCGGCCAGCCATCCGCCTTCTGCCCATACCATATGCGCGATAGGCACATAGGAGAAAGTAAACCAAATCACGGTAAAAATCAGGAGTGCAGAGAAACGTACGCGCTCCCCTAGTGCTCCGACAATTAATGCGAGGGTAATAACCGCAAATGAGCCTTGGAAGGCAACATGGATATACCGATTAATGGAACCTGATAAATCGTCGATGGACATCGCGCTTAGAAACGTTAAAGAGCCGTCCCCAAAGATTTTATTTCCTGCAGTGAAGGCGAGGCTGTAACCAAAGATAAACCAAAGAATAATCACCACACTAAAAATCAGCATTACTTGGGTGATCAGCGATAACACGTTTTTGCTGCGTAATAATCCGCCATAAAACAGCGCAATACCGGGGATGGTCATAAAAAATACCAACGCCGTGCAGATCAACATAAAGGCGTTATCCGCTTTATCAACGGCATTCACTTCCGACGCATGGGCGGGAAGTGCGAAATAACTTAAGGCGAAGAGTGCGGCAGGTAACCATAGTCGTCTCATTGTTTATCTCCCTTAGAGTGCGTCATCGCCGGATTCGCTGGTACGAATGCGAACGGCCTGTAGAAGTTCAAAAACAAATAGCTTTCCATCGCCCACTTTCCCCGTATCTGCGGTACGGATAATCGCATCGAGGGCGGGCTCCAGTAGGTCATCACTAATAGCGATTTCCATTTTGGTTTTAGGTAGAAAACTCACTTCATATTCCGCACCACGGTAAAGTTCCGCGTGACCTTTCTGTCTGCCATATCCTTTGACTTCACAGATGGTCATCCCTTGTATTCCTAATTCAGTGAGTGCTTCACGAACATCTTCTAATTTGAACGGTTTAATAATTGCGATGATGTACTTCATAAATCCCCCTGTCTTTTTGAAAAGGCAAAAGAGATAAAGCAAGCATCGTGCCAAATGTTAAATTTTTGTTTTTAGGGCGTAATAAATTGAAATGAAGGGAAATAATGAGAGCTCGCTCACCAAATAAGTGCAAACTGACTATCGGATACAAAAAGTTGCTCAAAAATAGTGCAGGCAAGAAGATGAAAAATAGAGAATGGAAGCTGGATAGTAAAAAGCAAAAAGCCCACCGAAGTGGGCTTTCAGACCATTGACAAACCCATCAGGTTTGGAAATGGCTCTTTTGGGTTGTAAAATTAACAAGGAAAATCAATTTATTGATTTTCGGCTGATAACACAAAGCTGGAAAAACGACGCTTTTATCCTGCTTTGTCATCAACCTTAAAGCCCACCGAAGTGGGCTTTAAACAAAAGAATAAAACTTACATTCTTTCGACGGTTTCGATACCTAATGTATCCAGACCCGCTTTTAAGGTTTTTTGCGTTAATAAGGCCAGTTTTAAACGGCTTTGACGCTGGGCATCGGTGTCTGCGGACAAAATAGGGCAATGTTCGTAGAAGCTAGAGAACAGGCCGGCTAAGTCATACAGATACGCACACATAACGTGTGGCGTACCTTCACGCGCAACCGTTAAGATTGTCTCTTCAAATTGCATTAAGCGCGTTGCCAATGCCATTTCGTGTGGCGCTTCTAATACGATTGGGAGCGTTAAATCCGCTTCGGTAATGTCTGCTTTTTTGAAGATAGAGGCAACGCGGGTATAGGCATATTGCATATATGGCGCGGTATTACCTTCAAAGGCTAGCATATTGTCCCAATCGAAAATGTAGTCAGTGGTACGGTTTTTAGACAGATCTGCATATTTAACCGCGCCGATACCCACGACATTAGCAAGATTCAGCAATTCCTCTTCTGCCATATCCGGGTTTTTCTCACGGATCAGCGTTTGAGCACGTTCAACGGCTTCATCTAACAGGTCAGATAGACGAACAGTACCGCCTGAACGGGTTTTGAATGGCTTACCATCTTTTCCTAACATCATGCCGAACATATGGTGCTCAAGCGCCATGGATTCTGGGATATAACCCGCTTTACGGACAATAGTCCAAGCTTGCATTAAATGTTGATGCTGGCGGGAGTCGATGTAATACAAGGAGCGATCCGCATGCAAGGTTTCATAACGGTATTTTGCACAGGCGATGTCGGTGGTGGTGTACAGGAAACCGCCATCTTTCTTCTGGACGATAACGCCCATCGGTTCGCCTTCTTTGTTCTTGAATTCATCAAGGAAAACTACGGTTGCACCTTCACTTTCTACGGCTAAACCTTTGGCTTTTAGGTCAGCAACGATACCCGGTAACATGCTGTTATACAGGCTTTCACCCATCACATCGTCTTCTGTCAACGTGACGTTTAAACGGCGATAGGTTTCTTGGTTTTGTTGCATGGTAATATCAACCAGTTTACGCCACATTTTGCGGCAGTATTCATCACCAGATTGTAATTTCACCACGTAACCACGAGCACGAACGGCAAAGTCTTCATCTTCGTCGTAATGTTTTTTCGCTTCGCGGTAGAATTCTTCGAGATCTGAAAGTGCCATGTCGCTGGCATCTTCATTTTGCACTTTTTCTAAGTAAGCAATGAGCATCCCGAATTGTGTGCCCCAGTCGCCCACGTGGTTAGCGCGGATCACTTTGTGACCGATAAATTCTTGGGTACGAGCCGCAGCATCACCAATAATGGTGGAGCGTAAATGACCAACGTGCATCTGTTTCGCGACGTTAGGCGCGGAGTAATCAATCACTATGGTTTCGGCTTTAACAGGTGCTAGGCCTAAACGGTCACTGGTCAGCGCGTTTTCTGCGTGAGTCGCAATCCATGTTGGGTCGATAAAAATGTTGATGAAACCGGGACCGGCGATTTCAATTTTTGATGCGATACCTTCGAGATCTAATTGGCTAACAATTTGCTCGGCCAGTTGTCGGGGAGGCAGACCCATTTTTTTCGCAGCTCCCATCACGCCGTTAGCCTGATAGTCACCAAATTGCGCTTTAGCTGATTGACGAACAAGGGCGTCACAGCCTTCTGGAGCTCCCGCTGCTAGCATTGCAGCACTGATTTTATCTGAAAGAATAGCCTGAATATTCACCGGATTACCTTAAATAACGAACATAGTTACCGCATTGTGCCATTTCATGGGCGTAACTAAAAGGTGGAAGAGAAAAAACGGCAGGTTTTATACCATATTTTGGGGGAGTCGTGCTACAGTCTGGCGCTTGTTTCACTTTTTATTATCTTTGTTTTCTATTTATAGAGTCATGTTAATGCTAGATTTCGATAAAATTCCTCAGTTAAATGATCTATGGTGCGACCTGCCTGATTTTGATCAAAAGGTTGCGGCGATGGCGCACTCTCTCAATCTTTCCTTGACCGATTATGTGATTGACCACATTTCCGTGCGTTGCCACCATCAGGAAACCGCTGAGCGTTGGCATGACGGGCTATTACAATGCGCTGAATTACTTTCTGATAACCTGATTAACGGTCGCCCAATTCGCCTTTATGATCTGAAAAAGCCGATTCAAATCGCTGGGCAGGATGTCTATATTATTGAGCTCCCTTTTCCAAAAGATAAAACCTATCCTCAAGAGAGCTGGGAACATATTGAAATGGTCATTGAGGTCGCGCCAGAATTATTGGAAGAGACAGCGCGTCGTTTATTACCGGACACGCTACCGGAAGGATACTCCTATAAAGTGAGTCAACCTAAAGGTCAGCAAGAAAGACTGCCAAATCCGACTTTGGCCGTGACAAACGGCTTAATTACCCTCAAATATCACCCGTTTTCCCTTAGAAACATCGTTGAAAGCGAAAAATAAGTGATGCAATTAACGTTATTGATCATTATTTAGAGCCAACTCTAAATGGTGTGATATCACGCAGATAACATTTAACAAAAAGTGGCATAGTTAGTTGAATGCCTAATAAAAAGTACGTTTTGACCCTCAATTTTCAGCTCATATTCTACTGAGCTTATGACCATTTTGGAGATCTTCATGGCGAAACTGGAAATTTGCTGTTTTGGTATAGAGTGCGCTGAAGTCGCGCAAGAATATGGTGCAAATCGCATTGAGCTCTGTTCGGGGGCTGCAGATGGGGGGCTAACACCAAGTTACGGCTATTTAAAACTGGCAAGAGAGAAACTTCACATTCCTGTTCATCCCATTATTCGTCCTCGTGGTGGTGATTTTTGCTATAACGTGAGTGAATTTGATGTGATCCGTGAGGATTTACAGATGATCAAGGAGATGGGGTTTCCTGGCGCAGTGGTGGGGATCTTAGATACAGAAGGGCGCATTGATATCGAACGGATGCAGACCTTAATGGAAGTTGCGAATGGAATGGAGATTACTTTCCATCGTGCTTTTGATATGTGTATCAATCCGTTACTGGCATTAGAGCAACTTAAAAACCTTGGGGTAGCACGTATTTTAACATCCGGTCAGCAACAAAGTGCTGAATTAGGTTTACCACTACTGAAAGAGTTGCACGAAAAAAGCCGTGAAATGAATGGTCCAATCATTATGGCTGGCGCGGGAGTTCGGTTGGCGAATATGACCAAGTTTATGGAAATTGGTCTAACGGAAGTGCACAGCTCCGCAGGGAAAACAGTTCCTTCCAGTATGAATTACCGCAAAGCGGGTGTAACCATGGCTTCAAACAGTGAAACCGATGAGTTCACACACTACTGTGTGGATGGGCCAACGGTGGAAGCGATGATGGACTTTATTTCTATAACGGAAAAAGTGCCTGCATAAATCATAAATTCGGAATAGGACTGACTGAATTTACGATAGGGAGAGTTAAGATAGGGAGGTTAAATACCGCCCTTTGTTTTTAGATTTTTGAACTGAGTAAAAACTAAAAACCGCGGAATGAATTTTAAGGAAAAAATCATGCTGAAAAAAATTGTCTTAACTTCATCACTTTTGCTCATCACAACTTCCTCGTTTGCTTTTTCATTAGCTGAAAAAGAGAAGCACCAAAAGTATGAAACGGAAGTTTCCTCTCAAATCTCTGCATTAAATAATACCTGTGGGTCAGACATTAAAGCGAACTTTGATTGGGTAACCTTTTCAAAAGAGCAACTCGAAACCATTGGTATCGATGGTTATAGCAAAGAGATGCTCAAGGGAATAGCCAATGTCTGTGAACACTCTGAACTCGCAAAACAGTCAGTCGGTGAGAAAATCAAAAACATTACCTATTCCTATACCAAGCCTAGAGCGATTGAGTTAAAAGATGGCACGCTATCATTAGGCATGGACTTTGATTCGGCTAATGACGCAAAAGCGGTTGAAGAGTATTTAATGAATAATTTGTAGTCGTTATTTTTGTGGCACAAAAATAAAAACCCCCGTGAGTTGTCGATAAACTTTTGGGGGTTTTGTTATGTACGGTCAGTGAGAATTGCCGCCTGACAATATTATGGTTTTTTCGCCACTAAAATCGCACGTAGAGGGGCTGGATACCCTTCAATGGTTTTGGTTTGATCATTAGGGTCTAAAAATTCTGCTAACGAATCCGTTGGCATCCACTCTGTACGGCGCTGTTCGTCTAACGAAGTCACGGCTTGGTCAACAATGCGTACGTCGACAAAACCACATTTTTCTAACCACACTTTGAGCATTTTGGCGGAAGGAATAAAGTAAACGTTGCGCATTTGTGCATAGCGATCGCCGGGGATCAGGCATTGGAATTCATCACCTTCAATGACCAAACTTTCCAACACTAACTCACCTTCACTGACGAGTTGGTCTTTTAACTGCCATAAATGGTCGAGTGGGGAGCGACGATGATACAGAACGCCCATAGAGAATACGGTATCAAAGGCTTTTAATGCAGGCAGTTGTTCGATACCGAGCGGCAGTAAATGTGCGCGTTGGTCATCACCTAACAGTTTTCTAACAGCTTCAAATTGGCATAAAAACAGTTCGGTAGGATCGATACCGACGACAAACTCCGCTTCTTCGCCCAGCATACGCCACATGTGGTAGCCACTTCCGCAGCCCACATCTAACACATGGCGGCCTTTCAATGGGGAAATATGTGGCAAAACGCGATCCCATTTCCAATCTGAACGCCATTCGGTATCGATATTGACGCCATATAGGGAAAATGGCCCTTTGCGCCATGGTTTCAACTGCCCTAAGATATTGTTTAAACGGCGAGTTTCGCCTTCGGTTAATTCTGGGTCGCGCGTCGCAGTAACGCTATTTTTAATATCTAACTGGGTCGGCGTCATTACAGGCAGGTTATCTAACATTTTCTCCCATGAAGAAAACCCACCGTGTAGACCTTCTTTCTTCCATGCCGCCAGTTGAGCGGGCAGGGTTTCTAACCAATGGCTAAGAGGGCCAACGGCAATTTGTTGATAAAAACGACCGAAATCGATCATTACTGCCCCTCTTTTAATGCTAATAATGAACCGAAGTTAAAACACTGGAACCAGACTTCACAATGTGTGAATCCGACGCGTTTTAAGCGAGCTTTATGCGCTTCGACAGAGTCGGTGAGCATGACATTTTCGAGCATACTGCGTTTTTGGCTGATTTCGAGTTCGCTATACCCGTTGGCGCGTTTGAAATCATGGTGCATGTTAAATAACAACTCACCAATTTGCTTATCTTCAAAATTAAATTTCTCAGATAACACTAAAATGCCACCGGGTAATAACCCTTGGTAAATTTTAGTGAGCAATTTTTCACGGTCATCGGGATTTAAAAACTGCAATGTGAAGTTAAGGATAACCATAGAAGCGTTTTCAATATGAATATCGCGAATATCGCCTTCGATAACCTCGACAGGGGTTTGTGCTTTATACGCATCAATATGACGGCGGCAGCGTTCGACCATAGCGGGTGAATTATCGACAGAAATGATTTTGCAGTTTTCCACTGAAATATTTCGACGAACAGACAAGGTTGCGGCACCAAGGGAACAACCCAGATCATAGACTTGGCTATTTGGCGTCACAAAACGACCCGCTAGCATCCCAATCATGGTGATGATATTGGAGTAACCCGGTACAGAACGTTGGATCATATCGGGGAAAACTTCAGCCACTTTTTCATCAAACTTCCAGTCACCTAAATTGGCGATCGGCGCGGAGAAAAGGCTATCTTTATGGTTTGGATCCTGACTTGACATAGACTTGTATTAATTAGCAGAACAAAAGTAGTGGCGGATTGTAGCAGAAAGCTATCTAACCTGAAAACAATAGAACCTGAAAAACAATCCGCACAGAAGCTAAGGAAATTAAAAGGAGAACGACACCATTTGTACCCAAGGTAGATAATAGGCATTGGCCATGACCATCAAGGCGAGAGCCAGATAAGTCCCCATCATTCCCATCCGACGTTGTGAATAGTCATGGTTTTTTAAACCGTAAGAGTGGAGCATGCGGCTTGCAATTAGCAGAATGCCACAAACATGGATCATCCAAACTTTGGCGCCATTCATTTCCATTAACAGTAATAAAATTAATGAAATTGGAATGTATTCGATGGCATTGCCATGCACACGGATAGCGGTTTGTAATTCAGAAAACCCACCATCGCCAACAGACACACGGTACTGATTTCTTAGCTTTACGACATGGAATGATAATCTCAGTATCAGTAAGGCTCCTAGTACAGCGTATAAAGAACTGACCATTTTTCACTCTACCTCTATGGAGATAAATTAAATTTTCTAAATTTTAAAACCTAATCAGTAAATCTACAAATAGAAATATATCGCTATTGATAATTCATTTTTGAATTATTTAATGAGATTATTCGCTTTGAGTTGCGCTAAGACAGCAATTGCAGTGATAGAGCAGCGATCTACATCATTGGAATCTAGCCACGCTAATTCAGCAATTTCAGCCGCGGGTTGAGGGATGCCGTCATAATCGGCTTGGTAGCAACGGATACAAACCTGTGTGCCATCTTGTTTGCCATCAGCCAGTCCGGTGAATTCTCCGTAGAAACGGATGGATTCAGGGTGCAAGGTTAATGTGAGTTCCTCATCGATTTCGCGAGAAAGTGCCTGTTGGTCCGTTTCACCTTGCTCACGTTTCCCGCCAGGAATATAAAATAGGGTTTTATTATGGGAACGTACCATGGCAACTTTGCCATTCTGAATGGTAATTAAACCTAATTTATCAATGATTTTAGTGCTCATTTTTAGCCTTAACGCGTCGTCGTTTGTCGTGACTCACAGAAAAGGGCAGGTGGTTTTACACCTGCGTCGACATTATTTTTTCTCGATAACTTTGACTAACTCATAACGGATGCTTGGGGCATCAGCGGGTGGGTTAGGCACATCAAACTGTTGAACCTCTAGCACGTAGTTATAGCCCGGTTCATAGCTGAATCCTTGAATGGATGAGTAAAAATATTGCCAATCATCTGTTGGTTTTTCTTTCACTTTCATGCATTTCATCGGTGCAACGCCGACACAGTCAGCCAGAGAGGAGTCGATATAAAAGATTTTATTGTTGTTGTTGGTGGGCTTCATTGTATTGGTATTATTTCCATTTTGGCATCCTGCAAGCAGAACAAGAAGAGATGATGCGAGTAGAATTTTTTTCATAAAGGTTCCTCTAGTTTCAGGCAAAAGTGTCTGAATATGAGTAATTATAGCAAAATGAAACGGGTAATTATTCCCAAAAAAATTGTGTTCTAACAAACAATCAGATTTTAATCATCAATTAGATGAGCAACTTTTCTTAGATTAGTTACGATCGTTTTGATAGGTAAGAGCCATTTTTATTGATTGGAGATGGTTTTTTTGTATCAATTTCGCAGTTAAGCTGTATAGCAAACTGTTTGTCTAACAGAATTTCCTATATAATGTCTGCCTTTTTTGACATTCTGAATTTTCAGCTAAATGCCAAATTCCCGCAGCAAGCAAAAGCACAACAAGCTGAGTAAAAGGATAGAGTATGCGTACTAATTATTGTGGGCAATTAAATATCGCTCATGAAGGCCAGAAGGTCACTCTTTGTGGATGGGTAAACCGCCGTCGTGACTTAGGTGGTTTGATTTTTATCGATATGCGTGACCGTGAAGGTATCGTTCAAGTTTTCTTCGATCCAGAGCGTAAAGACATATTTGAGAAAGCGTCAGAACTGCGTAACGAGTTCTGCATCCAAATCACAGGTACAGTACGTGCGCGCCCAGATAGCCAGAAAAACAAAGATATGGCTACGGGTGAAATTGAAATCTTTGCTGAAGGACTGGAAGTCTTTAACAAATCTGAACCTCTGCCGTTAGACAGCAATCAAACCAACACGGAAGAGCGACGTTTAAAATACCGCTATTTAGATTTACGCCGTCCGGAGATGTCAGACCGTCTGCGTACTCGCGCGAAAATCACCAGCTTTGTTCGTAACTTTATGGACAAAGAAGGCTTTATGGACGTTGAAACGCCAATGCTAACTAAAGCGACGCCAGAAGGGGCGCGTGACTACTTAGTACCAAGCCGTGTTCATAAAGGCAAATTCTACGCATTGCCACAATCCCCTCAGCTGTTCAAACAGTTGCTGATGATGTCTGGTTTTGACCGTTACTATCAAATCGTAAAATGCTTCCGTGACGAAGATTTACGTGCTGATCGTCAACCTGAATTTACCCAAATCGATGTGGAAACCTCATTCATGAGCGCGGAACAAGTTCGCGAAGTGATGGAGCGTATGATCCGCAATCTGTGGCTTGACGTGAAAGGCATTGATTTAGGCGATTTCCCGATCATGACTTTCGCAGAAGCGATGCGTCGTTACGGTTCAGATAAACCAGACCTGCGTAACCCAATGGAACTGGTTGATGTTGCGGATATCGTTAAAGATGTTGAATTTGCCGTATTTGCAGGTCCAGCAAATGATCCTAAAGGTCGTGTTGCAGCCCTGAAAGTGCCAGGTGGCGCAGCAATGACCCGTAAACAAATTGACGAATACGGCAATTTCGTGGGCATTTATGGTGCAAAAGGCTTAGCGTGGATGAAAATCAATGAACGCGCGAAAGGCTTAGAAGGCGTTCAGAGCCCAGTTGCGAAGTTCCTAAGCTTAGAAATTATCGAGCAAATTATCGAACGTACTGGCGCAGCGGATGGCGATATCATCCTGTTTGGTGCGGGTGCGAAAAATGTGGTGACTGACTCCATGGGCGCATTACGCCTAAAAGTAGGTCGTGACTTCGAATTGACCAACCTAAATAGCTGGCAACCACTGTGGGTTATCGACTTCCCAATGTTTGAAGAAAATGGTGAAGGCGGCTTAACCGCAATGCACCACCCATTTACTTCACCGAAAGATTTCACACCGGAAGATCTGGCGAAGAATCCTGAAGATGCTGTTGCGAATGCCTACGATATGGTTATCAATGGTTACGAAGTGGGTGGCGGTTCTGTCCGTATTCACCGTAGTGAAATGCAACAAACTGTATTCGGTATTTTAGGTATCAATGAAGAAGAACAGCGTGAGAAGTTCGGCTTCCTGTTAGATGCACTGAAATATGGTACGCCACCACATGCAGGTTTGGCATTTGGTTTAGACCGCTTAGTAATGCTGTTAACTGGAACTGATAACATCCGTGATGTTATTGCCTTCCCGAAAACGACTGCAGCGGCATGTTTAATGACCAATGCGCCAAGCTATGCAAACCCAGATTCGTTGACTGAGTTAGCGATTGCAATTGTAGCGAAAGAAGAAGAGTAATGAAAAGTTATAAGCGCCCAGAGTCGGTATTAGTCATTATGGTGGCTGAAAACACGGGGCGGGTGCTTATGATGCGGCGTAAAGATGATCCAGACTTCTGGCAATCAGTGACCGGAAGTTTGGAACTTCATGAAAACAGTGCTGCGGATGCAGCGCTTCGCGAAATCAAAGAAGAGACGGGGTTTAACCCGCAACCAAGTCAGTTACATGATTTGTCGAAAAGTATCATCTTTGAAATTTTCTCGCATTTCAGGCATCGTTACGCACCGGATGTAACCCACTGTAAAGAACATTGGTTTAAATTGGTGCTGAGTGATGAACAAACGCCATTACTGACTGAACACACAGAGTTTTGTTGGCTTGAACCGCAAAAGGCGGCAAAGCTGACAAAATCGTGGAGCAACAGCCAGGCTATTTTAGAATTTGCTGTTTAATTATTTTATTGACGTTTTTGGAGATATTTCATGGCAGGTCATAGTAAATGGGCCAACACCAAACACCGTAAAGCGGCGCAAGACGCAAAACGCGGTAAGATTTTCACTAAAATTATTCGTGAGCTGGTCACTGCAGCGCGTTTAGGCGGCGGCGATGTCGCAACTAACCCACGTTTGCGTGCTGCTGTGGACAAAGCATTATCAAACAACATGACCCGCGACACATTAAACCGTGCGATTGCGCGTGGTGTGGGTAATGATGAAAACGATAATATGGAAACCATCATTTATGAAGGTTACGGTCCTGGCGGCACAGCGGTTATGGTTGAATGTTTAAGTGACAACCGTAACCGTACCGTATCCGAAGTTCGTCACGCGTTTACTAAAACGGGCGGTAACTTAGGGACTGATGGTTCTGTATCTTACCTGTTCACCAAACGTGGCGTGATCACTTACGCACCGGGCGTGGACGAAGATGCACTGATGGAAGCAGCACTGGAAGCGGGTGCTGACGACGTTGAAACTTACGATGATGGTGCAATAGATGTTTACACCACCTTTGAAACGTTTGGTGCTGTTAAAGACGCACTAGATGCTGCTGGTTTCACTAGCGAAGCCGCTGAAGTTTCTATGATCCCATCGATTAAGGCAGAACTTGATGTTGAAACAGCACCAAAATTAATGCGCCTGATCGACATGCTAGAAGATTCAGACGACGTACAGGAAGTTTATCATAACGGTGATATCTCTGATGAGGTTGCTGAGCAACTGTAATTAAGACGATGTCTGCGTAGAGAAAGCGGGCTGTGTCCAGCCTGCTTTCTCTAACGCCTCACCCATCTTCACCTTCTCTTTTATTTGCTATATTTATGATGGCAGGAATGCTATTTACACTGAAATCTCGGTGGAAATGGTGATATTCCCTCGTTGCCATTGTGGCAGCCATTAGATGGGGATAAGATGATATGAAAATTAATAAAGGGCAACTATAGGTTTTATATGGCGATTATTCTGGGTATCGACCCTGGTTCACGGATCACAGGATACGGTGTTATTCGCCAACAAGGTAGGCAATTACTCTATCTCGGAAGTGGGTGTATTCGTACTCAAGTTGATGATTTGCCAAGCCGTCTGCAGCGTATTTATGCGGGAGTCTCGGAAATTATCACCCAGTACCAACCTGATGTTTTATCCATTGAACAAGTCTTTATGGCGAAGAATGCGGACTCAGCACTAAAGTTGGGGCAGGCACGTGGTGTGGCGATTGTCGCGGCAGCAAACCAAAATATTCCCGTTTTTGAATATGCGGCTCGCCAAGTCAAACAAACCGTTGTGGGAACGGGCGCGGCAGAAAAAAGCCAAGTTCAACATATGGTCAAATCAATTCTAAAATTATCGGCTAGCCCCCAAGCGGATGCCGCAGATGCGCTGGCAATTGCTATCACGCATTGTCATTTTAATCAAAACCTACTGAAAGTGGGGGATCCGCGTTTAGTGCTAACTCGCGGAAGATTAAGATGAAGACTGGATATGCATCCAGCATTTTTTGTGGTATAAACACCAGAGTCAAAATTTAAGACGCTAATCAAATTAAAGGGGTTCAGTGTGATAGGTCGTTTACGTGGCATCGTGTTAGAAAAGCAACCACCCATTGTGTTACTTGAGCTACAAGGTGTTGGCTATGAAGTTCATATGCCAATGACCTGTTTCTATGAATTACCTGAAATTGGCCAAGAAGCCATAGTTTTTACCCACTTTGTCGTGCGAGAAGACGCACAATTGCTGTATGGCTTCAATGACAAGCAAGAACGCGCACTATTTAAAGAGCTGATTAAAGTTAATGGTGTAGGCCCTAAACTGGCACTCGCGATTTTATCGGGTATGTCCGCTCAGCAATTTGTGTCTGCCATTGAGCAAGAAGCGATTTCCTCTCTGGTGAAACTACCAGGTATTGGCAAGAAAACTGCCGAGCGTTTAGTGGTCGAAATGAAAGACCGCTTCAAAGGCTTGAATGGGGATCTTTTCAACTCAGTGAGCGATATTGATTTACCAAGCGTGAAGAGCCAAGGGCCAAGCCAAGCAGATATTGAAGCCGAAGCGGCTGCTGCCTTGATTGCGCTGGGATATAAACCGCAAGAAGCTAGCCGTATGGTGAGTAAAGTCGCGAAACCTGATAGCGATTCTGAAACCCTGATCCGTGATGCCTTACGCGCAGCACTTTAATTGAGAGATTAATACGATGATTGAAGCTGATCGCCTAATTACTGCTGAAGTGCTGCATTCTGAAGAAGAAGCCATTGATCGCGCGATCCGCCCTAAATTACTGGATGAGTATATTGGGCAACCGCAAGTTAAGCATCAAATGGAAATATTTATTCAGGCAGCCAAAATGCGGGGTGATGCGCTTGATCATCTATTAATTTTTGGGCCTCCAGGGTTAGGAAAAACCACATTAGCGGGTATTGTCGCCAATGAGCTTGGCGTTAATTTGCGAACAACGTCAGGGCCTGTATTAGAAAAAGCAGGGGATTTGGCAGCCATGCTGACTAACCTTGAACCTCACGATGTTCTGTTTATTGATGAAATTCATCGCCTTTCGCCAGTAGTTGAAGAAATTTTGTATCCTGCCATGGAAGATTACCAATTGGATATTATGATTGGTGAAGGCCCTGCGGCACGTTCCATTAAAATCGATTTACCGCCATTCACGTTAATTGGCGCTACTACGCGGGCTGGCTCATTAACTTCGCCACTACGTGATCGCTTTGGAATTGTACAACGATTAGAGTTTTACCAAGTTGATGATTTGCAGCACATTGTAAAACGTAGCGCTCAGTATATGGGGCTGGATATCACCGAAGAAGGGGCATTGCAGGTCGCGATGCGTTCTCGAGGTACACCACGGATCACCAATCGTTTATTACGTCGTGTGCGTGATTTTGCTCAAGTGAAAGGCAATGGCAGTATTGATGAGTTGATTGCGAGCCAAGCGCTGGATATGTTGAATGTGGATGCGGCAGGCTTTGATTATCTTGACCGTAAACTGCTGGTGGCCATCATTGATAAGTTTATGGGGGGGCCAGTGGGTGTTGATAACCTTGCCGCTGCGATTGGCGAGGAGCGTGAGACCATCGAAGATGTGCTTGAACCTTATCTTATTCAGCAAGGTTTTATCCAGCGAACGCCAAGAGGGCGTATGGCAACAGCCCACGCTTATTCTCATTTTGGATTAACGCCGAAAGAGGTTTAACCCAAAAAAGCGTCTTTAATACAAAGATAATTAAATGTGGTATCACGAAAAAGCCCTTGAGCATGAAAAATGACTCAAGGGCTTTTTATTTGAGGCTAACTTGTATTGGTGACTCTGTTATTTGCAGTCGAGATTAGTTTTTCGTTTTTACGCACAAACTTAAGATAAACAAAATAGCGGAGGTGAGTACAACAGATGGCCCTGCGGGAGTATCGTAAAATGCTGATAGGGTTAATCCGCCAGTAACGGAAATCATGCCAATACCAATCGCAGTGAGTGCCATTTGCTCAGGCGTTTTGGCAAAACGTCGGGCGGTGGCAGCGGGAATGATCAGCAAAGAGGTAATAATCAGTGCACCCACGAATTTCATCGCAATCCCGATAGTTAATGCAGTCACCATCATCAATAATAAGCGAGAACGCTGGAGATTAATTCCATCCACAAAAGCCAGCTCTGAGCTAACTGTCATTGATAAAAGCGCCCGCCATCGATAAAAAAGCAACCCACAAACGACAACCACGCCAATTAAAATCGTTATAATATCTTCGTATGTTACTGATAACAAATCGCCAAATAAGTAAGCCATTAGGTCAACGCGGACATTTGCCATTAGGCTGACAACAACCAGCCCTAAAGAGAGGGAGCTGTGAGCCATAATGCCGAGTAACGTATCCACGGCGAGTTGAGGACGTTTTTCCAGCCATACGAGGATCAGGGCCAATAATAAAGTCACTGCGATCACGGCGTAAAAGGGATTAATGTTTAGTAGCAAACCGAAGGCAACACCTAGCAAAGATGCGTGGGCGAGGGTGTCCCCAAAATAGGACATACGGCGCCAAACCACAAAGGAACCTAAAGGGCCGGCAGCAATCGCGAGTAACATACCTGCAATCCACCCAGGTAGCAGTAACTCAATCATGGTGGCAATCCTTGCTATGTTGGTGGGATGAGATCACATTACCTTCTAAGTCATGTTGGTGATTGTGTTGATGACGGTAAACACCCAGTTGCTGTGCGCCTCGATAGCCAAACATAGCGACGAACTCTGGGTGGTTAGAGACGACATCCGGGGTACCTGAGCAACAAATGTGCCCGTTGATACATAAAACTTGGTCCGTTTTTGCCATCACTAAATGCAGGTCGTGAGAGACCATGAGAACCGCGCAACCGAGTTCAGTTCTCAATTGATTGATTAAGTCATACAACGCAACTTGACCATTAATATCGACGCCTTGGGCGGGTTCATCAAGAACCAACAAGTCAGGTTTATTGAGCAAAGCACGCGCAAGCAGAACGCGCTGGGTTTCACCGCCCGAGAGTTTCTGCATTGGCAGATCAATAAGATGCGTGGCTTTAACCCGTTCGAGAGCGGGTAATAAATGTTCCGTGCGGACACCTTGCTTTAACATCATAAACCGCTTCACGGTTAGAGGTAGGGTGGTATCTAAATGCAGTTTTTGTGGAACATAGCCAATAGAGAGTGACGAGGCTCTGCTGATAGTGCCTGATGTGGGCGCTAATAGCCCTAATACCACGCGAACAATCGTAGATTTACCAGCACCATTAGGTCCCAATAACGTCACGATATCACCTTTGTTAAGTGCAAAAGTGACATCCTTTAATACGGGTTTATCGCCAAATGAGACCGAGATTTTATTTAAAGATAGTAGTGGTTGCATATGAAAACATCTTGCAGAAATCAAGTTGTGTTATATTATAACATTTCAATTTTAAGATCACGGAAAATGTTCATGATACACAAATCGAAACTTATTACCCGTAAATTCATCTGCAAAGCTACGTTAACCTCAGTTTTAACCGCATCGATGTTGCCAATAGCCAACGCCGATGTCGTTACATCGATTAGACCTTTAGCCTTCATTGCTGCGGGGATCGCTGATGGTGTCACTGATACACAAGTTTTACTTCCAGATGGTGCTTCGCCACATGATTATGCACTGAAACCATCGGATTTAAAAAAGATAAAACAGGCTGATTTATTTGTTTGGGTTGGACCTGAATTAGAAATGTTTTTAGAGAAGCCAATCAACGTGTTAGACCAGAATAAACGTCTGGCATTGGCAGAACAGAAAAATATTCATAACTTATTAATGGCCGAAAACCACGAGGAGGAAGATAGCCATCAACATGCCGATGAACCTAATCATGATGCGGATCACGAACATCATCACCATGGTGAGTATAATATGCATATCTGGTTGTCTCCAGATATTGCAAATTTGGCAGCCGATGATATTTACGCGCGTTTAGTAGAGCTTTATCCTGCTCAGAAAGATAAGCTAGACGTAAACCTTCGTAAATTCAAAGAAAACATGGCGCAAAACAATAAGAAAATTGCTAGTATTTTAAAGCCGGCTCAAAATAAAGGGTATTTTGTTTTTCACGATGCTTATGGCTACTTTGAAAAACACTATCAGCTCGCTCCATTAGGGCATTTTACGATAAACCCTGAGATTCAGCCCGGTGCCCAAAAATTGCATCAAATACGAACACAACTGGTTGAGCATAAAGCGCAATGCGTTTTTGCTGAGCCACAATTCAGACCTGCGGTTATTGAAAGCGTAGCGAAAAATACGGGAGTCAAGATGGGTACTCTCGACCCACTCGGTAGTGGGCTGGCAATTGGACCAGATAGCTACATGAAGTTTCTGACTCAATTATCAGAACAATACGCAAGCTGCCTGAATTAAGCATAGAGGAATAGTTTAAAGTGCAGCAAATGGCAAGTGGTATTGTGCAAGCATTTAACGGCTTGTCCAAGACCCATAAAATTGTGTTGAGCACGCTCACTGTCGCTACCATGGCCGTCGCGATTTGGCGGCCTGTACATATCCCTACCACGTATGAAAGTGACAGTTCTCCTGATACCGTCATTCCTTTTTCTCAATCTGCGATTGAGGCAGAAGGTGATGATTTAATTCAAGATAGTAGCGAACAGTTACCCGATGAAGGTGTTGCAGATAGCGACACCGATGCGTCAGATGCGGATGGTACACCGCTCGCACATGAATATGTTGTCTCAAGTGGCGATAATTTATCGTCTATTTTGACCCAGTTTGGTATTGAAGCTGGTGATGTTGCGACACTTTCAAACCAACATAAATCATTACGTAATTTAAAAATCGGTCAAACCCTTAGCTGGACATTGAATACGGACGGCGAATTAGAGTCCTTAACATGGGATGTTTCTCGCCGTGAAACGCGTATCTTCAAACGTGTTGGGGCAACCAACAAATTTGAAGAAGTGAAAGAGATCCGTAAAGGCGATTGGACAAACAGCGTGATGAGCGGTTCTATCGACGGAACGTTTGCTCAAAGCACAAAGAAAGCGGGTTTGACTCGTACAGAAGGCCGTGAAGTTACCAAAGCATTACAGTGGCAGGTGGACTTTAGCAAGCTGAAAAAAGGCGATAAGTTTACCGTTTTAATGGGCCGCGAGATGCTCAATGGGACTCATGAACAGAGTCAACTAGTTGGTGTGCGTTTACAGTCTGGCGGTAAAAATTACTACGCTTTCCGTGCTGAAGATGGTCGCTATTATGACAGTGAAGGTAATGGTTTAGAACGCGGTTTCTTGCGTTTCCCAACGGTTAAGCAGTTCAGAGTTTCATCGCACTTCAACCCACGTCGCGTTAATCCTGTAACTGGCCGTGTAGCACCACATAAAGGGGTCGACTTCTCAATGCCAGTGGGCACGCCAGTATTAGCGGTTGGTGATGGCGAAGTGATTGTAGCGAAATACAGCGGCGCAGCAGGAAACTTTATTGCTATTCGCCATGGTCGCCAATACACCACGCGTTATATGCATTTACGTCAATTGCTGGTGAAACCAGGGCAGAAAGTGAAGCGTGGTGACCGCATTGCATTATCAGGTAATACTGGACGTTCTACAGGACCACATCTCCATTTCGAAATGTGGGTTAACCAGCAAGCCGTTAACCCACTGACTGCGAAATTACCAAGCTCAGGTGGTTTAACAGGTAAAGAACGTAAAGAGTACTTAGAGCTGGTCAAAGAGACTAAACCTCAGCTTAAATTGAAATAACCATTTCAGTTTATTCATCCAATAACTGGCAGATACTTGTGTCTGCCAGTTATTTTTGTAATGCTCTTACACATTCATTTTTGGTTATCAAAATAGCCGTGATTTCTTGGGTATAACATGAATAAAGAACAAGATACCGACAGCAAAAAGGGCTATGTGCCAACGTTTCATAAATCCTATTTATTACCTAAATATTGGGGCGTTTGGATGGGAGCGGCTGTGTTTGTTGCGCTTGCGTACATTCCTGTCAAAGTCCGTGATCCCATGTTAGCTAAAATAGGAAAGTGGGTTGGTCGTTTGGCAAAAAGCGCTCGTCGTCGTGCAAAAATTAACTTGCTCTATTGTTTTCCTGACATGACTGAACAGCAAAGAGAGGTATTGGTTGATCGCATGTTTGAAACCGCGCCGCAATCTTTTGTTATGTTGGCGGAGTTGTGTGTTCGTGGCGCAGAGCGTACATTAGCGCGTACGCAGTGGCATAACAAACAGATTATTGAGCAACTGCAGGAACAGCAAAGCAATGTGATTTTTATGGTTCCTCACGGCTGGGCAGTAGATGCGCCAGCCATGCTATTAGCTGCGATGGGGCAGAATATGGCTGCTATGTTCCATCACCAGAAAAATCCCGTCGCAGATTATTTGTGGAACAAGGCGCGTTACCATTTTGGTGGGCGACTTCATTCTCGTGAAGCAGGAATTAAACCTTTTATTGCATCGGTCAGACAAGGTTACTGGGGCTTTTATCTACCAGATCAAGATCATGGGGAAGAGCACAGTGAGTTTGTTGATTTCTTTGGCACATATAAAGCGACCTTACCCGCTATCGGTCGATTGATGAAAGTGTGTAAAGCGAAAATTGTTCCTTTATTTCCGGTGTACGATCACGTTAATCATCAATTACATATCTATATTCGTGAACCAATGGATGATATTGATGGGCAAGATGATAACTATATTGCGCGTCGAATGAATGAGGAGTTAGAGTTTTTAGTTGAACCTAATCCAGAGCAATATACGTGGATCCTTAAGCTCTTGAAAACGCGCAAGGAAGGCGAAATAGAACCCTATCAACGAAAGGATTTATATCGCTAGATATCTTTTCCAGTATCATAAAAGCCACGGTAATAATCTCCGTGGCTTTTGTTTTTTTAGGGGCTAAATATTTATGATATATATCATTCGAGAATAAATTTAATTTAAAAGGTGACTTTAAAATAATGCTAAAAGTCCAAGGCTGAGGAGTGATATTCTAAATACATTGTTATATTTTTCTCGAGATAAAAGTAAGGGAAGATAATGGGCTGGAGACATTATGGATAAAACGAAAACAACATTAGACCAGTGGATAACTTTGCAAGCTGTGGTCGATTATGGTGGGTTCGCGCAAGCGGCTGAAGTATTACATAAAACACAATCTTCGATTAGTTATACCATTAGTAAACTAGAACAAATATTAGATATTGAAATTTTTGTAGTGGAAAAACGTCGAGCAGTATTAACAGAACAAGGTGAATCGCTGTTAGCATTATCGCGGGAAGTGACCAATAAAGCGATTGCATTAGAAATAGCCGCGAAATTAATAAATAAAAAAATAAACAATAAAATAAAGATAATAATAGATTCTTTATATAACAGTGATGACCTATTAAATAAAATTGGAAGTCTAATAAAAAGTAGAAAAGATTATGATGTTGAATTAACTAAAACACTACTCAATCGGGAAGATATCTTGTCATCTAAAGATTTTGATTTATTGATATCTCATCATTATGTAAGTTCATTAAATCCCATCTTTTTGGGAGAAGTTGATGCGGTTCTTGTTACAGAACCTAATCATTATTTGCAGCGATGTACCAAAGATAAGATCAGACATAAACTGGAAAAAACACCGCATATTGTGTTGTCTACTACTTTTCAAGATAAGATACGAAGTCACCAAACCGTTAAGGTCACAAATACTGAAACAGCGATTAAATTAACTAGGAATTCAGTCGGTTACTCTTGTTTTCCAAGGGATATTATTCATGAATTGATAGAGGAGAATATCCTAAAAGAAGTTGAGAATGATATTTTTAATTTTAGATACCAATTCTATATGTATAGAAATAAGAGCCCCATAATAAATGATATAATCATAAATTACCTATTTAATGGTTATGAAACTAATTGATTTTAGTTTTAAATTTATTCTATAAAGCATATAAGTATTTTTGATTTAGATTAAAAAAATTCAATATAACCATTCATTAACTTAATTGAATGGTGATGCTATATTTCTGTCGAACAAAAAATATAGATTATATTTCGTTTTCGAAAGATAAATTTAAAAACATACATTCTATTTATAGGAAATATTATGCATATTCTAAATAAAGCTCTAAATTTATTGGGAGTGAGTTTGGCTATCACGATGGCACCGACAGTGCTTGCTTCTGGTGTGATTAATTTTACGGGAGAAATAACGGAGCAAGCTTGTACCGTAGATAGCCAATCACGTAACTTAAATGTTGATCTTGGTCGAGTATCCACCAAAAGTTTATCTTCCGCTGGAGAAATGGCTGGGTTAACGAATTTCACAATTAAACTTGTGGATTGCCCTGAAGATACCAAAGTCACGGTTAATTTCGCTGGAAACCGTGATGCGGTTGACCAAGATATTCTGGCGTTACATCATGGTGCTGGAACAGCAAAAAACGTGGGTATCGCCCTGTATGAAAAAAATGCAACTTCTCAGATTAAATTGTACGAAGATAGCAAAGAGGTTGCTTTAGCAGGAAATTCGGCAGAGTTGGAGTATGTTGCAGCATTTAAAGCTACAGGTGCAGCAACGGCGGGGCAAGCGAATAGCAGCGCAATTTATAGTATTCAATATCAATAATATGCTGGGTGACGTTTGTCACCCATACTTATTTTATGTTGGCTCTCATATGAAAATAATTTATTCAGCTGTTTTATTTTTTTTCTGTTTTATTTCTTTAGCATCTGCTTCTGGGATCAGCGTAGGAGGAACTCGTTTTGTTTATATGGATAATAAACGAGAAATTTCAATTCCAATCTTTAATAGTAATGAAAAAAAGCCTTTTCTAATCCAAAGTTGGGTAACAGGATTTAATGAAGATATTAAAGCGCCATTTATTGCAACACCAGCTTTATTTCGTGTTGAGCCAAACAGTTATGGAGCAGCAAGAATTGCGTATTTAGGTCAGTCACTTTCATCTAATCAAGAGAAAATATTTTTATTAAATATAAAATCAATCCCTCCTAAGGATGAGAGTATTGAAAATGAGCTGCAGATTATTATTAATTCTCAGTTTAAGCTTTTTCTACGTTCAAACGATATTGAACCATTGAATTTTGAAAATATAATTTTAACAAAAGAGAATGATGGAATAAAAATTAATAATAAAACACCATATCATTTATCAATTAAAAATATTTTAATTAATGGTGAGAGTATCAAAGGAACGAAAATGGTCTACCCATGGGTAGATAATTATATTTTAAAAAGAAGAATGGATAAGGGGCATGTAGTTACTGTCGAATTTATCAATGACTATGGTGCTATTGTGGAAAAGAAAATAACCAAGAGCTAGTGTATGGAAACACACCATTTAATCAAAAACTGGTTGTACAGTAAGAAAATCATTTTTATTAAGATTACATTTCTTTCATCAATTGGGTTTCCATCAATCCTCTGCGCAAGTGAACTATTTGATATCAATGCAGTTAATACAGGGATTGGAAATCAGTTATCTGACCCTTCATTATTAAATTACCTATCTAAAATGGAAGGGCAACTTCCTGGTCGTTATCAGGTCAATATTTATGTTAATGGAAGTAAAGTTGCGGATGAGTTGATTGAGTTTATTTATGATGATGAAGAAAAAAAACTAAAACCCAAGATAAATAAAGAACAGTTAATAAGTTGGGGTGTCAAACCTTCAATGTTATTACCAGAAAACAAAATTTCCTCAGCCGATGAAATTTTAGATATTAAACACTCAATTGATGGTAGTGACATTCATCATGATTTTTTTTCAAGCCGATTGGATATTAGTATTCCTCAAATTGCAATGGAAATGACGAGCCGAGGCTATATTGATGCTGCCGAATGGGACGATGGGATCAACGGGATGTTTATTAACTATTCAGCGCGGTTTAACCGAGCTTGGGGAAGCTCGAACAATCAACAAAATATTTATGTAGGTTTACGAAATGGAATCAATTGGGGAGCTTGGCGGCTACGTAATCATAGTTATTACAATGACACGAATGAAAAGATTATTTTGCATAGTTTGCAAACCTTCTTAGAGCGGGATATTCGTGATTTTAAAAGTCATTTAATTATTGGAGAAACAGCGTCTGATAACGGGATCATGGATGCTTTTCAATATCGCGGTATCAAGCTAATGTCGGAAGAAAGCATGTTACCGCAAAGTCGCCGTGGATTTGCTCCTGTCGTTAATGGTGTTGCAAATACTAATGCGGTGGTCACTGTTCGCCAAAATAGCCAGATTATTTATCAAACGTCGGTACCTGCTGGGGAATTTATATTGAATGACCTTTATCCAACGTCGTTCAGTGGCGATTTACAGGTTATGGTCGCCGAAGCAAATGGTTCAATAAGAACATTTACCCAACCTTTTTCTAATGCTCCCATCATGCAAAGGGAAGGTTCATTAAAATACAGCATTGAACTTGGAAAATATCGAGAAGATAAAGGGACGCAAAAACCTTATTTTATTCAATTCTCTGGGATCTATGGTCTGCCAATCAATTTAGCAAATTATGGCAATGTGTCGTTATTAGGTGGTGCGCTTATCTCAGAAGATGAACAAGTTTATGTTTTAGGAACTGGAGTGAGTTTAGGTTATTTCGGGGGGATTTCACTGGATATGAAATACTCGCAAGCACAATGGCAGCAATATGCAAAAATGACGGATCAAACCTACCGTTTTCAATATACCAAATATATTCAAAATACAGCGACGGGACTGAATTTATCAGCTCAATACGCTTTAGAGCCAGATATAAACCATGCCTTTTTTCAAGCCATAAGCATTGACCGAATATCAAAAAAACAACGGTTACAGATTGCTTTGAGCCAAGCGTTAGGGAAATGGGGATCTTTAAACATTAATGGATATCAGCAAAAGTACTGGGGGCAGTCAGGCTCAGATAATAACCTTACAGTCAGTTTTAGCTCTCAGTATAAATCTATTAATTACAGTTTTTCCTATTCCCATTCTGAACAAAATAATCCCCATAGGGTGGATAGGTTGTTTTCCTTTAATTGCAGTATGCCATTTCGTTGGAAAGAAAATGCGTACTGGGGTGTTTATAGCCACAACACGAGCCGCAATGCCGGCGGAATAAGTACAGTTAGCTTGAATGGCTCAGCCTTCAATGCCAATCAATTACAATACGATATCACTCAACAATATCATCATAAAAATCGACAATTCAGCCATGGTATTCGTGGTAATTATTTAACCTCTCACGGTGAATTTGGCGCTGGTTGGGATTATGCCCCCGAATATCAAACTATTCATGCTGCGGCGACTGGATCGCTGTTATTTCATCAAGATGGAGTGACTGCTTCACGGGCGTTTTCCGATGCCATTGGACTGGTTAAAGCGCAAGATATTGATAATTTGAAAGTGAATAACGTGCCTTCACTGCATACCAATGGGCAAGGGTATGCGGTGATCCCGATGTTAACGCGCTATGAGCGCAATAAAGTGAGCGTAGATACCTCGACGTTAAAGGGTAATGATGATGTGGAATTGAATTCAGCAACTGTTGTTCCCACAAGCGGTGCAATTGTTTTGGTGGATCTCAAAGCGAAGCGTGGTGGGCGAGTGGTATTAAAACTGAAGAAAAATAGCCAGTTACTCGGATTTGGTACTCAAGTTAATATTCTCGAACAGCAGCATATTGTTTCAACGGGCATTGTAGCGAATGACGGAGAAGTCTATTTGAGTGGTGTTCCTGCACAGAGTGTTGTTCAAGTTAAATGGGGAGATGCGCATACACAGCAGTGTCAATTGCCTCTTCAGATTGATTTGAGCAATCAAAATATTCAATTTATTGATGGAGTTTGCCAATAAGGGGGCTTATGAAACAGTTTGCTATCTCCAGCGCTATCTACGCCATTATGTTGCTGTTCTCACCAAGACTTCTCGCAGACTACCGAGCAGAATTTTCATCTTACACGGTACCGATATCTCAAACGCTGTATGTCCCTAAAAGTGCGCCCGTCAACACGCATATTGCAACGATAGAGCTGGGAACCTATACGCCATGGGTGTGGTGGAATGAATCAGGGACAACGCGAGTGGGGATTAATTTACCGGGTATATTTGATGATCATTATCAGATAGCTGGGGTCGGTGCCATTAAGGAAATTGGTCTATCAGGTATCGGCTTTGCATTGCACGGTTCAGTTAATAGCCCGTGTTCAGCGAGGGGATATGTGAATGGTAAAAATAATCGCGATGGAAATCCGGCGAATCGTTTACTGTGCCCAAGTAGCGAATCAAGGGGCAATTACAGTGTTACTTTGAAGGCCGCATTCTATAAAATCCGCCCTCAAGTGAATTCTCAATTATTACAGTCCACCAGTGCCGCGATGTTGATTGTATTTAATGATAAGTTTATTACTCAAGATACGTTTGGAAATGTTGAACCAAAAATTTGGTTGTCACCGATTAATGTGATTGCTAATGGCTGTGAAGTTAAAAATCGAGTGATCAATGTCGCCTTTGGTCAAGTGGAAAAGTCAGGCGCCAATGGGGTGGGTATGACAGTTTCGAATAGCCGTAAACGATTTAAAATTGAGCTTGAGTGCGATGAATCTTCACCAATAAAGATCCGTTTTATGGGAATGGCTGACGCGAGTGGGCTAGGTGGAACGATTGCACTCAATAATCCGAATCATCAAGAAACGGCGAAAGGCTTTGGCATTCAAATTAAACACAAAGGAAAACCCATTAAACTGAATCAAATGGTGCAAGTTTCCCGCTTAAATCAAGCGCAACACTACGTTATTCCGTTAGAAGCGGCCTATATTCAAACTGCAGAGAAAACACGTGGGGGAAAGGCAGATGGGACGTTACAATTCAATCTGCAATATCATTGAGATGACAAAATAAAAGGGAGCCTAAGCTCCCTCTATAACGATAAATTGAACGACTAGATTATCATTCAACCACTAAAATACGGCAGGTATTGGTACTGCCGATGGTGCCCATTTGGTCACCTTGAGTTACGATAACCGTATCACCAACCATCAAGTAGCCATTATCACGTAAGCGTGCGATGGCTTCACTTGCTGCCGCAATACCATCAGTATGCGTGCTGCAAAATACAGGGGTGACACCACGATACAGTGAACATTGGTTCAATGTTTTTTCATGGCGAGACATCGCAAAAATTGGCAAGCCAGAGCTAATACGCGACATAATACGTGCGGTACGACCTGATTCAGTCATCGCAATGATCGCTTTAACACCTTTTAGGTGATTGGCGGCGTACATGGTTGACATTGCTATCGCATCTTCTGAACTTTCGAATTCAGCGTCTAAACGGTGTTTTGAAATATTTAGACCTGGCATTTTTTCCGCGCCAAAACAGACTTGCGCCATGGCGGCGACTGTTTCCGCTGGGTATTGTCCTGCGGCAGTTTCCGCAGATAGCATCACTGCATCGGTCCCGTCTAAGACGGCGTTTGCCACGTCCATCACTTCTGCACGAGTTGGCATTGGGTTGGTGATCATCGATTCCATCATTTGAGTTGCAGTGATCACCACGCGGTTCAACTGACGGGAACGACGAATTAATTTCTTCTGTACGGCAACCAGTTCAGGGTCACCAATCTCAACCCCTAAGTCACCACGGGCAACCATCACAACGTCAGATGCAAGGATCACTTCGTCCATAATGTCGTCAGTCGCAACTGCTTCAGCACGTTCAACTTTGGCGACAATTTGGCATTCGCAGCCTGCATCACGCGCTAAACGGCGAGCATAATCCAGATCTTCACCTGAGCGTGGGAAAGAGACAGCTAAAAAATCCACATTGATTTTAGCGGCGGTAATAATGTCGGCTTTGTCTTTCTCTGTCAGCGCTTCTGCGGATAAGCCACCACCGAGTTTATTGATGCCTTTGTTATTGGAAAGTTGTCCACCAACAGTGACTTCGGTGAAAACTTGTAAACCTTGAACTTCGCGAACTTTTAACTGCACGCGGCCATCATCCAGTAGGAGAATATCGCCAGGTACAACGTCAGCAGGCAGACCTTTATAGTCGATACCCACTTTATGCTGGTCGCCTTCACCTTTACCTAATGAGGCATCCAGTGTGAATTTATCACCAACATTGAGGAAAACTTTACCGTCTTTAAAAGTAGAAACACGAATTTTCGGACCTTGTAGATCCCCAAGAATAGCGACGTGACGCCCTAATCGAGCCGCTATCTCACGCACTTTATTTGCGCGCGCCATGTGGTCTTCAGGAGTTCCGTGAGAGAAGTTAAGGCGAACAACGTTAGCCCCAGCATTGATAATTTTTTCTAGATTATTATCACGATCGGTTGCTGGACCAAGGGTTGTAACAATTTTAGTTCTTCTAAGCCGTCTAGACATGTATTACTCCGTGACCTGTAATGGTACAAATATAAGTGAAACCATTTCACTCCATTTCGAAACCTATTTACTGCAAATAGGGGTGCTGACACGAGCACAGCTATTATATACAGCAAATTTCTTAAAGCCATCGGGAGAATAAAAACTCTTTGAGCCCGGTAGAATTAAGAAACCGCTTTTAACATTGTCATTTCCATCTTTCAGACATTATCAAACCGCGAATCGCGTAACGCTTCTTTGACCCGTTTCAAGTTATCTCTAAATTTTTCGCCTCTACGCAAAGTAAATCCAGTGGTTAATACATCAATGACGGCAAGCTGTGCCATTCTAGAGACCATTGGCATGTACATATCCGTATCTTCAGGGACATCAATAATAATCGATAAGTTGGCTTCTTTGGCGAGAGGAGAACCTTCAGAGGTAATTGCGATGACCGTCGCATCATTCTGGCGCGCGAGTTGCGCCATATCGACTAAGGCTTTTGTGCGTCCAGTGTGAGAAATCAACACAATCACATCCCCCTCACTACTATTGATGCAGCTCATGCGTTGCATGACAATATCATCAAAGTATATGACTGGAATATTAAAACGGAAAAATTTATTCATCGCATCGTGGGCAACCGCCGCAGAAGCCCCAAACCCAAAAAAGCTGATTTTTCGCGCTTGAGTCAGTAAATCAACGGCGCGATTAATGGCATGAGTATCGAGGGTATGTTTGACATTGTCTAACCCGGCCATTGCGGATTCGAAAATCTTGTGAGTATAGGTATTGACGGTGTCTGTCTCTTCGATATGGCGATTAACGTAAGGCGTGCCATTGGCGAGATTTTGCGCTAATTTTAATTTAAAGTCAGGAAACCCTTTGGTTTCCATTTTGCGGCAAAATCGGTTGACGGTAGGCTCGCTGACATCCGCCAATTGGGCCAATGCAGCGATACTTAAATGAATAGCACTTTGGGGCATACTTAAAATGACTTCCGCCACTTTTTTTTCTGATTTACTCAAAAAATCGAGGCTAGTTTTCATTTGTTCTAAAATATTCATATAGCAAAAGTGCCTATTTCAGCAAAAGGAGAAATATTTCTGCCATCAGCGTATGGTGGCATTAACATCCGGATATGACTGAAAATATACTACGTGTTGGCTGTAAGCTATCTATGCACTGAGCGTAACTAAAGGCTTTTTTACGAAAATATGACCCGTATCTAATTTTCAACTGAGTAAACTCACTACATAAACCGTGATTTTCCAACAAAGCTGGAAGCATTCAGTGATAAAAAATTTTATTGATGTCTGGGTATGCTGTATTTTTCAGCATAAAAACTGTGACCAGCGTCATCAATATTTACTGAGCAGGAGCAAACGGGTACATTAACAGGCAACCGATTGTATTTTTATAAAAACGATACTCAGAACCTATCTCATTAGAGTGAATTACTCCCTTGTTTTCTCTGGGCTCTAATCAGATAGTTTCTAAATTCCGCAGATTGAGGAGAACCAACATGGCGGTACATAATGCTGCTCAAGCTTGTGACCTGATTATTTTCGGCACTAAAGGTGACCTAGCGCGTCGCAAGTTACTTCCATCACTGTATCAACTGGAAAAAGCAGGTTATATCCATCCAGATACTCGTATTATCGGCGTTGGTCGTGCCCAATGGGAACGAAACGATTATGTAGAATTTGTGCAAAAAGCCTTAAATGACTTTTTGAAAGAAGAGCTAGACCCTGCTCTGTGGGAGCGTTTAAGCGCCCGCTTAGATTTCTGCAATTTAGATGTCAGTGAAACCGATAACTTCGTTCGTTTAGCGGATATGCTCAAACAAGACGAACAACCTGCCATCCACTACTTCGCGATGCCACCAAGTACATTTGGTGAAATGTGTCAGGGACTGGGTCATGCAGGGCTGAACAAGCAACCGAATCGCGTGGTAATGGAAAAACCATTAGGAACAGACTTAGCTTCATCTCAGCAGATTAACAACGAAGTGGCTAAATATTTCGATGAAAGCCAAGTTTACCGAATTGACCACTATCTAGGTAAAGAAACGGTTTTAAACTTACTGGCACTGCGTTTTGCGAACTCACTGTTTATTAATAACTGGGATAATCGCACCATTGACCATGTGCAGATCACTGTTGCGGAAGAAGTCGGTATCGAAGGTCGTTGGGGTTACTTTGACCAAGCTGGTCAGATGCGCGATATGGTGCAAAACCATTTGCTGCAGATTTTAACGATGATTGCCATGTCACCGCCTGCAGACTTAACCACTGACCGTATTCGTGATGAAAAAGTGAAAGTGCTGCGTTCTTTACGTCGCATTGACCACACAAACGTACGTGAGAAAGCGGTACGCGGTCAATATACTGCGGGCTTTGTGCAAGGTAAGAAAGTACCAGGCTACTTAGAAGAAGAAGGCGCCAACACGCAAAGCCAGACAGAGTCCTTTGTGGCTTTACGTGTGGATATTGATGACTGGCGCTGGGCAGGCGTCCCATTCTACCTGCGTACGGGTAAGCGCTTACCTGCAAAATGTTCAGAAGTTGTGGTCTATTTTAAAAAGCCGGCACTGAATATTTTCTCTGAAAGCTACCAAGATTTACCACAAAACAAATTGACCATTCGTCTACAGCCAGATGAAGGGATTGATATTGAAATTATGAACAAGGCGCCAGGCTTGGATCATAAACACCGTTTACAGACCACTAAACTGGACTTGAGCTTCTCTGAAACCTTCAACCAAACGCATCTTGCGGATGCTTACGAGCGTTTATTATTAGAAGCTATGCGCGGTATTCAAGCATTGTTCGTTCGCCGTGATGAAGTGGAAGAAGCATGGAAGTGGGTCGATTCCATTATGGAAGCGTGGGCAATGGATAACGACGCGCCTAAGCCGTACCAAGCGGGAACTTGGGGGCCAATTGCTTCAGTAGCAATGATTGCTCGTGATGGTCGTTCGTGGAATGAGTTTGAGTAATATTTTGCTCATATAAAGTATCTTGAAGAAATGGCGGAATAATTCCCGCCATTATTTTATCACTACATGGTTTATATTTTGCCTTCCATGTTAGCAATCATCGCTAGCCATTGAACTTCACTTCGTCGAAGATTTAACTGCTTCTCACCAGTATTCAAAGTAAATGAGTTTGTTGTGTTTTTCATGTCAACCATACAGTATTTATCTAATTCTAAAGTTGTTTTTAAATGAGAAATTTTAGCTTGCTGATTCTTAGGAATGGGGCGATGGGTAATAGACTTCAATAGCATTTTCTAATCCTTTATAGTCACTCATGAATCGGAATAGAAGTATGCCGTTTGTGATTCAACTTATCTTTCATAATAAGAGGGTTATCCCGATATTATTTATCCAGATAACCCTAAAATTACGTGATTACAGTACTAATTCACTTCGACCTGTCGCAGCCATATGAATGATGCCTTGCTCGATACGTAAACACGCCATTTTAGCCGCATCAGGAACCGATAAACCGGCTAATAATTGAGCCGTAAGCTCAGCGCCGAATAGGTCGCCAGTGCCTTTTGGAGTGACAGGGTAACGTTTATGGCGAATAACGGCGACATCCTGTTTAGTTACGCAAACCACTTCAATACTTTCATCATCAGGTTGGAAAGCGCTTGTAATAATGACCCACTGAGTGTGACCTTTAAGCAACGAGCGAGCCGCACGGGTGGCATCGTCTAGATTATTGATCTCTTGCCCACTGAGTGTGGAAAGCTCAAATTTGTTCGGGATAATTCCCGTCGCGAGTGGGATGACTTCATGACGATAAACATCGGCAATCGCTGGAGGAATATAAAAGCCACTATCTTCATCTCCCATGACAGGGTCGACAATGACGGGCATTTTAGGGTGTTGCTCACGCACAGAGGCGAGCCAATTTGCAAGGTCGTGAGCTTTATCTGGTGAACCTAAATAACCCGTTAAAATGGCTTTAACGCTGTTTAAGCTGCCGCGTTCAACGAAGCCTTGTAAATAACCGCGAAACCATTCACCGGGTAATTCTCCACCATAACAAGTAGCATAGTGGGGGGTGTTGCTTAGAATAACGGTGGGAACCGCAGCAACGCGTAATCCCTGTTTGGTCAATGCAGGGACAGCGATGCTATTACCGACACTGCCATACACAACTTGTGATTGAATGGAGACGACATCATAAGGAAGTGGGGTGGCATCGGCGGCGTTTTGAAAGCTATTTGACGTTAGCGTAAAGGTATCCATGACTCTCTCTTATTGGTGTTCATTATTGCTATTTTCTAACGGATAACACGATAAGAAGCGTGTTGGCGTTGATTGTCAATGGTAACCGAAAAAATTCATATTGAATGGGATGGTTACAGCATAAAAAAGGGTGATAAAAAATTTTTTTGCTTAGATCCTCTAAAAATAAATGCGAGAAAAATAACGGAATTATTCGCAAAATAGACGCTGCCACTGTATTGCTTAGCATATTAATGAATATTTATGCATAAACATGAAGAATTAAAAAAGCGTTTACATTCATTGACTTAATAATTTTGGCGTGGTAGAAATAGCTTGAAATTAACAATTATATGAGGGTTCGGAGTAACTTGGATGGATGTCCATCCGATGAAATGAATGAGATATCATGCTTAGCGTGACTAGCATAAAGATCAGTAAGTCCCAAAGAAGATCAACACACAAGCTTTTCCTTTCCGCTATTCTTTCCAGTGAGCATCACTGGTGTGGCGCATTATAGCGTCCTTCTAGATTATTCAATTCGCTGAATAAAATCAGCATTCTTTTGTTTTTATTTGAATTTTAAACAGCTTAAAGCTTAAGCATCAAGCTCATTGCCTTTCTATCTTGTTCAAAAAACAGGCTATGGCGAAGCTGTATCTAGAGGGGTACTATAATGATTTATTGGATATTTTTAGCATTAGCTATCGTGACTGAGGTCATTGGTACGTTATCAATGAAACATGCCAGTGTAAGCGGTGATTTCACTGGTATGGCAGTGATGTATGTGATGATTGCGACTTCCTATATTTTACTGGCGGTTGCGGTAAAAAAAGTGGCACTGGGTGTCGCTTATGCGATGTGGGAAGGGGTTGGCGTTCTGTTGATCACTACCTTCAGTGTGCTGTGGTTTGGAGAATCACTGTCACCGATGAAAGTCGGTGGATTAGTTTTCCTGATCACGGGTATTGCATTGATCAAATCAGGCACCAAAAAAGCGACTGTTAGCCAGTCAGCTCAGAAGGTAAAACAAGCTGCTAAAAATGCGGTTGATTCCGCCAAAGCCCGAGCTTTAGTGACAAAGACCGCTAAATCGGAGGTGTAATATGGTCAGTCAATTTGAGTGGTGGCATGCGGCATTTTTGATCCTCGCAGTGGTACTGGAAATTCTTGCCAACGTATTTTTAAAAATGTCGGATGGTTTTAGACGTTATTGGTTAGGAATTTTGTCTCTCATTGCCGTATTAGGGGCATTTAGTGCACTGGCGCAGGCAGTGAAGGGAATCGAACTGTCAGTCGCTTATGCCTTATGGGGAGCATTCGGTTTAATCGCCACAGTTGCTGCCGGCTGGATCCTGTTTAATCAACGCCTAAACTATAAAGGCTGGGGTGGGTTAGTATTCCTACTTATCGGTATGGTATTGATTAAAATGTCGTAACGGATAATACAATTCTTAAAGCTATTAGTGCTTATTCTACAATATAGTATTAATAGCTTTTCAATATATAATTACATCTAAAGTTAATAATTTTAGTGAAATGAAAATTTTAAAATATTGATCTAATGTCCATAGAATAATATATGGTTATTCATTCGTTGGGGATAAATACAAGGTTGCATCTGATAAAATAATTAATGAATTAAATGATTTTAAAGGTAAAAAAATTAAAAATTCAAGTGATGCGCTAAAAATCTTAGAAAAAACAATAAATAATCCATATCTTAAAGTTCATAAGAAAGATCTTCCCGCCATTTCTCAGGCTATAAAATTTATAGATGGAAAGAAGTTATCGGAGAATTTATATAAACTAGGTGGCTCTTTTAAGCTTGCGGATAAATTTTTGAAATTTGAAAAAATAAAAACTAAGGTTGAAGAGGGGGTTGAAACGGGAAACTGGAGACCTCTAGTTTTGGAAATTGAAGCTATGGCATTAGCAGGAGTTGCATCACCTATTGTATTAGCATTTACATCAGCAAGCCTAAGCTTATTATTACCGGTTACTATTTCAGTAACACTTTTATCTGTATCTGCCATCATATTAACCGCTGTGATTACATCTTATATTGATGCTGATTTTGCTGCTGCAATAAATAAAGAAATTATTCCA
Source organism: Providencia sp. wls1943 (assembly GCF_009706275.1). Taxonomy (NCBI): domain Bacteria; kingdom Pseudomonadati; phylum Pseudomonadota; class Gammaproteobacteria; order Enterobacterales; family Morganellaceae; genus Providencia; species Providencia sp. wls1943. The sequence goes on from NZ_WLTU01000007.1 coordinate 89,439, forward strand.
TAAAGGTATTTTTAAAGTCATAATTATGAATTATTCTGTATTTAATTTTTTATATTTAATAGGTAGAAATAGAAATGCATTTACTGTAGCGCAAGTAATGGTGAAGACTGATATAAAGATAGCGTAATAATAAAGGAATGAAGTAAATTCAAAAGCAGAAATTGAGCGTAAATTTACATTTCCATTTGACATATTATAGTTTAAGAAGTAATTAATATATGTAATAATAAAAGTGATTGAAATTATACTAAAATAACCAAATATGGTTGTAACTATCCCTTTATTATATAATTTAAAATGTTCTTTTTTTATTTCTATAGAATTCCATACAATCAAATAGTATGGAATGGAAAAAAAAGGTGCCATTTTACAGTATAAAGCGGATAGATAGCTTTCATTTCGATAATAATCTGAGTAAATTACAGGTATCTCACCTATCCAATTACTAATGTTTATTATTACTATGTTGGGTATCATGTGTAACCATATAGCAGAAAGAGGAATAGCCCCCAGCAAAATGGTAATAATAAAAACTAAGCTTGAATTGATCTTGAAAGACATTTTAGAATTCCTACTTCACATGATGGTGATAATAATATTCATTTCTATTGTCATGTAAAGATTTATTACTTCCTACTGTGTAGAGAAATACACATTTCATTTGAGATGAAAAAAGAATATGAGAAACAGTAAAGACTCTAAATAATACATTTTTACTTTTAATAATAAATCAAATGGATAGGTAAAATAAAGGCCAAAGCTCGTTACTGCCGTCATATGGCGATACGCAATGAAACTGAAAAAATAAGTGAAGTGAGAAAATGAAAGGTCAAGTTATCCCGTTAAAAAAATAATGGCGCTCACTTAAGGTGAGCGCCATTTGGCTGATGATTCTTTTTCAAGTATCAATTAAGACTAATCAATTGCCGCAACGATTTTGATCTCAACTTTATATTCTGGCTTCATCAGTGCCGCTTGAACAGTGCAACGAACAGGTGCACTGCCCGCAACAACCCATGCATCCCACGCTTGGTTCATGCCAGCAAAATCTGCTTTATCTGCAAGGAAGATAGTCGCATCTAAAATTTTGCTTTTATCGGAACCCACACGGCTTAACATGACATCAATAGCGGCTAAGGTATCTGCGGTTTGAATAATAATGTCGCCATCCAGTTTTTCTGGGACGCTAGTGTAGTAGACCACGTTGTTGTGGATAACAGCTTCAGACCAACGGGTATCTGGGTCAATGCGTTCAATAGTCATAATTGTTCCTTATTATCAATGCTGAACAAGGATATCAGTTTGCTACTATGATGAAAATCAGTTCATTGATGAAACGATAATTAGCTCAGCAGCCATCTTGAACTCATGGTAAAGTGTGTCCATCAACGGTAAGCAATATAGGTTCGTAGTGTCTAACGACTTTTCAGCAGATGGCTTTCTAGCAAAAACAATTCCCGGTTTCCAACCTCGAGCTGCGCAGGTCACCATGTCTGACGCGGTTACTCAATCTATTGAGCAGCAGCATGTGCTGGTGGCTGAAGCGGGGACAGGAACAGGAAAAACCTATGCGTACCTCGTCCCTGCATTACGTAGCGGCAAAAAAGTGATTGTCTCTACGGGGTCGAAAGCACTACAAGACCAGCTCTATCACCGCGACCTCCCTACGATTATCGATGCGATGAGCTACACAGGTAAAACGGCGCTATTAAAAGGGCGCTCAAATTATCTGTGTCTTGAACGGTTAGACCAGCAATCCCTAGGTGGAGGTAGCCTCGAACCGGAGATCCTCGCTGCGGTTGTGAGATTACGCAGTTGGTCCATTGAATCAGAACTGGGGGATACCAGTACCTGCCATGATATTGCTGAAGATAGCCCCGTTTGGCCTTTAGTCACTAGCACCAACGATAACTGCTTAGGCAGCGATTGCCCCCGCTACCAAGAGTGTTTTGTACTCAAAGCACGTCGTAAAGCTCTTGATGCTGATGTTGTGGTCGTTAACCACCATCTTTTTATGGCAGACAGAGTGGTGAAAGATACCGGTTTTGGGGAGTTGATCCCCCAAGCAGATGTGATGATCTTCGATGAAGCCCATCAAATCCCTGATATTGCAAGCCAATATTTTGGTCAGCAACTCAGTAGCCGGCAATTGTTAGATTTAGCTCGCGATATGATCATGACGTATCGTACAGAGCTAAAAGACCAAGCCCAATTGCAAAAAAGTGCTGATCGACTGACGCAAAGCACACTGGATTTTCGCCTTAATTTAGGGGAAAACAGCTTCCGAGGTAATTTACGGGAATTACTGAAATTGTCGGAAGTTCAGCGGGCGTTAACGCTACTCGATGATGCGCTTGAGCTCTGTTATGAAGTTATCAAAACGTCATTAGGACGCTCCCAAAGTTTGGATTCTATTTTCGAGCGCGTGACGATTTATCGCAACCGTCTTAACCGCTTAAAGGATGTCACCATTCCGGGTTATAGTTACTGGTTTGAGAGCTACGGACGTCACTTTTTATTAGCCTTAACACCACTCACTGTCGCTGATAAATTCAGTGAAATGATCGCGAGTACGCCGGCTAGTTGGGTGTTCACCTCGGCGACGCTTTCCGTAAACGAAAAGTTAAGCCATTTTACAGACAGACTCGGTCTTAGTGACGCGAAAACATTGTTGCTTGCTAGCCCCTTTGATTATGAAAGCCAAACCTTACTGTGTGTCCCGCGATTTTTACCTGAACCTAATCAACGGGGAAGTGCACAGAAATTGGCGAATATGCTGCGTCCACTGATCGAAAAAAACCAAGGTCGTTGTTTCTTCTTATGCACTTCACATTTGATGATGCGAGAACTTGCAGAAGAATTTAAAGCATCGCTTACGCTGCCTGTCCTTATGCAAGGCGAAAGCAGCAAAAATAAACTGTTAGCTCAATTTATTGCCGCGGGGAATGCGGTTTTAGTGGCGACGAGTAGTTTTTGGGAAGGGGTGGATGTCCGAGGGGATGAATTGACCTGCGTGATCATCGATAAACTCCCGTTTACTGCACCGGATGACCCGCTATTACGTGCTAGGATTGAAGATTGTGAACTCCGAGGCGGAGACCCATTTGCCGACGTTCAATTACCCGATGCCGTCATCACATTAAAGCAAGGGGTTGGGCGGTTGATCCGCGACACAAAAGATTACGGTGTTATTGTGATTTGTGACAATCGGCTCGTGACACGCCCTTACGGAGAGGTGTTTTTGCGAAGCTTACCCCCTTCGCCACGTACGCGGGATCTGAATAAAGCGATTGAATTTTTGGCAACAAAGCGCGCGGAAGCGACTGAGAAACACTAATTTTATGCAATCCCGTGGGCGGTTTATGCTAAGATACTGCCCATCTTTCAGGTTGCCGTCATAAGGCGACAACAAAAAACCTAATATTTGCCGGAGTTTAGGCATGTCGAGTCGTATTCTAGCTGTTGATACAGCCACTGAAGCTTGTTCTGTCGCATTACTGTGCGACGGTGAAATTATTTCGCGTTTTGCTATCTCTCCTCGCGAACATACTCAAAAAGTATTGCCGATGGTAGAAGAAGTACTGGCGCAAGCTGGCATTAAACTAAATCAATTAGATGCACTAGCATTTGGGCGTGGCCCGGGTAGCTTTACTGGGGTTCGAATTGGAGTGGGCATTGCTCAAGGACTAGCGCTGGGTGCCGATTTACCCATGATCGGTGTTTCCTCGTTGATGGCGCTGGCACAAGGGGTATACCGCACAACGAATAGTTCCCGTGTGCTGGTGGCGATTGATGCGCGAATGTCTGAAATCTATTGTGCGCAATATCAACGCGATGAACGCGGTTTCTGGTTAGGTGAAGAAACGGAAGCTGTGATGCTACCCGCTGATTTCAAATTAAAATTTACGGAATTAGAAGGGCAATGGAGTCATGCAGGAACGGGCTGGGCGGCTTATCCTGAATTATTAGAAGGCCCATTGTTGACCGACAGCCTAATCACATTACCCGCAGCGCAAGATATGCTGCCAATTGCAGAGCAGCTGTGGCAGGCAGGAAAAGTGACTGCGGTCGAGAATGTCGAACCGACTTACTTGCGTAATGAAGTGACTTGGAAAAAATTACCGGGTCGCGAATAAATAGAAGCAGCATGATTTTTGTCGAATGAAATAAAATGAAAAAAATAGCTATCAGGGTAAAACCGATAGCTATTTTTTTAATCTAAGATATAGAATCGGTGTTTAATTGAGCTATTATTGAATAAATAAGCGTTAATAAAAATTGGATTGCACATATAATGTGATAAGGAATACCAGCAGTTTTAATACGAACTCTCTCACTTTATAATGACGGCTAATTGGAGGTGGTAAATGAAAATTCAATTTAGCTACCGCTCAGCAATGAAAACGCTATTACTTGCGGGCATATTAGCGCTAGCAGGTTGTGTATCAATCCCTCAGTCTATTAAGGGGTCGGTACCTAATCCTGCAGATAATCTTAAGTCGGTACAAAATGCACCGGAGATGTATATCGGTCAAGAAGCACGTTTCGGTGGTAAAGTACTGTCTGTCTTTAATGAGCCGAAAAGAACGCGGATTGAGCTAGCCGTGATGACATTAAATAAATATGACGCTGCACCTGAATTAAACTCTCCGTCGCTTGGTCGTATTTACGCGTATATCAATGGGTTTGTTGAGCCAAACGATTTTAAAAACCGCTATGTCACTGTTGTGGGTAACATAACTGGAGAACAAGCAGGGAAAATCGGAGAGGTACCTTATCAGTATGTGACAATGAATGTCACTGGCTTCCAGCGTTGGAGTATTGCACAAAGTGTAATGATGCCACCGCCGGCAGGTCCATGGGGTTACGGGTATTATGGTTCCCCATATTACTATAATCATCCTTGGGGATGGGGCTATGGATACCCTGTGGGGCCTGCCCAAGTGCAGACGTATTTAACGGAAGATTAAGCAATAGTATTATTCTGCTAAAAATCCTAGTTAAGCTAGGATTTTTTTTATAAAGAAACTGAGCGGGAGTGGACTATTAACTGCTTAATTCTCCCAAAATTCCTGACAACGGTGTATAATTACGAGTTATAAGCAGACTAAAATTCTGGTGAATTAATCATAAGTTGAATAGGGCGGCATTGACCGCCTTATTTTTATCTCGAAGGAATGAAATTTATTTAGTGATATAGCTCTCAACCTTAACATTGTCTAATTTTCAAACTGGTACAATGAGTTAATAATTTGTTAAAGGGTTGTGTAAAATAATAACTCACTAAATTCAGGAGTAACATTTTGGAAAAAATCTGGCTAAAAAACTATCCTGCTGATGTACCTGAAGAAATAAGTCCTGATGACTTCGCGTCATTAGCAGAGTTACTTGAAAATGCCGTTTCTCAATATGCGGATCAGCCGGCGTTCATTAATATGGGCGCCGTAATGACCTATCGTAAACTTGAAGAGAGAAGCCGCGCATTTGCCGCATACCTACAAAATGGATTGGGTCTTAAAAAGGGCGACCGAGTTGCTTTAATGATGCCAAACTTGCTGCAGTATCCTATTGCGCTGTTTGGGATTTTACGTGCAGGTATGGTAGCGGTTAATGTTAACCCGCTGTATACTCCACGAGAGTTAGAGCATCAGTTAAATGATAGCGGGGCGACAGCGATCGTTATCGTTTCTAACTTTGCGCATACGTTAGAAAAAATCGTTTTTAATACCAAAGTTAAACACGTTATTTTAACCCGCTTAGGGGATCAGCTACCGCGTCCGAAAGCCACAATTGTGGATTTTGTGGTGAAATATGTAAAACGGTTAGTTCCAAAATACAATTTGCCGGATGCCATTTCATTTCGTCGCGCCATGCATCAAGGTTATCGAATGCAATATATCAAGCCGAATATTATTGGCGAAGATTTAGCATTCTTACAATATACCGGTGGCACGACAGGGGTAGCTAAAGGTGCAATGTTAACACATCGCAATATGTTAGCGAATATAGCCCAAGCCAAAGCCGCTTATGGCCCTGTATTACATTTTGGTCATGAATATGTGGTAACGGCACTGCCGCTTTATCACGTCTTTGCGCTTACCGTAAACTGTTTATTGTTTATCAGTGTGGGGGGGGTGAATTTGCTTATCACTAACCCGCGAGATGTGCCAGATACGGTGAAACAATTATCCCGTTATCCATTTACAGCAATCACGGGTGTTAACACGCTCTTTAATGCATGGTTGCAAAACCCAGACTTCCAAAAGCTTGATTTTTCTCGTTTAAGATTGTCAGTTGGAGGCGGAATGCCGGTCCATAAAGCGGTTGCTCAGAAGTGGCAAGAGCTGACAGGACGGCATTTACTTGAAGGTTATGGCTTAACGGAATGTTCCCCATTAGTTTCTGGTAACCCATATAATTTAACAGCTTATAGTGGTAGTATCGGGTTACCTGTTCCATCAACGGATGTGAAGTTTTTAGATGATGATGGGAATGAAGTTCCTCACGGTACTGCCGGGGAAATGTGGGTAAAAGGCCCGCAGGTGATGAAAGGGTATTGGAATCGCCCTGATGCGACCAGTGAAGCTATCGTTGATGGTTGGTTAGCCACTGGTGATATCGCCGAAATAGATGACGAAGGCTATATTCGTATTGTTGACCGCAAAAAAGATATGATTATTGTCTCTGGATTTAATGTCTACCCGAATGAAATCGAAGATGTTATTTCCATGCATCCTGATGTTATCGAATGTGCAGCAATTGGGGTGCCAAGCGAAAGTACTGGGGAAGCGGTGAAGGTTTTTGTGGTCACCAAAAATTCAGCTCTGACCGCTGCAGATCTAAAAACATTTTGCCGTCGTTCACTAACGGCTTATAAAGTCCCGAAAATTTTTGAGTTTCGTGATGAGCTGCCGAAATCTAACGTAGGAAAAATTCTACGAAAAGAACTACGAGCCGAAGAGCAGCAAGCACGAGAAAAATCACCGTCATAGCGAGTAAGCGATGAATAGCTAATTAGGCGATGAATTAACAAAAGCAATGTGTGTAACGCCGGTTTTTACCGGCGTTACTGTGTCAGTCAGATACACTTAACCAAATTATAATAAAGAGAAACTTGTTTTGAATTACCGTTTAGTCACCACAGATAGCGAATTAGCCCAAGTCTGCCAAGAGGCCAGTGATGCGCCATGGTTAGCATTAGATACTGAGTTTGTTCGCACCCGAACCTATTACCCACAGCTGGGTTTATTGCAGTTGTATGATGGAAAACAGGTTTCACTGATTGATCCGCTATTAATGACGGATTTTAGCCCATTTAAGGCGCTGTTAATCAATCCAAACCAATTGAAATTCTTACATGCAGGCAGCGAAGACTTAGAAGTGTTTATGCATGATTTTGGTTGTGTGCCAGAACCGATGATAGATACCCAAATCGTCGCGGCATTTTTGGGTTATCCCATTTCCTGTGGCTTTGCTACGCTGGTGGCGGAACATCTGGGTGTCGAGTTAGATAAAAGCGAATCTCGAACAGACTGGCTTGCCCGCCCATTAAGTTCGAAGCAGTGTGATTATGCGATGGCGGATGTGCTTTATTTACTGCCACTGGCTAAAATCTTGATGGAAAAAGTGACGGAAGCAGGCTATTTAGCTGATGCCCAAGATGAGTGCCAGCGTGTGGTTGCTCGTCGCCAAAAAACAGTCAAGCCTGAAAAAGCCTACTTAAATATTACGAATGCGTGGCAATTACGCGATGAACAACTTGCTTGCTTACAGCTGCTGGCGGCATGGCGTTTGGATCAAGCAAAAGCGCGGGATATGGCGATCAATTTCGTGATTAAAGAAGAAAATTTGTGGAAAGTCGCGCGTTATTTACCGAGCTCTTTAGGTGAATTGGATGCACTCGGCTTATCGGGACAAGAAATTCGCTGCCATGGTCGCCGCTTGTTAAGTATTGTCGAAGAAGCGAAGAAACTGGACGCCAGCCAGTATCCAGCACCCGTTGCTAATATTACTGAGCAGAGCCAATACAAAAGCATTTTTAAAGAGATCAAAGGGGTGGTGAAAGAGATCGCCGAGAATGAAAAATTCAACCCAGAGTTATTAGCCTCTCGGAGACAAATTAACCAGTTATTAGCGGTGCATTGGGGGCTAAAAGAGAAATCCTGTCAGCCTGAACTGCTTGCTGGTTGGCGAGGCCGGTTACTGGAAGCGCCATTAACCCAATTACTTAGCCAAGCGTAATCATAATAAAGGCGCAAAATAGCGATAAATTTGCGCCTTTATGTCATTTTAAAAGTACTTTTTTTCTTGGGCATTTTGTCACTCATTTCAATAAGTTTTATTCTCATCCCGTCAATACTCAATATTTATTCTTCTTCAAATAATGAAGATTATTATTTAGCACCAATCTAAAAATAACACCGCTAATTAATCTTAATGACACTATTTAATGCATTTCAATTCTGTAATCACTCTTAAAAAATAGCCAATATAAATAAAAATAGAACTTAAAATAACCCATTACAGCGATGATTAACATTTGTAGGGGGAGGGTTGTTTTATAGTTCATTGAAAAATAAAAAGAAAAAATATCATTCCAACACAATGATTCTTAATTGAATTATAATTCCTCTATTTGTAAATAAAACTCATTCTCATAAAATCATTTCCAGTTTGTGGGCCCGCAAATACGTCCAAGAGTACAGAGCAAAAAGCATCATCTCCTTTTAATTTGTTATTTTCAAAATAAGGAAATTGAATATGAATAAAAGCACTAAAGTTACATTAATTGCTATGTTGGTGGGGGTTTCTACTTGTGCGAGTGCGGTAACAGAATCTGCACAGAGCCAAACGTATGAGACAGAAAGATCGAATATTCGTGTTGCTGGAACGGAAGTCGTGAGAGGCCCACATGGCGGTCAACTGGGTGATCCTGGCATTGGTCATCGTAGTATTGCAGGAGGAAAAACAATCTCATTATTAGGTCTGACTAATATGGGAGAAAAAACAGACGAAGGTGTAACAATAGTCAATAGTGGCGGACCATCAAATCACTCAGGGATGGGAAAATTTCAGTTTTCTAAGGTAGCAGATGCCGAGGTTTATTATGGGGATTGGTCACAAACAGGTGATTCAGACGATGCTAAACATACAGCCTTCTTCTCTGGTAAAGACGCCACAACGGTAGTCCCTACCGAAGGTAAAGCCACTTACACCATTGCTGGCATCAACCAATATGATGGCGAGAAAAAGCTTTCCGGTGTATTTGAAGCTGACTTTGGTGATAAAGATTACACAGGTTCATTACAAGGCGAAGATCTAAAAATTGCTCTTGAGGGGAAAATACATGATGCCGGCTCATTCTCAGGTTCAGCAATTGCTAATGACACAGTATCAGGTCTAAGTTATGGGCGCTTCTTTGGCGAGAATGCGGAACATGTTGGTGGTATCACAGTGTTTAATAGTGACCATCAATATGACACCGCATTTGCTGGTAGCCAAACCGAAGAGTAATCTCTTTATTTAACATCCTTGTTTAGCAATATCGTGGTTATCAGGTAGGCAAAAATTATTTTGCCTACCTGTATTTTTATGGGAAAAGAAAAGGAAATAGAGATGAAAAAAATAATTAACAAGATTGAAGTATTAACTCTATTATTGTTTTCTGTAAATTCATTTTCTGAACAGAACTATGGGTATCAACAATATGAACAGATAATTGAAATTTTAACTGAAATAAATAACATAAGAAATAAATCACCCATTATAATCCCACTTAAAATAAATAAAACTGTCGACGACCTTGGTTTTATTCTTTATGATTTAACCAATCGTCAGCAATTTGAGCAAATCGATGAGTTATTACCTGATTATCTAAATGATAAAAATCACGATAAAGGTATGGTGGATTATATTTCAGCGGAGAGAGCTTATTTTAATGGCGATTACCCATTAGCACTAAAATTTTATTTAAAAATAGTTAATGGAAGCCCTAATTCAGTGTTTGCTGAAATGAAATTAGCGCATGTGTATATAAAAAACAGTTATCATCGTGAAGCATTAACGTTATACAAGAAAATAAAAAACAAATATCGAGTAGGTTTACCTGAAGAGCGAATAAAACAGATAGACAGTGAAATTATAGCATTAGAAAATCGCGCTAATTGGCAGGGGAGTTTCAATGCGGATTTAAAGTATGACACAAACTATACTGAGGCTCACGGTAACAAGGAACAGCAATGTGGCACAGTGTGGTGCATGCAAGGTAGCGAAATCAAATCCGGTTTGGTGTACGGATTTTCAGGAAATGCCAATAAAATCCTTTGGCAATATCGAGGGCACTCGCTGTTAACGGGTATCGGTGGAAATGTCTGGGAATACCCTCATCGCTCAGTAAAAAGGCGTTTTTCAAGTTATTCATCAGTAAGCTATCAGTATCTTTATGGGAATAAAAAGATCACGTTTTCACCGATTATAGATATCAATTGGCGAGGGCATTTGTTTGATCATTACAGTGTAGGGGCGAGCCTTACTGGGGCATATTCTCCCAGCAATAAGCTTTATTTACTGTCTAACATAATGTATAAAAATCAAACTTTCTTTGGTAAACGAACATCACGTTCAGGCTATGATATTAATTACAGTATGACAGCCATTTATTCGGTTAATCCACAATGGAGTGTATTCTCAAATTTATATGGTGGTAAAAATATTGAAAAATATAAAAGTGATAGCTATCAAGTATCAGGACTAACAGTAGGGTCAATTAATATATTTGGTACGAATAAGTTAATTAATAAACTAACAAGCAGTAACCATGATTTTTTTGATTTCGACAGTGCGCTTAATACAAAACGTAGCGATGAATCTTGGGAGCTAAATAGCCAAATAACGCTATTAGGTCACACATTTTTATCATTAACACCAACACTGTATGTTAATTATAAATTTAATGATAGCAGTGCAAAAATAAGCTATTCCTATAATAAAAGCGAAGTGGGTTTAAATTTAAGTAAAACGTTTTAGTTCGTATTGAGATTTAATATGAAAGTAACAGCAGTGGTGGCAATGCAAATTGCCACAGGGTTAACAATGGGTGTCATTTCACTTTCGTCTTATGCCGGCTCAAGGGAACAAGTGGGCAATATACAGGTAAAAGACCAGACTGATACGATTAAAATGCGGGATCAAAAGGGTGCGGATGACCAATATGATAAAGATGAATCAAATATCTATATCAGCAAAGAAGCAGCCGAGCGTTATAAAGGCACTAACCCCGCCGATATATTGAACCACGGTGTCGGTGTTTATAGCGGAGATGCACGTAATAGTGGGGCGTTAGACCCAAATGTGCGAGGCATTCAAGGTCAAGGACGCGTCCCTGTTACGGTGGATGGTACGGAGCAAGCCATCACAGTGTGGCGCGGCTACAACGGAGCCAATAACCGAAATTATGTAGACCCTAATATGATTAGCAGTATTACCGTAGTAAAAAGCCCGATGTTAGACCGTGATATTCGCACTTCAGTTGGTGGAGGTGTTGCGGTTAAAACTCTCAATATTGATGATGTTGTGCCATTTGATGAACGCTTCGCAATAGACCTTAAATTAGAAACACGGACTAACTCAACCAAACCAAGAATTAACGAATTTACCCTTGGTACAGATTATCGTGATGATTCAGCGATCATGGATAGCTTAGGAAGCAAAGAAAATTATCGAACTCGGATTTATTATAGAGATTCAAAAGCTTCAGTCGAGCCAGATCAACCGGGAAGTTCAAATTTTTTTAATTTAAAAGACAGTGCAGTACGAGTGGCACTAGGATTACGCCAAGAAAAATTTGATCTGCTGTTTGCCTATAGTCACCGAAATCAAGGCAATTACTTTGCTGGTCGTCATGGTGCAGACTATTTCCGAGAACCTATTATTACTACCGATATTGATAACTCCAAAAAAATGGTGGATCCCAATATTCCATTTGTTGCGAATGTGTACTTACCAACCAAAGAAGTGGGAAATACCTCCAGTAATAGCGAAACTTTTCTGCAAAAAATGAATTTGCAACTTTCTGAATCACAAAAAATATCCCTTGGCTATGTGCATACAAAAAGCCATTACGGGGAAATTATGCCTTCACAAATTCGTTTTCATGATTTAGCGGGTGAAATTCCCCAATGGCCCTTAGCTAATATAAGTTTAGGATCATTTTATGCTAACTATGGTTTTAAATCTGAAAAGCAGTCGTTGGTTGATCTTCAGCTGGGGTACTGGTTAACAAAAACGGATTTAAATTCAAATACTGCTGGTGGATTACCTAGGGAAGCTATTGAGTTAGATTGGTCAGTTAATAGTTTAAGTAGAAGAAATCCCAATATAGATGGTACGCTAGTGGATGGAATCAAATTGAATCAAATTAATAATAGGCAAGGGTTAATTTTATCTAACAAATCACAGTTTACTGCGAACTTTGATATGACTCTAATAGGGAATTTTATTAGAGAAGAGATTAACAGTAATGACGATATATATGCACTAGATGCAACAGTATCTAAACAAAATACATTTAGAGCTATTCCACGAGAAGGTAAACGCCAAGAATTTAGTGGAGCAATAAAATTAGATTGGCGACCAACAAACTGGCTAAATGTAAATGCTGGTCTACAGTACCAAAACTATTGGTCACGAGACTTATTAAGAGAACGCCGACTAAAAGCAAAAGACCATAACTTCGCCGTTCATCAAATTCCGCAAGCGATGAATTTTGAATATTCTCGACCATTTACTGAAGAGGAAGCGCGTAAAGTTAGAGAGTATGTGGACAGCAAAGGGCGTACTTTTGATGGTTACGATAAGGTTGGTATTTGGCCCGATAGTAGCATTGGCGTTTCTAGAATTGAGTGGTTTATTGCCGAAGCGCTATCACTTCCCAAACATTCACTAAAAAGGGCGGAACACTATTATACGATCCAAGAGGAATATGAGGGATTTCGAATCATAGCTTCCGAATATATTAAATGGCGAGTGGATGAAGACGGGAAACTCACTACGGAAAATAACCCATTTTATAACGGGGAAATTGACCTCTCAGAAGAAGTGATTGACCCAATTAGCCAGAAAAAGGTAAAAGCAATCATTGCTTACCATGCTCCACATAAGAAATGGGAGTCTATTTCAGTCAACGAGAACGAAAAGTATAAAAAACCGGGTAAGCGCATTAATTCTGCATGGAGCCCATCAATAGGGGGATCTGCCTACCTCTCTGATAATGACCGCGTGTTTGCGCGCTACGCTGAAACTGTCAGAATGCCGAGTATTTTTGAAGATACGATTGGGTTTTCAGGGGCTGGTGATGGCGTCATAAGAGCACGTCCATTTAAGCCAGAACGCAGCCATACTTTTGAAATCGGTTATGTACGTAACTTGCAAAGTTGGGTAAAAGCAGAAAATGCCGCTGATTTTAGAATCAACTATTACCATAATATTATCGACAACGCGTTTGACCGTGATGGTAATTTGGTTTTTGCACAAATGGACCAGCATCGAACTGCAGGATTAGAAGTGCTAGCTCGCTATGATAATGGGCGTTTCTTTGGGGATTTAGGAATTGATTACCGATTAAAAAATGAAGTTTGCGATAACGCCTCTATGGCTCAACTAGATCCACTTAATAAATTTAACGCTTCATTATGCACGGAAGGTGGCTTTCCATTAGGTTACCTTCGCACTCAGTTGCAACCTAAATACAGTATTCACACTAATTTGGGGATGCGCTTCTTTAATGAAAGTTTAGAGGTGGGTGGGCGTGTGCGGTATCACGCGAAAACAGAAAATAAAGATGAAGCTAGCATGATTCATCGATTTGGACCTTTCTATGCTCCTTTAAACAATAACCCGATGAGTTGGAATGCGGTATTTGTCACGGATGCTTATGTTACCTACCAAGTGAATAAGAACCTGTTAGTGGAGTTGTTAGCTTCTAACGTATTAAACGAATATTACATTGACCCATTGACGCGTAGCATGATGCCTGCGCCGGGGAGATCCCTTCGTTTAAGTGTGACCAGTCACTTCTAAGGCTCAGCCCCCAGCAAAGCATATTTGCTGGGGGCTGATTAGGAATATCGCCATGAATTATTTTCGAATTTATTATGGATTACCGCTTTCTGGCTTATTACACGGCACCATTATTTATTTCTGTTTTTTTGCATTCAATTCATTGTCATTCAAAATGACTGCGCCGTTGATTTCTCCAGTGGTGACCGTCGCGTTAACCCAGTTTTTAGTTGAGCAACAAGTGAGTATCCCCCAAGAAAGCCAATCGGTAACTGGCGGTGAACTCAATGCCATTGAGGAGTTTGAGCACGCGAATATCAAGGTCAGCAAGCAGCGTAGCCATCAAGATAATGCCTCAAATACCGCCGCTGATAAAATACCCAAAGAGGTGAAATCTGAAAAACGTAATCTTGTAAAAAATAAGGCTAAACCGGAAGAAAAAACCAAGAAAGAAAGTTCTCGGGATGATTTGCAAACCCAAAAAGCAAAAGAAGGCGAAAACACAGCAAATTCTTTAGCAGCAGGGCAGCAAGGTGATCTATCACATTTTTCTGATGGTGAAAATAACACTAATGCCAAACAGCGTTATTTAGACCAAATCAAACGGGAAATTGATAGCCATAAACAGTACCCGCGACGAGCACGCAAAATGCGTATGCAAGGGGATATTCAAGTTCAGTTTGATGTCACAGAGAAAGGCGAGTTGGTCAATGTGAAAGTGGTGGATTCAGAAAAAAGCCAATTTTTCGAACAGGCGATATTGGATGCGATTAAGCGTTGCAAGCCACTCGGTAAGCCACCTGAAAATATGAACAGTAAAATGATATTAAAAATCAATTTCAAATTAGACTGATACTGAAATCGATAACAAAATCAAGCCGCTATGGCGTTATATAAATATAGCGATATAGCGGCATTGTACAATATTACTGTTCTGCTGGTTTTGCTTCTTTAACGTCTTTACCTTCTTCCGCTTCAGGAAGGGTGACGTTTAATTCGAGAACAGAAATATCATCATCTTTTTGTTCAAATTGTACGGATAACATTTCTGGGTCAACTTGAACATACTTGCAAATAACTTGCAAAATATCTCGCTTCATATCAGCAAGATAAGCTGGCTCACTATCACCGCGGCGACGTTCAGCAACGATGATCTGCAGTCGCTCTTTTGCGATATTTGCTGTCGTCTTTTTTCTCGACAGAAAGAAATCCAATAAAGCCATTATTTATCCCCCAAATAGACGCTTTAAGAAGCCTTTTTTCTCTTCTTCAATGAAACGCATAGGGCGATCTTCACCTAAAATACGTTCTACACAGTCGCTATATGCTTGTCCTGCTTCAGAGTCAGAGTCCAGAATGACAGGTTCACCTTGGTTTGATGAACGTAAAACAGACTGATCTTCTGGGATCACACCCACTAATGGAATGCACAGAATTTCTAAAACGTCTTCCATACTTAGCATATCACCACGAGTCACACGACCTGGGTTGTAGCGAGTTAACAATAAACGCTCTTTAATTGGGTCTTGACCTTGTTCTGCGCGGCGTGATTTAGAGGATAAAATCCCTAAAATACGGTCTGAGTCACGAACAGAAGAGACTTCTGGGTTAGTTGTGATAATGGCTTCATCAGCAAAATACAGCGCCATTAATGCGCCACTCTCAATACCGGCAGGAGAGTCACAGATAATAAAGTCAAACGCCATTTCGTTGCTGAGTTCATCCAGAATTTTTTCAACACCTTCACGAGTCAGCGCATCTTTATCACGAGTTTGTGATGCAGGAAGAATATAAAGGTTTTCAGTGCGTTTATCTTTGATTAACGCCTGATTAAGAGTTGCATCACCTTGGATAACGTTAACGAAGTCATAGACTACTCGACGTTCACACCCCATGATTAGGTCAAGGTTACGCAGACCGATATCGAAATCGATAACTACGGTTTTCTTCCCTTTTTGAGCTAGGCCGGTAGCTATGGCCGCGCTTGAAGTGGTTTTACCAACGCCACCTTTACCAGAAGTAACAACAATTATGCGTGCCATGAATAATTCCTTGTAAATAAGGTCTAATTTAAGTATTCAATATTAAGTTTGTTATCAACTAAACAAAGTTTAGCTGCTTTGGCTAGAAATTCAGTAGGTATCTGATCACTCAACCAATACTCGCCTGCAATGGACACTAGCTCTGCTTGCAAATGAGTACAATAAATCTGGCTTTCCATATCACCAGAGGCACCAGCAAGGGCACGACCTCTCATAACGCCATAGATATGAATATTACCATCTGCTAATAATTCTGCACCTGCACTAACATTACTTGTGACGATGAGATCACTATTTGGCGCATAAATACGCTGACCTGAACGAACAGGAGTATTGATAATACGGGTTTTGCGATAAGCAGATTCGATAGGAGCAGGTTGCGGGGCAATATCAGATTTCGCAAAAGAGACGTCATCTGTTGAAGGTTCTGGCGCTTTTTTGCTTTTACCTTCAATAAGCACTGGCAAGCCCGCTTCATTGATC
Source organism: Providencia sp. wls1943 (assembly GCF_009706275.1). Lineage (NCBI taxonomy): Bacteria > Pseudomonadati > Pseudomonadota > Gammaproteobacteria > Enterobacterales > Morganellaceae > Providencia > Providencia sp. wls1943. The sequence continues at coordinate 106,019 of NZ_WLTU01000007.1, forward strand.
TTTTGTCTTAACAGTGGATCAGTACAACCACTGACGCCCACAATTCGAAGACCAGCAGAGACAATCGCTTTGTGAATACTGTACATATCCGCGTGGTGAGTTAATTCTGCAACATTAATAACAACTGGGGCATTTTTAAGAAAATCAGGAGCCTGATTGACCTTGTCTTGCAGCGCTTTTTTGATGAGTTTAGGCTCTTCACTGTGTAAGTGAATGACTGAAAGAGTAAAACTGCTGCCTTTAAGTTCTATTGGCGATTGTGGCATCTATCTAGACTCAGCAAATTAAAATTTCCGAAACAATCCTCGGGTGAAGATACTCAGTAAAACAATAGCATGTTATAGTTACTGCATACTTCAAGCAAGCTTACGAACCAAGAAAAAGAGTTAAATATAATGATTTGTGCAATTTATAGAAGCCCGAACCGTGATCAAACTTATTTATATGTCGAAAAGAAAGATGACTTTTCACGCGTTCCAGAAGAACTCCTCAAGCAATTTGGCAAACCACAGTTTTCAATGTTAATTTCATTGGATAAACGTGAAAAGCTAGCAAATGCGGACATTGAGCGAGTTCGAGCTGACCTCCAAGACATTGGTTACTACTTGCAATTCCCACCTCCGGTTGAAAATTTACTTTCTGAGTATCGCGAATTAAACGACTAAGATAATTTAGGATGATCCTTAAAAAGCCATTATCGTCAGGAGGATAAAAATGAAGCCAACGTTATTATATACATTAGTCGCTGGTGTGCTTTTAGCAAGTTGTAGTGCTCCACAGACTCAAAAAGCTGCAACTCAAGCAAACGAAACTCGAATTCTGACAACGGCACAAGAAGCTGCGATTGAGAAAGAAGTTATCGCGCTAGATAAAGCTTTTCCAATTGAGCAACGTGAACCTTCACAATTCCCCGCTTATGTGGAATTGCTGAAACAACATGCTGTGGCTCAAGGTATCAAACAATCTACGATTGATCGTGGCTTTGCTAACATTTATTTCCTTGAACGTGTCGTAAAAGCGGATAAAGGGCAACCTGAAAAACGCGCAACAGTGACATTAGCCAGCTATTTAAAAAATGTCTTACCACAATCTCGTATTAATGCGGGTGTTGAAAAGTACTATGAAAACCAAGCTGTATTAAACGCAATTAGCCAAAAATATGGCGTGCCGCCGCAATACATTGTCTCTTTATGGGGACTCGAAAGTGGTTTTGGTCGTTCACAAGGTAAAGAAGATGTGATTTCAGCACTTGCCACACTCTCTTTTGAAGGGCGTCGTGAAGCACTGTTTAGTAAGCAATTATTAGCCGCACTGGAAATCATGGATAAAGGCTATATCCCAGAAGATCAGCAACTGAAAGGTTCATGGGCTGGAGCGATGGGGCAGAGCCAATTTATGCCAACTTCTTATTTATCCTATGCCGCAGATGGTGATGGTGACGGTAAAATGGACATTTGGAATAACAAAGCCGATGTCTTTGCTTCAGTTGCCAATTATTTATCCACCGAAGGGTGGCAATCTGCATTACCATGGGGCTATCAAGTTTCACTACCTGCTGATTTTAACCGTAGTTTAGAAGGGGTTAAAACGGAACAAGGGAAAACCGTTCAGGAGTGGGAAAAATTAGGGGTGAAATTACCTGCATTTTCTCAACTTTCGCCCGATGTGAAAACATGGGTGGTTATTCCTGATGACCCTGAAGGTCGAACATTCTTAGTGACCCAAAACTTCCGCACGATTATGCATTGGAATCGTTCATATTATTTCGCATTAAGTGTTTGTATGATGGCGGATGGCATCGCTGCAAAAATACAATAACGATAATAGGAGTTACCGACATGTATCAACATCGCGACTGGCAAGGCGCTTTATTAGACTTCCCTGCCAATAAAGTAGTTTGTGTGGGCAGTAACTATGCCAAACATATTAAAGAAATGGGTTCAGCATTACCTGAGGAGCCTGTCTTATTTATTAAACCGGAAACTGCCCTGTGTGATGTCAACCAGCCAATTGTTATTCCTAAAGAATTAGGCTCGGTTCACCACGAAGTTGAGATGGCGATTTTGATCGGTATGCCTCTTAAAAATGCGGATGAAGATAGGGTTGCTCGTGCAATTGCCGGTTATGCGGTAGCACTTGATTTGACCTTAAGAGACTTACAGGCAAAGTTTAAGAAAGTAGGGCAGCCATGGGAAAAAAGCAAAGCTTTTGATGGTTCATGCCCGATTTCTGGATTTATTCCCGTCGGTGGTACCAGTGACCTGCAAAATATGTCACTGAGTTTAGAAATCAACGGCGAGGTTCGTCAGTCTGGCTCAACCCGTGATATGATCACTCCAGTTTTACCGCTAATTAGCTATATGTCCCGTTTCTTTACCCTGCGTCCTGGGGACGTTATTTTAACTGGAACACCGGAAGGTGTGGGGCCATTGGCTTCTGGGGATATGTTAAAGCTAACGATTAATGATAATTCACTGACCACTAGAGTCATTTAAGTATAGGATTTTGCAGTATTATGTCTCAGTTTTTCTGGCAGGTTAAAACCTTAGATGAAATGACCGATGAAGAGTGGGAGTCTCTCTGTGATGGATGTGGGCAATGCTGCTTGCATAAATTAATGGATGAGGACACCGATGAGATCTATTTCACTAATGTGGCTTGCAACCAGTTAAATATTAAAACCTGTCAGTGCAGACATTATGCAGATCGTTTCAAATATGAAGCGGATTGCATAAAACTGACTCGGGATAATCTGGAAACATTTGCTTGGTTACCAAGTACCTGCGCATACCGCTTGTTAATGGAAGGAAAACCGCTTCCTGCATGGCATCCATTGAAAACCGGTTCAAAAGCTGCAATGCATAATGAAGGTATCTCAGTTCGCCATATCGCAGTACGAGAAATTGATGTGGTAGAGTGGGAAGATCATATTATGAACCGACCAAACGCCAGATAATGCATCATTAATGGACTTTTCTAAAAAACCGCTTCATTTATATGGAGCGTTTTTTTTATCCTGCGCCTTTAACTAGATTCAAAGCCCTCAATTCGATGAAAAACGACAAATCGAATAAAGAACCATCAGTTTTGCCCGCCTGTCAAAATCTTTTGTTATAAATAAGAAATTTGTATTTTGAGGAGCTTATTAAAATAAATTACTCAAAAACGAGAACAAATTTGGCTTATATTTAGCAATGTTCAAATGTTAAATATTTTTTAATAAAAAAGTAGAGTGATATTTAAATAATATTTGGTCAGCCTAATTAACACACGTGATGATTTTAAGTAATATTCAGTAGGATGTTGAAATAATATACTTTTTCTGTCTTATTGTGCTCAAATATCTTATTGTCATTGAAGAACTAATCTAATGAGTCAATGTTATCTAAATAGAATTATGATTAACGTTATTATCACGTTAGTTCACTGAAAAGATGAGTAGAATAGGTAGTACTAAAATCGATCAGCACTTAGCTTTAAATGCTTTTTTATTCAAAATGAAGACATAAGGTAAATCAATAACGCATAAAATGCATTTTTAGGAATATTCCTAATATGCATTTTTTAGGTAATTTTTATAAATTTGGTCGAATTGTTATTTTTGAAAAATAACCTTATATATCATTGAATTACGCAAATGTGTCAAATTTTGATGCAGATTAAGTTTTTGGCTAAAAAGTACCACTTATTTAGTATTGTTAGATCAGAAATGATTATTTCCGCTTACATAGCCTCATACCTTGATACTCTTAATAAGATTAAATTGTCAAAGCCTTATTATATGACAGGAGCATTATCTTGCGGTATTTATGATTTTTTATCATAAATATTTTCCTTGCCTCTTTACCGCGTTTTTTCTATTCCCTCTATGATAGTGTTAGTCACTAAGAAATTGTTGTTATATAAATTTTTACTTCAACCTAAGGCGCAATAAAGTTATAGATAATTCTTTTACTCTCATTTGGAATTAATTGGGTATTAGAATAATAATTCGATATTTAATTTTATTTATTGGCAAATGTTTCAATATGAACACCGAGTAATTACATAAGAATAATTTATCAATTACGTGTTTTTAACACGTATAGGGTGAATTCATTTTGTAATTAAAAGAATAGAAAAAGTGTCTAAATGTAAATAAAAATACAAAATTTAACTTATATCGCAAATTTAAAATATCCACAAAAATCTCATATATCTTATAAAAACAAATTTAAATGTTATACATTTAAGTATGTGGCTTGTAATTATCTAATTCACCCTCTAAATATGACTTATTAAGTGTGATTAATATATTGACTATTTCGATTGATAGATCATTTGCAATAGGTCACACCTATCAAATTGTTAAGAAGCTAAGGTAAAAACGATTTAATGACACATAAGTTTTTATGTATTCTTTGCTTCGAATTAGTGGTCATACAACTTGTTGGTCAAAAACAGATATCACTGAGCTATTGCTTATGTGCGCATTACGGTGATCCGTTGAAGCTCTAAATATGCTGACTTCTGGCTGTATTTTAATACGGTCGGACTCTGTTTTTGCTGTTACCCAAGAATGAATAAAAGACCTCTTAATAATTTGTATAAGCAATAAATAAAAAACTCATCTTAGGAATTGAAAATGAAAAAAGTTTTACTGACTGCTATCGCAGCAACAGTTCTTGGTTTCACAACAGCAAATGCAGCAACTTCCGTTGGCGGTGGCCAAGTTAACTTTAACGGTAAAGTAATGGATGTTTCTTGTAACGTTTCCGTTGATGGTCAAGGCAGCGATGCAACTGTGTATTTAGCACCTGTTTCTTTACAAGAAGTTAAAAACGGCGGCGCTAACACTATTTTAAAACCAAAAACTTTTGCTATCGAAATCAGTGATTGTGCACAAAGCGGCAAACCTGTTACTGATACTGCAGGTTTAGGTGTGCGTTGGACTGGTGGTAACTTAGCCGCTAATACTAACGGTAGCCTAGCTAACACCGTTGTTAACGGCGCTAAAAACATCCAATTAGCACTGTCTACTGATGGCGAAAAAACCACTAAAATTTTCCCAGGTCAAGCAAGCCAACCAAAAGCAATTGGTGAGAAAAACGGTAGCAATACCCGTTTCACTTACTATGTTGGTTACTCTACAGCAACTCCTGACACTGTAAGCGCGGGGGAAATCCAAAGCTACGCGACTTACGAAATTACTTATAACTAATTTTTCAGTCAGTTTTTATCGGCATTTTCGATAAAAGCATGAGTTAGTAAGCGGTGGGTTAACTGCCGCTTTTTGTTTTGAGGCCCACATGAAAGCCATTCTATTTAGTCTTTGCTTACTGTCTAGTGTGACAGCATTTGCAAATAACATCATCGTTAACGGTACTCGTTTTGTTTATCCTAGCGATGAAAAAGAAATCACTATCCAATTAAATAATACGGCTGACCGTCCTGCTATGGCTCAAACATGGCTTGATACAGGTGATGCATCTGAAACACCTGATACCATTAAAACGCCATTTCAACTCACGCCGCCGATTTCCCGAATTGAAGCAAAAGGTGGGCAAACCATCCGCATTAAGCTGATGGATAAATCCGCCTTACCGCAAGACAGAGAATCCTTATGGTGGCTGAATCTATTAGATATTCCACCAATGGTCAAAAATAAAGCAGAAGAAAATCAAAATGTGCTGCAATTGGCTATTCGTTCTCGTTTTAAATTTTTCTATCGCCCATCAGGCCTAGGTAGTCGCGAGCTTGCTCCTGAACAACTCGTTGTTAAAGCAGATGGCAGCAAACTTAATATCGGCAACCCGTCACCATACTTTATTACTATTACAAAAATTTCTACTGATGGTTCTAACGGATTGAATAATGAAACAATTTTTTTAGAGCCTAAAAGCCAGTCGACGGTGACGCTCAAGCGTGCACTGACGTCAGGAACTAAGATTATTATTAACAATATCAATGATTACGGCTCAGATGTAGCGGTAAAAACTACCGTTAAATAGGATTTAGAATGAAGCAGAGAGAGTTAAAAAATAAATATACAAACTTACTCTCAGTGACAGGTTTAGTCACAGTCTGTGCTTTACCTTCGTTTTATGCTTGGAGTGAAGAAGATACCACGTATGAATTTAACAGCGGTTTCATTATAGGTAGTCAAGAAAACGTTGATTTTGACAGATTTAATACGACAGGGATCGGCCCAGGAAAATATTCCGTTGATGTGTATACCAATGGGAGTTGGAAAGGGCGATACGACCTTGATTTCGTCGCAAAAGAAAATGGACAGTTAGGAACTTGCTATACCCCAGCTCTGTTATCTGACTTGGGTATTAATATCGAAAAATTTGCACCGACGGCAAAACCCGATAGTCAAGAGTGCCTTTTTTTAACTCAGTGGAATAGTGACCCTGATGTTAGCGACACATTTCATTCATCAACGTTACGAGTTGATATTTCTGTTCCTCAAATTTATGAGCAGAAATCATCTCGTGGCTATGTCTCTGAACAATTCTGGGAGACAGGGATCCCTGCATTGAATTTGGGCTATATGAGTAACTATTATGATAGTCACTCAAACGGTAACAATAATGCGAGTGCTTATCTCGGATTAAATGCAGGGTTAAGTTATGACGGTTGGTTATTAAAGCATATTGGAAATTTAAATTGGCAACGTAAAGAGGGTGCTAATTGGCACAGTAACCAAACCTATTTACAACGTCCTATTGTTGGATTGAAGTCTAAAGCAACCGCTGGTCAGTTTTATACTGATGGGGATATGTTTGACAGTATCAGTTTATTAGGGGCTAAAATTGCCACTGACGATACGATGTATCCTGATAGCATGAGTTCTTTTGTACCTGAAATTCGTGGTGTTGCACAAAGCAATGCCCTTGTTACCGTCAAACAAAACGATGTCGTTATTTATCAAACCTCAGTTTCCCCAGGGCCATTTAACCTCAATGATGTATACCCATCTGGTTATGGCAATGACCTTGTCGTAACTATCAAAGAGGCCGATGGAAGTGAGTCTTCATTTAGTGTGCCTTATACGTCGATGGCGCAGTTACTACGTCCCGGTTATACCCGTTATCAACTGTCCGGCGGTAAATCAGATGCTAAAGGTATCAGTAACCAGCCGTTCATTATGCAAGGTACTTTGCAGCACGGTTTAAATAACACTTTTACACTGTATGGTGGTGTCACTGCATTTGATGATTATCAGGCTTATTTGTTAGGTGCGGGAGTGAATACAGTCATTGGTGCGGTTGCCGTGGATGTTACTCAATCAAGAACTGTATTCAATCAAAAAACGGATATGGGGCAAAGCTACCGGTTTACTTTCAACAAGTTATTTTCTGATACTGACACAAACCTTGTGCTAGCGGCATACCGTTATTCAACAGAAGATTATTATAGTCTTTCTAATGCGCTTTACACGATTGATGCAGATAAGAAAGGAATAGATAGCTCATTAGGGCGCGAGAAAAACGGTTTTAGCTACACAATTAACCAAAATTTACCGTACGACTTAGGAAGCTTCTATTTCACTGGGCGTATTTCAAGTTATTGGAACCGTAGCGGTATCGAAAAACAGTATCAATTAAATTACAACAATCAATTTGAACGCTTTTCGTATGGCATCTCATTTATGCGAGTTTATTCAGATAATACGCAAAGAACGCAAGATGACCGTGTGAGTTTAAATGTGAATTTCCCGCTCTATTTCGGGGATCGTAATTACGCTGCCATTACCTCAAACACCATCTTTAATAATGATAAATTTGGTTCTTCACAAGTGGGTGTTAATGGATCATTTGATACAGAAAATAATTGGACTTATGGTTTAAATACGTCGATTGAAGAACACGGTAATAGTAACTTTGCACTGAACACGGGATACCAAACTTCAGTCGTGAATACGAATGCGAACTACAGCCAAGGTAATGGTTATCGCCAATATGGTGCTTCAGCTAATGGATCAATGGTGGTGCATGCTGGTGGAGTCACATTCTCGCCAAATACCTCTTCAACGATTGCATTAATAGAAGCGAAAGGCGCGGAAGGGGCTTCTATCATGGGGTCACAGAATACCAAAATTGATAGCCATGGGTATGCGTTGGCTCCTTATGTTCGTCCTTATCGTATTAATAATGTCGACATTGACCCGAAAGGTAGCCCAGAAGACATCGTGTTTAACAGCACCACAGCGCAAGTTGTACCGTATGAGGGTAGTGTTGTAAAAGTTGTTTTTGATACGAAAGTTGAGAAAAATGCGGTGTATAGCGTCGTTCGACCAAACAATAAAGCGCTGCCATTTGGTGCCAATGTTTTGGACCCACAAGGGAATTACATTGGTGTTGTAGGGCAAGGTGGTACCGTTTTTATCAGTAATAATGAATCTAAACTTGCGACAGTAAAGTGGGAAGGCGGCGAGTGCTCGTTCCCATTAACGGCGGAAAACAGTCAGGAGAGTCTATGTCAATGATCAAAAAATGGCGCTGGCTAATTGGTGCTGGTGTTCTCCTTACTACTCAGTATGCATTAGCTTTCGGATATGCAGATGTTTGTTATCGCAAGAATGTAAGACCAATAGATCTCAATATGACTTTAGGCAATGTTGTTGTTGATCCAAACCTTCCTGTTGGAGGGGTTATTATGAGAAAACAATGGCCTATGCGTACTAATGGCTATCAATCGTATTTAACATGCTATGGAACGAATGCGCTTCAAGCTGAAGTGGTGATGGGCGGCCTGCGTCATTTAGGTGATGGCGTTTATCAATCCAGTATCCCAGGGATAGGAATGAAATTTGAACGAGGTGGAAACCAAGTCAATATTCTCTATCCCGGTACTCATACGATTTACGGCGGGCGAAATGGTGTAAGCGTATACCTTGAAAACTCAACGTTCACATTAACGTTGATAAAAACTGCACGAAAAACAGGTTCTGGCACAATTGCCAATGGGCAGTACACTGAATATGGTTACAAGCATAATACGGATCCGCTAATTCGGACGTATCTACAAGGAAATGCAATCACCATTGTATCGCCATCTTGCTTAATCAATGGTGGACGAGAACAGAATGTGACACTCGCGCCGATAAAACGTAATCAATTGACCGCTTATCAAGCACCTGTGGGAGAGATTGATTTTGATATTACCATGGAGTGTAACGGTGGAATTACCTCTTCAGGCTTAACTACATTTAATATTGATTTTCGTGGAAACGCTTCGGCTAGTGATGTTAATGGTGTACTAAGAAATGAAGAAGCTGGAACTAATGGTGCAAAGGGTGTTGGTATTCAAGTGATAGAGAGAAATAGTAAAGCACCATTAAGTTTTACTCGTAGTTATAAAGTAGGTACCGTAGTGAATAATCAAGATGATTTGTTAATTTTTCCTTTAACAGCTCGATATTTTCCTTATGAAAGAGCGATTTCGGCAGGTGATGTTCGGTCGCATTTGGTTTTCAATGTAACCTACGATTAAAAAGCACATTAATTTTCTATAATGAATCGCATATTTTTAATAAAAAACATGCGATTTTTTTATTTTTAAATTAATGCTGGCCAGTGGTGTGAGGTCGGATGTTTTATTATATATAATATGCAATTTTAATTTTGCAAAAGAAATAAATACCCAGGAGGCTAATTTTAATCAATAAAGATTAATTATTACATTATCCTTAACTGGGTACTTTTAGATAATCAAAAAAAGATTATTATGCGTGATGTTTAGATGGAATAATTACACTTTCTGCTGCGTATTGTAATTCTCTATTCGGAATATCGAATGAATGGTCATCGTTATTATTAATTTCACTTTTATAACCGTTAAAAAACCATTCGATTGGGCACATTAAAATTTCAGCAATATCAAGCAGATGGTCGATCGGGATCTTGTTGACTCCATTTTCATACCGCGATATTTGCTGCTGACTTAAATGTAACTTATTGGCTAGATTTGCACCTGACAAGCCTAGCTCTTTTCTCCGGTTTTTTATTCTAAGACCAATGACACTATGAATGTCCATATGACATGCTCAACTTATTATTAAGGTTATTATCAGTCGTTTTCACTATATATTATATTAAATTACAAGCTGGTTTAAAAGCTAATAATTAAATTTAACGTCAAATTAAAGTGTTTAAATTTCAATGATAGTCTTTCATTTAACGATAGTAATATTCAAAAGTTTGAGGCTTGTTGCTGTAATGCCATTTTGAATATTCTGAATTGAAATAACAATAAGAATATCCCGCTAGAATTAAGCGGTTAAACCTGTCTATTTAATAAAATCGACATCTTCTTATTTGTAATCTAATTGTTTAATATATTGATTGGTTTGGTTAAATTGTTCCATTTTGGAACTTTTTTTGTTGGTTAGGAGATATTCTATATTTCCCATCTCCTTAAAAATTATTTATTTTGAATATAAATGAAAATATAAATTAATGAATTTAAAATACAATGTCGTGATTTATTTGTGAATTAAAATTTAATTTGTATTTTGTTTTATTTGATTTTTATAATTAAATATAACTAAATCCATTATATGAAATAATAAAAAAGAAATTTCTTTAACGCTACACTAAGTATAAAGATCAAGTATACTTGAGTTAACTTAATTTGCTTTATCACTGAGTGTGCGAGGGTAACATGAAACTGTATATCTATGATCATTGTCCATTTTGTGTTCGTGCCAGAATGATTTTTGGTTTAAAAAAAGTTGCGGTAGAAGAAGTTATTTTGTTGGATAACGATATCGAAACCCCAACACGTATGATAGGACGCAAAATGGTACCTATTCTAGAGAAAGAAGATGGTAGCTATTTACCTGAGAGTTTAGATATTGTGCGTTATGTTGACCAATTAAGTGAACCCCGTTTAGCTGCAGGAGAAATTAGCCCTGAAATTGATAGCTGGTATAAAGCAGTTTCTTCGACGGTATCTAAATTAGTGACACCACGTTTTACTGAATCTGAATTTCCTGAGATAGCGACAGAGGCGGCTAAAACCGCATATATCCAGCGTGTTAGCAAGTTTCATGGGGATAATTTATCCGTACTGCGTAAAGAAACGCACACGCTGTTGATTGAGTTAGAGCCGCATATGGATCTATTAGATGTATGGCTAGAAAAGCGTAACAAAGCACTTGTGGATATTAACGATTTTATTATTTTCCCTGTGCTGCGCAGCTTAAGTATTGTGAAAGAAATAGGTTTTAGCACCACAATTCATGACTATATGGATCGCACATCAAAAGCGACGGGAATTAATTTGTTATTCAGCCAAGCTAAGTAGCTTTTAACGGATAGCAATAGAATAAGATAAAAAAACCGCCAGATTAAAAATGGCGGTTTTTTATTTTGTAATAAAGGCAGAATTACTGCATATAATCACTCAAGGTATAAACAAGTTTATAATGCCCTTGTGTCAACGTTAAATGATCTTTGGTTAATGTTACTGTTGCACCATTTGTTAACATACGGTTAATTAAGGTATCCCATCGTGAAAGATCCTCATCTACGCACTCTAATTCTGTTTTACTTAATGTTTTAACTTTCAATGTTGCATTATTAATTGCGCCCATTCCGTTAAAGTCATTACACATAGAGGCAGAGACAAACAATTTTTCACCGAATGAAATGGACGGCGCGGTCTGTTTTTTGGCAATGCGCTGACCATCCACTTCAGTTAAGACAAAATTATGATGCATCAGCTGTTGCTCAAGGGATTGCTGACTGCTACCTGCCTTTACTTGATGGGTTTGGCAAGCTGCAAGTAACAAACCAAAGAGAGTGAGCGGGATCAATCTTTTCATGATGCAAGATCCTGCTAAGGCTTCACAACATTCGGGCAGCTTTCGCCACGACTGATTTGTTGAATATTACTCAGTGTTGTTAAGCTAATACTTGTTAAAGCTTCTTCGGTTAAAAACGCCTGATGACCAGTAAATAAGACATTATGGCAAGAAGACAATCGGCGGAAGATATCATCTTGAATCACATCATTAGATTTATCTTCAAAGAATAGATCTCTTTCATTCTCATACACATCCATGCCCAATGCACCAATTTTTTGGGATTTAAGTGCATTAATAGCAGCCGCAGAATTGACTAATGCTCCACGGCTGGTATTGATGATCATCACGCCCGATTTCATGCGATTAAATGCATTTTCATCCAGTAAATGGTGGTTCTCCGGTGTTAAAGGGCAGTGCAGAGAAATAACATCGGATTCCCGATACAAGGTATCTAAATCGACATACTCGGCACCCAGATCAAGGACGGCTTGGTTAGGGTATGGGTCATGAGCCAGTAAGCGCATCCCAAAACCTTTTAAAATTCGTAGTGTGGCTTGGCCAATTTTGCCCGTACCAATAATACCCGCAGTACGGTTATGCATATTAAAGCCAGTTAAACCTTCAAGAGAAAAGTTAGCATCTCGAGTACGTTGATACGCACGATGAATACGGCGATTCAAGCATAGCATCATGCCAACAGCATGTTCTGCAACAGCTTCAGGGGAATAAGCAGGGACGCGAACGACTTGAATGCCCAACTCATTGGCGGCATCCAAATCAACATTGTTAAAGCCTGCGCAGCGTAACGCGAGAATATGGACATCGAGAGCCGCGAGCTCTTCCAGCACAGCACGGTTCGCTTCATCATTAACAAAAATGCAGACTGCATCAGCACCGACGGCGTTTTTGGCTGTTTGAACCGTTAATGGAAAATCAAAGTATTCAATATTAAAATTAAACTCTGATTGTTGGTTGACCTGTTCCATATGTTTGCGATCATACTGTTTGGTGCTATAGGAAACAATTTTCATCAGAGGAACTCCATAATTTATAGGAACCAATAAATGACAAGCTGTAGGTAAAACAAACAAACCTACAAAAATATGCATTCAGAATAAGGCAATTAGTGACGTAAATCACCTCTAAATTAAGAAAATATCTTACTGTTTACGTTTGCTCACTATCTTTAACAAAGACAGCCATTTTTAGTGTTAACATAATGCAACTGTTAAGTTTTATTTTTCTTCTTTTACAGAATAGATTGGTTTTAAAGAGTAAAGAAAGTTAAGGAGCAGCGTGAAAATTTGCATTATTGGTATATCGGGAGCAGGAAAAACAACGCTCGCTCAAAAGTTATCGGAAGAATTTAGTCTCCCCGCACATGCTTATGATGAAATTTATTGGGATAAAACCCAAGCAGAATATGTTAAAAATACGCCGGAAACTATGAAGTCGCTGATTTCGGAGATCAAATCTAAAGAAAGCTGGATAATGGAAGGCTCTTATGACAAGCGTTTAGCACCTTTTTTTGCCGATAGTTCATTAATTATTAGGCTCAACATTCCTTATCGAGTTTGCGCGTATCGGATCATTAAACGCTTTTTAATATCGCAATTAAAGGGGGGGCGACCAAAAGAAACCTTCATGAATACGATAGAGCTACTGCATTTCGCTAAGCAATTTGATCAGCGATTGGATGATTTTTTTGCAGCTAATCCGATGTTTGCCGAAAAAGTGAAGGTTGAGCATGATACACAATCATGCTTTCGTGAAATGACAAACCATGCAGCATCGCATAATCACTAAGAACTGACTGAAAATAATAAAGTAACAGAGTGAACGGATAGGGTTAAGTTGTTCATTTCTGCTTTAAAAGATTAGAATATATTTATCTAAATAGAGAAAGTTATTATGGAAATGACCTACATCGCAATGCAAGTCGTCGAACTACTCGTGCCAATGCACCCTTTCACTTTATTTTCATCCATCTCATCAATGATATTCATCGCTGCTTCATGAAGATGATGCTCAGAGAATTTTCATGAAACGGGCAATAAAAATACTGTTTTTCTTATTAGGGGTGAGTGTTGTGCTCCTAATCATATTATGGTCAACATTAACCCGTTGGGCGCCCGTTGTTGCTAAACATTTTTTACCCACACCAGTGACACTGTCACTTTCTGAACCACAACTTGTTAATCATCAAATTAGATTCCCGAGTGTGGGATTAAGTGCAAATAATTGTTCTCTTGCAACACTAACGAATGCCCGAATCTCTTTTTTCCCGATTAGGGCCAAAGTTGATGGGCTTGATGTTAATGCGGAATGTTTGGATGGCATCAAAACGAGTGAGGAGTCACCAAGTTCTCCTATAAACATCACCGAGATACTGGATGCTATCCCTCAATTTTCACTCGTCATTGATAAAATCACACTGCATTCTTGGGAACAGTATCAAGGCAGTTTATGGTTACGCAGTACCGCTGATTTGCCACTTATGTTGAATTATCAAGGGGAAAATGTACGGGTTTCTTCTTTTGTTAATTCGCAAAATCAACTGATTATACAACAATTTTCGGCGATGTTACCTCAGAGTGCATTAGCGTTAGAAGTGGATCAAAATAAGCCACAAGAAGAGCCTCAACATATTGAATTAACAGCGCAATTAGCTTTACCTCTGACGACGGCTCAATTGCCCGAAACGGGAGATATCGAAGCCCAATTTAAGCTTATTGAGTTAAATAAACGCTTAAATACAAAACTGCATTGGCAGCGCGATCAAGGCTTACTGACCGTTACAGATCTTGAGCAGCAACACGAATTATTCCATCTTCCATGGCAGGTTTCATCATCACAAGTGACCGTGACGGATGGGCAATGGCGCTGGGATGATGGAGAAATTCCACTTCATGGTGGAATTGCATTTCAAATTGATAACTGGAATCAAACCCTGAGTGAGTTTGTGGTTTCAGGTCGTTTGAACATGTTGACTGATGCGAAAAAAGGAAAAGCTAACTTAGTCCTTACGCTTGAGCCTAGTCGTATCAATCTCCTCGATGCGGATATTGATTTTAGACTCAACGGTCAAGTGAAATACGATGACATGGTACTGGATATTAATTTGCCAGCGAAAATTGCAGGCCAGTTGGTTTCACCCACCGTCGCATTTATGCCTGGTTCGTTATTGAGAGCCTATGGGCGGGTTTCACCGACGATTCTGTTACGAGAAATACGCTTACCTTTGGCGGGTACCCGGTTAAATGCCGAAGGAATTTCGGGGCGCTTACAAGCAATTTTAAAGGTAAAGGAACAATATTGGGGTGACTTTGATATTCATCTCGATGGCAGTGCGAATAAATTTAATATTGATAAAGGTAAATGGTTCTGGAATTACTGGGGTAATGCTCAACTGCCTGCGTTAGCGGCTCGTTGGGATGTTAAAGGCAACGGGAGTTGGCAAGATACACAATTAACGCTCAATAGCTTAAATACGGGATTTGACCAAATTAAATATGGTTTACTCTCCATGTCTGCTCCACGTCTTAAATTGACATCCCCGTTGGTTTGGCAGCGAGATCACGCAAAAGCGGATTTTTATGGCGCATTACAATTAACCAGTAATCGAATGTTATTTGGTGCAGATAGCTATTTGCCTAAAATTACGGCGAATGCAGAACTTAAAGGTACATCCCCAGCCAGTTTTCAGTTGAAAGGGGATTTAAGTACCCGACAAGTAGGACCTATTGTTATATTTGGACGCTGGGACGGTGAACGTCTGCGTGGTGAAGCACGTTGGCCTGAGCAGTCAGTTAAAGCATTTCAGACATTAATTCCGAAAGACCTAGGTATTGAATTACGTGAAGGTAAACTATTTTCTCAAGCTGCTTTTTCCATGACACCAGAAAATGGTTTTATTGCTGGTGGACATTGGCGAGTGCAAAATACGAGCTTATGGATGAAGGATGGCGAGCTTAATGGTTTGGATTTTGTCTTACCGTGGAAATTGCATAATAGCACCTGGACATTAGGTGAAAAATCACCCGTTGAGTTACGCATTAAGCACGTCTCGAATTTATTTGAATTCACCGATATCAAAGCGGATTTATCAGGAACGTATCCGCCGACTGAGACTCATCCGATCCAGCTTAGCAATGTTGGTTTTAAAATGTTAGGTGGGGAAATCAATCTCGATTTACTGCGCTGGCCACAAAATAAACCGGCAACAATTAGCGTCCATCAAGTGGAGCTTAGCGAGCTATTCACAAAACTAAAAGTTTCACAATTTGCTGTTTCTGGCCGAGTAAATGGTGAGTTGCCATTTTACCTGAATAATCCTGATTGGATTATTAAAGGGGGATGGATGGAAAATAACGGACCTTTGACATTACGTTTAGATACCAATTTTGTGGAGTCTATTGCCAAAGATAATATTTCAGCAGGATCGGCGATTGGATGGCTACAATATCTTGAAATTCAACGCAGTCGTACCGATGTGAATGTCACAAACTTGGGATTGCTCACTATGTCGACTATTCTTGAAGGGTATAACACCAAAGAAGCCAAGAAGCGTGAAGTTCACTTAAATTATCACCATGAAGAGAATATTTTTCAGTTATGGCGCAGTTTACGTTTTGGTACTGGCTTAGAAGAATGGCTCGAAAAGAATATATAGAAGAGAAAAGGACTAACGTGAAAACATTAAAATTGATCATGATGATGGCAATGGCATCGCTATTAACGGCATGTTTACGCGTAGAAGTCGCTACGCCAGATAAGCCAATTAACATCAATATGAATGTTAAGATTGAACATGAAATCCAAATTAAAGCTGACCGACAAGTTGAAGAGTTATTAAAGGAAAACAGCGATCTATTCGGTGAGGTACCTGCAAAATGATGAACTGGTTTAAAGTCGTCACGTTATGTTCCACATTAAGCATATTTTCTGCATTTGCTCTGACGGTGGAAGAAGGTAAAACTCACGGTATGGTGGGGGAAACCTTATCGGGATATTTGGCGGTAATTGACCAAAGTAGTGCAGATGCAAAGCAATTGGTTGAACATATCAATGCGGAAAGGAAAAATCGATATACAGAAATTGCTGATAAAAATGGGCTTAAAACCAATGATGTCGCAAGAATGGCTGGGCAGAAATTGGTTGAACGGGCGCCGACGGGAGAATATGTACGCGGTATTAATGGGCAATGGATGCAGAAAAAATAAAATGCGCACGAAAACTAACATAGTGCGCACTATTTAACGAGGCCTACTGCTAAGCAATCAGTGAATCAATATGGTTTTTCGCATGTGATTGCGCTTTCTCTGCGGATTCAGCGCTTAATGCAGTACCTTCTGCGAAAACAAATTCAATATCTGTAATACCAATAAAATTCAAAAATAGGGTGATGTAAGGCACCATGATATCCGTTGGTGTATCTTTATAAATCCCGCCTCGGCTTGTCAGAACATATGCACGCTTATTGGTTAACAAACCCACAGAACCTTGCTCGGTATATTTAAAGGTATGCCCTGAACGGGCGATAAAATCAAAGTAATGTTTCAACTGAGACGGCACGGAAAAGTTGTACATTGGTGCGGTGATCACCAGAACATCACTTTGTTTAATCTCATCAATGAGCTGATTGGATAGGTCTAAATGTGCTTGTTGCTGTGCGGTTTTAGTGTCAGTAGGTGCAAAAGCTGCTAAAATTTCGCCATCAATCGCAGGGATAGGCTGGTTAACTAAATCTCGAACTATAAATTCATCATCGGGATTTTTTTCTTGCCACTGTTGTACAAAATAATCAGCCATTTTATTGCTGTGTGAATAATCTGCCAAAATGCTTGATTTCAATAGTAGTACTTTACTCATTATTTTCCTCGAAACTCATGTGTCTATCTCATCAGATAATGATGATACTCGGTATATGGCAGATTAATAGGAAGAAATTTAGAAGCCATACTTCAAAAAAACTGATGGTATTTGTATGAGATAACTAAAATCATAAAACAAACCTAAATATTATCTTTAGCCACCACATGATTATAGGTTGATGAGTGGCGTTATAATGAATTGAAAAATAAGGATTTAAGAATGGATCCCATTCTATCAGCATTACATGCTGACATTGAACAAACATCACTGCGTGATCAGTGGCAATTGAAGAAGCGCCTTCACGGTATTGCAAAAATACAAGATCAAAAATCCCGTATGGCAGTTATCGATGTCATCAAAGGGGATATTGAAAAGGCAAAACAGAAGGTTGAGAAAAAACGCCTGAATATGCCGAAAATTGTTTACCCTGAAAACTTACCCGTTAGCCAAAGGAAACAAGCTATTTTTGATGCGATTAATCAGCATCAAGTAGTGATCATCGCGGGTGAAACGGGATCAGGTAAAACCACGCAGATCCCTAAGATTTGCTTAGAGCTTGGCCGTGGCGTGAAGGGCTTTATTGGTCATACTCAGCCAAGGCGATTAGCGGCTCGCTCAGTAGCTTCACGCCTTGCACAAGAATTAGAGTGCGAATTAGGAACCAATGTCGGTTATAAAGTTCGCTTTAGTGACCAAGTGAGTGATACCACCCAAGTTAAATTAATGACGGATGGTATTTTGCTGGCAGAATTGCAAAATGATAAATTGCTGCTGCAATACGACACAATCATTATCGATGAAGCCCATGAACGCAGTTTAAATATTGATTTTATTTTAGGGTATTTACGGCAATTATTGCCTAAGCGACCTGATTTAAAAGTCATTATTACATCAGCGACGATTGATCCAGAACGATTCTCTCGACACTTTGGTCATGCGCCAATTGTTGAAGTTTCAGGGCGGACATACCCGGTTGAAGTGCGTTATCGCCCAATTATGGGGGATGATAATGACAGTGAACGCGACCAAATTGACGGTATCATCGATGCGGTTAATGAGTTAGGACGCGAAAGTGCCGGCGATATTCTGATTTTTATGAGTGGTGAGCGTGAAATTCGTGATACCGCCGATGCGCTATCCAAGCTACAACTGCGTCATACGGAAGTCCTACCGCTATTTGCTCGGTTATCTAACAGTGAGCAAAACCGAATTTTCCATCCTCATGGTGGCCGCCGAATTATCCTTGCCACTAACGTAGCAGAAACTTCGCTGACGGTTCCGGGGATCAAGTATGTGATTGATACGGGTTATGCGCGTATCAGCCGTTATAGTTATCGCACCAAGGTACAACGCTTACCTGTGGAAGCGATTTCGCAAGCCTCTGCTAATCAGCGTAAAGGGCGCTGTGGTCGTGTTTCGGACGGTATCTGTATCCGCTTGTATTCTGAAGAAGATTTCTTATCTCGACCGGAGTTTACCGATCCTGAAATCCTGAGAACCAACTTGGCGTCGGTCATTTTACAGATGACCTCAATCGGGCTTGGGGATATCGCGGCATTTCCATTCGTTGAAGCACCGGATAAGCGCAATATTCAAGATGGTGTCAAATTACTGGAAGAGCTTGGTGGGATCCAACCTCATAAAGATGCAGATAAAGGTTATCGATTAACCGATATCGGACGCCAGTTAGCACAATTACCCGTTGACCCGCGTTTAGCGCGAATGGTGATTGAAGCCAGAAAGTATGGCGCGGTACGCGAAACAATGGTGATCGTTTCGGCATTATCGATTCAAGACCCCCGAGAAAGACCGCTGGATAAGCAGCAAGCTTCTGATGAAAAACATCGACGTTTCCATGATAAGCAATCGGATTTTCTGGCATTTTTAAATCTGTGGGACTATTTAAAGCAACAGCAAGAGGAATTATCTAACGCACAATTTAGAAAAATGTGTCGTCAGGATTTCCTTAACTATTTGCGAATTCGCGAGTGGCAAGATCTCTACACTCAGTTACGCCAAGTCGTGAAAGAGCAAGGGTTTGCAATCAACAGTGCACCGGCAGATTTTCGCAGTATTCATGTCTCGCTATTGGCAGGATTGCTCTCGCATATCGGCCAGAAAGATGCTGAAAAACACGAGTTTACGGGAGCGAGGAATGCACGATTTACTATATTCCCAGGCTCAGGTTTATTCAAAAAACCACCGAAGTGGGCAATGGTCGCTGAACTGGTTGAAACATCAAAGTTGTGGGGTCGGATTGCGGCTTCCATTGATCCTGAATGGATTGAACCGCTAGCTGAACATTTGGTAAAACACCACTATAGCGAGCCCCATTGGTCAAAATCAGAAGGTGCTGTGACAGCATCGGAAAAAGTAACTTTATATGGGTTGCCGATTGTTGCTTCACGCCAAGTTAATTATGGTTCGATTGATCCATTATTATGTCGTGAATTATTTATCCGTCATGCGCTGGTGGAAGGCGACTGGAATACCCGTCACGCTTTCTTTCGAGCTAACCTAAAACTGTTATCAGAAGTGGAAGATTTGGAACACAAATCACGCCGTCGTGACATTTTAGTGGATGATGAAACGTTATTTGCGTTTTATGACCAGCGTATCCCGAATGATGTGATTTCCTCTCGCCATTTTGATAAATGGTGGAAAACCGCATCAAAACAGCAACCTGATTTGCTCAGTTTTGAAAAAAACATGCTGATCAAAGAAGATGCAGGGAATGTCTCGGCGCTTGATTACCCGAATTATTGGTACCAAGGCGATCTCAAATTCCGTTTAAGCTACCAGTTTGAACCCGGCACTGACGCTGATGGCGTCACCGTTCATATCCCATTAGCCATTTTGAATCAGGTACAAAATGTGGGCTTTGACTGGCAAGTACCGGGTTTACGCCACGAATTAATCGTTGCATTAATCAAATCATTGCCTAAACCTATTCGTCGGAACTTTGTGCCTGTGCCAAATTATGCTTCTGCATTTTTGGAGCGAGTTCCAACTCCTGAAGGTAGTGTATTAGATAAGCTAGAACGTGAACTGCGTCGAATGACGGGAGTAACGGTAGAGCGAGAGGCTTGGCAATTAGACCAACTTCCAGTGCATTTAAAAATGACCTATCGAGTGGTGAATGACAAAAATAAAACCATCGCGGAAGGGCAAGATCTGGATGCCTTAAAAGATAGCCTTAAGGAAAAAGTGCAAGAAACACTGTCTGAAGTTGTGGATGATGGAATTGAACAAAGTGGCTTGCATATTTGGAGTTTCGGCGAGTTACCACAACGTTATGAACAAAAACGCGGAGGATATTCAGTTAAAGCTTATCCTGCATTAGTGGATGAAAAGAACAGTGTAGGGATCCGTGTTTTTGAAACTGAATTCGAGCAACAGCAAGCAATGTGGGGCGGAATTCGTCGATTATTACTGTTAAATATTCCTTCGCCTATCAAATACTTGCATGAAAAGCTACCGAATAAATCCAAATTGGGGCTCTATTTTAACCCTTATGGTAAGGTGCTTGAGCTTATTGATGATTGTATCGCGTGCGGTATTGATCAGCTGATTGCAACCTATGGCGGTGCGGTGTGGACAGAAGAGCAATTCGAATCATTAAAAGAGTACGCGAGAGCAGAATTGAATGATGTGGTTGTGAATATCGCTAAGCAAGTTGAACAGATCTTAACGGCGGTGTTTGCTATCAATAAACGATTGAAAGGTCGCGTTGATTTTTCGATGGCGCTCGCATTGTCTGATCTCAAAGCGCAAATGTCTGGGTTGGTATTTAAAGGTTTTGTGACAGAGCAGGGCTGGAAGCGATTACCGGATATTTTGCGCTACTTAAACGGTATTGAACGCCGATTAGAAAAGTTAGCCATCGATCCAAATCGTGACCGCGCTCAGATGAGCAAAGTTGAACACGTTCAAACCATGTGGCAGCAGTGGGTGAGTAAACTAACGCCACTGCAAAAGCAGTTACCAGAAGTACAGGAAGTTCGCTGGATGATTGAAGAGTTGCGAGTGAGTTTGTTTGCTCAACAACTCGGGACACCATATCCGATTTCGGATAAACGGATAATTCAAACCATGGAAAGTTTAACGCAGCAACTGTAGTTTGGGGTTAATGATAGTGTTAGGCTGATGATAATTTATTGGCTAATAAGATAATTAATGCGCGATGTGGCAACTGTACCACTCGCGTATTTTTTTTGTGAGATTGATTGCGGGTAAGCTTTACTACTTATATTTAACTCTTTTTTAGTTACAACATACTAATGAGTTTGTACTATTTCTGCATTAGCAACTGAGTTGTCCGCAATATATTTAGCAAGCTAGCGCTGTTTGGGATTTATCGCTCAATAGCTTGTTCTATTTGCTGCTGAGTTGCTAATTTAAATTGAGAGCCTTCGATACGATCTTGCGCTTTAATTTGAGGTAATTTTTGCTGAAAGGGACTTGGTGGCTGAGTAGGGAATGATTGGGTTACAGTGGCTATATTTTGTGCCATTGAATGTGCCGTTTCTGACGATAATTGAATGAAAGCAGGGAGATCAGCAAATGTGACTGTACGCAGTGAGGTTACGTGCATTTGAGTTTCCTTATTGGTGAATAGTCATTCAAAAACTACATCACAAAAAAGAATGAAAATTGTAAAAAACGTGGGGGTTGAGCAGGGGGAAATAAAGATAATAAAAAACGAGCTAAATTCAATGGGTTAAATTTAGCTCATTAATAAAGAGTGGATTACGCTAACAGGGAATATAAAGCTGGTACTGAGGCTATCGCAATCCCAAATGCTAAAATTTTCTCAATTAACTTCAATGGCGCTTTTGCTGTTTGTTGTGAACGAGCATACAGAAAAATAATGATCCCTGGTGCATAAAGTACCACAGAGAGCATCAAGTTAATCAATCCTGACGCGTACAATAGCCATAATCCATAGACAGCGGCAACAAAACCAACCGCGAGCAGGGCTTTGCTATGGCGTTGATAAGCAACTTTTACTAAGAAGGCACCGACTAAAAAGTAAGGAACCAAAATCATCTCTGAAGCGATAGTCAGCAGGGTATTGTAATTACTGCCACTTAACCAAATCAGCACTAAAGATAATTGAACTGCACCATTGGTGAACCATAACGAAGAAGATGGCGCATCATTCTTATTTAATTTATTGAAAATTTTAGGAAATGATTGGTATTGTGCGGCAATATACGGAACTTCAGCCGCCATAATTGTCCAGCTCAAATAGGCACCACAAACAGAGATAATCAAACCAGCTGCAATAATGATGTCACCACTAGAGCCAATTAAAGAAACCATTAATGTTGCCATCGACGGGTTTTTAATCTCAGCCAGATCGGCTCTAGGCATGATCCCAAGTGATAAAAGCGTGACAAGAATGTAGATAATTAATGCGGAGCTTACCGCAAAAATAGTGGCTAGACCGACATCTCGGCGGTTTTTCGCGCGAGCGGAGACGACGACAGCACCTTCAATACCAATAAAGACCCACAAAGTAATCAGCATGGTGTCTTTAACTTGCTCCCAAACGGGAATACCAAGGTCAATGCCGCTAAAATCGGCATCAAAAATATCGAGCTTGAAGGCAAAGAATGCGAGTACGATAAATAACCCAAGAGGGACTAATTTAGCCATCGTGGCGAGCTTGTTGATCCCCGCAGCCGTTTGCACACCGCGAAGAACTAAATAATGCACAACCCACAGTAAGATAGATTCACCGATTAGAGCTTGCCAAGTATTTCCATCGCCAAACACAATGTTATCCGGCGTGTCAGTAAAGAAGCTGATCGCAGCAAAAACAATGACTAAATAAGAAACGTTGGCGACAACAGCACACAACCAATAGCCCCATGCAGAGCAAAAACCAATAAACTCACCGAATCCTACTTTTGCATAAGTAAATATTCCACCATCCAGATCAGGACGAATTCTGGAAAGGAATAAAAGAGAGAATGCAAGAAATAAGATCCCGACGCCCGTGATGGACCAGCCGATAATTAATGCTAATGGGCTTGCCACTTCAGCCATATTCTGCGGAAGGCTAAATACACCAGCACCAACCATTGAGCTAAGAACTAGCGCGGTGAGTGCAGTAAGGCTTAATGTATTTTTCAATGTATATCCTGGTTGTTGTGCAATCAAAAGTTAAAATCACGTTAAGATAGCAATGCTATAAATGGATTCACTGTCACAGCTTTTAAATCCAGTTGGATCGCCTGCTAAATTAGAGTGTGGATTCTACGAATGAAATGCGACAGATGCAATGGGAAAATATGCACAGAACAAGATGTTTTATTCACTTTCGTTGTTTATGGCAAATAGGCACACATTTTATAAACTGCTCACTCGAGGTTATAAAAAAGTATGGCAGCGCAAACAAAAAAAGCCAGCTTGATATTTAAGCTGGCTTTCATAACAAAACAGAGCTATCTAATTATTTGAACAGGTCTGCACTGATGGTGACGCTGCCACCATTCGACTGCCATTCACGAGTGATATGGTAGTATTTTGCACCTTTAGCTTCTGCACGCTTGGCGATTTGATAACGAACTTCTGGGGTATTGGTGTAATAACCGGAGAAGGTAATAGAATCAAATGGAACCATCATGGCTGCGGCTGTTTTGTTCACTTCTTCAATAACATAGCCACTTGGTAATGTCACGCTAGTACGACCTGGTTGACTTGAGGAAGTTTCGAAGAAACGGCCAACAGCTTCGGTTGGTTCTTCAGAACTTGCAACGCCCGGGATCAGAACTTTATCAGCAGCTTCACCACCTTGCGCTAACAGCGCACGACCCGCTTCTGAATCAGCAGGAACAACCGCTTCTTCTTTTTGAATTTGGCGCTTAGGTGCATCTTTCTTATAGATATATGCGGTTGCTAAAGTATTACCACCGTCATTCATGGCTACGTTACGAACCACATAAAATGAGGCTGCATCTTTTTCTTTGGCTTTTTTCGCAATTGCTTCGTATAAGTCAGGTTCAGATGGGTAGAAACCACTTACTGTGACAGCATCAAAAGGCTGATACACTTTTGCGTCCGCTTTAGACATTTCTTCAACGCCACCGAAAACTCGGCGAGCAGATTCTTCACGTTTTGATGCATCTTTTGCGTACACATCAGCAACAACACGCATGTTGCCACTGTCACCTATATCATCAAGGCTTTGAATGTAAAAGGCATAAGCCCCCATCTTATCAGCCCTACGGGAAACTGCATCGGATGCTTCATAGATAGCATTAAAACGCCCAGTGACGGTTATACGCTCATAAGGTTGTAATTCAGTAGCCTGTTTTGGCGTTAATTCAACAGCCGCCTGTGTAGCGGTTATACTAGTTAATGATAGCACCGCGGCTGCGATGACCGTAGTTTTCAGCTTCATACAAAATCCTTCCGCCTTGCGCAATTTATTATAAACATGCTGAATAAATAGTGGTAACACATGGCGGTGATTATTACACGTAACTGCCCATGTTGTCGCACTATTTTATTTTAATAAGACACAAATAATGATTGACTAGTCAAATTTACCAGTTTTTTTAAAGTATCCAGTATTTTATTGACCTAAAACTAAGATTTCCACGGTGAATTCCATTTACTGTCTTAGAATCGTGATCAATTATGGATCAATAAGGCTAATTTCAGTAGGTTATTAGGACATTTTACAGCTGTTCAACGACAAAATAGGACTTTTCCTTTTGATAAGGCAGTCATTTTTTTGGCGAATAACCTACAACATAGATTACTTCGAGCTTTGAAAAGGGAATATTATGCGAATTGGTATACCAAGAGAACGACTTGCCAATGAAGCGCGTGTTGCCGCGACACCATCAACAATTACCCAATTGTTAAAATTGGGTTTTTCGGTGTGTGTCGAGCAAAATGCGGGACATTTAGCAAGTTTTGATGATGCAGCTTATGAGCAAGCTGGTGCAGAAATTGTCGACCGTGAGAGCGCATTTTCTGCAGATATTGTGTTTAAAGTGAATGCACCATTGTCGGACGAAATACCTTTATTAAAAGAAGGGGCGACTTTAGTCAGCTTTATTTGGCCGGCGCAGAATCCTGAGTTAATGGAGGCACTAAAAGCCCGTAATATCAACGTAATGGCCATGGATGCAGTGCCGCGTATTTCTCGGGCACAATCACTCGATGCATTAAGTTCAATGGCAAATATCGCCGGTTACCGCGCGATTGTGGAAGCCGCTCATGAATTTGGGCGATTCTTCACCGGTCAAATTACTGCTGCAGGTAAAGTACCGCCAGCAAAAGTGATGATCATCGGTGCGGGTGTGGCGGGCCTGGCTGCGATCGGTGCGGCAGGTAGCTTAGGCGCGATTGTTCGAGCATTTGATACCCGCCCAGAAGTGAAAGAGCAAGTTCAAAGTATGGGTGCCGAGTTCCTCGAATTGGATTTTAAAGAGGATGCAGGTAGCGGTGATGGTTACGCGAAAGTGATGTCTGAAGCCTTTATTAAGGCAGAAATGGCGCTATTTGCTGCGCAAGCAAAAGACGTGGATATTATTGTAACGACAGCGCTTATTCCGGGTAAACCAGCACCGAAATTGATCACCAAAGAGATGGTTGAATCAATGAAGCCGGGCAGTGTGGTGGTTGACCTTGCCGCACAAACGGGTGGTAACTGCGAGTTGACTCAAGCGGATAAATTAGTTGTCACTGAGAATGGTGTCAAAATCATTGGTTACACCGATTTACCAAGCCGTTTACCAACGCAATCGTCTCAGCTATATGGGACCAACCTTGTTAACTTGATGAAGCTGTTGTGCAAAGAAAAAGATGGCGAAATCACGATTGATTTTGATGATTTAGTCATTCGCGGCGTTACTGTTATCAAGCAAGGTGAAATTACTTGGCCAGCACCGCCAATTCAAGTTTCAGCTCAGCCACAAGCGAAGCCGAAAGCCGTTGAAAAGGTGAAAGCGCCAGAGAAAAAAATGTCACCGGTAACCAAGATGGCACTGATGGCACTGGCTATCATCCTGTTTGGATGGTTCGCCAACTCAGCTCCAGCTGAGTTTTTATCGCACTTTACCGTCTTTGCGCTGGCTTGTGTGGTGGGATACTACGTGGTGTGGAACGTCACCCATGCGCTGCATACCCCGTTGATGTCGGTCACTAACGCCATCTCAGGGATTATTGTTGTTGGTGCATTGCTGCAAATTGGCAGTGGTGGCTGGGTAAGTTTCTTATCCTTTATTGCGATCTTGATCGCAAGCATCAATATTTTCGGTGGGTTCACAGTAACTCAACGCATGTTAAAAATGTTTCGTAAGGGATAAGGGGTAACTTATGTTGTCAAGTGGAGTTGTGACAGCAGCCTACATCGTTGCTGCTATCCTATTTATTTTCAGCCTCGCGGGGCTATCTCGCCATGAAAGTTCTCAACGCGGGAACACATACGGCATTATCGGTATGGGGATTGCCCTGATTGCCACCATTTTGGGGCCTCATAGCGCCAATGTGGGTTGGATGATTGTGGCAATGGTGATCGGTGCCGTGATTGGTATTCGTTTAGCCAAAAAAGTTGAAATGACCGAAATGCCTGAGCTGGTTGCTATTTTGCACAGTTTTGTGGGTTTAGCTGCGGTACTTGTGGGCTTCAACAGCTTTATTGCAAGTGAAGGTCACGCCAGCAGCGTGATGGAAAATATTCATTTAACGGAAGTTTTCTTGGGTATTTTTATCGGTGCGGTCACGTTTACAGGCTCAATTGTGGCTTATGGCAAACTGTCAGGAAAAATGTCATCTAAGCCGATGATGTTACCAAATCGCCATAAATTAAACCTTGCGGCCTTAGTCGTTTCATTTATTTTGCTGGTTATTTTCGTTAAAACTGACAGCGTTGGCCTGCAAGTTTTCGTGATGCTAATCATGACTGCGATTGCATTAGCCTTCGGTTGGCATTTAGTTGCCTCTATCGGCGGTGCAGATATGCCAGTGGTGGTTTCCATGCTGAACTCATATTCAGGATGGGCAGCGGCAGCGGCAGGTTTTATGCTCAGTAATGACTTACTGATCGTAACAGGGGCTTTAGTTGGTTCATCGGGTGCTATCCTTTCTTATATTATGTGTAAAGCGATGAACCGTTCGTTTATCAGTGTTATTGCTGGCGGGTTTGGTACTGATGGTTCATCAACTGGCTCTGAAGAAGAGATGGGCGAATACCGCGAAACCACAGCAGAAGAAGTCGCTGAAATGTTGAAAAACTCAA
The DNA here is from genome assembly GCF_009706275.1 of Providencia sp. wls1943. NCBI lineage: Bacteria > Pseudomonadati > Pseudomonadota > Gammaproteobacteria > Enterobacterales > Morganellaceae > Providencia > Providencia sp. wls1943. Next base: position 133,951 of record NZ_WLTU01000007.1, read on the forward strand.
CCTCAGTGATCATCACTCCAGGCTATGGTTTGGCGGTGGCTCAAGCGCAGTATCCGGTGCATGATATTACGGCAAAACTGCGTGAGCGTGGCATCAATGTTCGCTTCGGTATTCACCCAGTTGCAGGGCGCTTACCGGGGCACATGAACGTACTGTTAGCAGAAGCGAAAGTTCCTTATGACATCGTATTAGAAATGGATGAAATCAATGATGATTTCGCCGAAACAGATACGGTGCTGGTTATCGGTGCGAATGATACCGTGAATCCAGCGGCGCAAGAAGATCCAAACAGTCCAATTGCGGGTATGCCTGTGTTAGAAGTTTGGAAAGCGAATAATGTCGTTGTGTTTAAACGCTCAATGAATACAGGGTATGCAGGAGTACAAAACCCACTGTTCTTTAAAGAAAACACTCAAATGTTATTTGGTGATGCGAAAGCCAGCGTGGATGCAATTTTAAAAGCGCTGTAATTACTTATCATTGACGATATAAAATAAAACGCCCTGAATTCAGGGCGTTTTTATATCTGAATATTTTCTTTTTTATTATTAATTGAATTATGAGTAATTGTGAATGATCACTAAGAAGATAATGGTAAAAAGCTCACAAATATACCCATTTATGAGCTTCTAAACTTGATAGTTATCGCCAATTTAATTAATCATCCGCGGCACTAATAGGGCATACAAAGCCATCAGGTTTAATCGCTAATAAATCGCATTTTAGCTTATCAATAACATGTTCCGCCGTATTTCCTAAGAACGCAGCAGAAAGCCCAGTACGACCTAATATGCCGAGTACCACGACACCCGCATGTAGTTCCTCACACATGTCAGGAATGATTTTTTCAGGTAGCCCTTCACGAACATGGGTGTATTTCTCATCAATTGCAAACTTTTGCCGTAGGCTTTTCATGGCTATCAGATGCTGGCCGCGTAGGGCATTGTTATACAAGCTTGGGTCAAAATCAGGAAGTTCAATGGCAATGTTCATTGGCGCAATGGGGTAAGCGCTGACTAAATGAATTTCCTGCTCTTTAATGATCCTTCGAGCGAGATCTTGGGTTTTCTCAACCAACTTGATATTTAGGTCATCATGGTAAGATTCTTCATTAGAAAGATTCACCGCAACCACCACTGAGCCGTGATCTGGCCAAACTTTATCTTTTACCATCCAAACAGGACATGGGCATTTTCTTAATAAATGCCAGTCTAATGGGGTAAAAATGATGGATTCTAAGTTGTCAGTTTGGTGTGCCATTTTCAGTAGTAGGTCATGTTGACCGCTAATTACTTCCTGAATGATGGCTTCATAAGGCTTGTTGTGCCAAATGACTTTAATTTCTATCTCAATACCCGCTTCTAAATAAAAATGGGCTTGTTGCTTGATCCACGCGGCTTTTTGGCTGATCACTCCTTTGCGCATTGCATTGCGTTCCTCAGGAGAAAGCAGGGTAGTCATGTCATAAGATAGGTCATAGATAGGCAGGAAGGCTTTTATCCGTCCGCCATTACGCTGTACGATATAAACTGCACGCCTTAATGCCGGTTGATCATCCTGATTTGGGTCGATTGCAACTAAAAGATTTTTATAGTTAGCCATGCTGACATCCTCTCAATAAACGGATAGTTCCATCACTCTAAACTATGTTATTGGGGATAAATACGCAAGAAATGTGATTAAAAAGTAACAACGGATCACAAAGTTTGTGACCCGTTTATAGGAATATTAGCAAGAAACGGGGGATACTTTACCAGCGATATCAGTTAGTTTTGCCATATCGTCGATGGTAATATATTTACCTTTAACGCTGAGCATACCGCTTTTTTGGAAGCGACCTAACAGACGGCTAATTGTCTCAACGGTTAAGCCAAGGTAATTACCAATATCACCACGAGTCATGGTGAGTCTGAATTCTCTTGGTGAGAAGCCACGCTCAGCAAAACGATGAGATAGATTAAGAATAAATGCAGCTAAACGCTCTTCCGCATTTTTCTTAGATAATAAGAGGATCATTTCTTGGTCCCCTTTAATTTCACCGCTCATCAGGCGCATAATTTGTTGGCGCAGGTTAGGCATTTTGCCAGATAAATCGTCCAGCGTTTCAAATGGAATTTCACAAACCATTGAAGTTTCTAGCGCTTGAGCAAAACTTGGGTGCTGTGTATGAATAATGGCATCAAAACCAACGAGGTCGCCCGCTAAGTGGAAACCTGTGATTTGCTCATCGCCTTCTTCAGTAATCGTGTAGCTTTTAATTGTGCCAGAGCGAATAGCGTATAAAGAACGTAATTCATCGCCTGCTTTAAATAAAGCTTGGCCTTTTTGAATAGGTTTTTTACGTTCGATAATATTATCGAGTTGATCCAGTTCGTGTTCATTCAGTGTAAAAGGAATGCACAACTGACTAATACTGCAATCCTGGCAATGAATAGCACAACCACCAGACTGGATGCGACGAACAACTCTTTTTTCTGGGATCATATTAAATGCTCAATCAGGTTAAAATTATTGATATGAGTCAATTTTAGCATAAGATAATTGAACAGGTAAGGGCTATATAAGACAGAAACGAGTTATTAAATAAAAAAGCAAAGAATGCTAAATTTACTAATCTAATAGATTCAGCAGATCATGCTAATTTACAGGATATTAGCAATTGAATAATTTGAACTATATTAAATACATAAATTTAATATATAAAAAGAGGGATAAAAAACATAGTAAAAACATGTTTTATTTTACATAGTTTATTAGCATTAAATTAACACAAGAATAAACAGAAAAATATCATTTTTTCCTATTAACCTATAAGAAGAGGTCATAATGAGTAACAATTTGATGTCGTTGCCCCCATTAATGACAGCTGTCGACATTATTGATCCAAGTGTTTCGGATGAACTGCAGCTAATAGAGATTCCGCTCCCTAAACTCCTTCCTGGCCATTTAATCGTTAAAGTAGAAGCGGCAGGTGTTAACCGCCCTGATATTTTTCAACGTAAAGGATCATACCCACCACCGCCAGATGCATCGCCAATCATGGGACTTGAGGTATCGGGTACCGTTGTTGCTAAAGCCGATGATGTGGCGCAATGGACGATAGGTGACCGTATTTGTGCGCTTGTGGCAGGTGGTGGTTACGCCGAGTACTGCCTAGTGCACCAAGATATCGCTTTGCCATTAGGAAATTTATCCTTTGAAGAAGGGGCGGCTATCCCAGAGAACTTTTTTACTGTTTGGGCGAATATGTTCCAGATTGGGCAGTTGAAACAAGGGGAAACGGTACTTATTCATGGGGGTACCTCGGGTATTGGTAGTACTGCTATCCAGCTCGCAAAAGCATTTGGTGCCAAGGTGATAACGACGGTTGGCTCAGAAGATAAAGCGATAGCAGCGAAATCACTCGGTGCGGATTGTGTGATTAATTACCGAACAGACGATTTTGTGAAAGTCACTCAGGAATATACAAATCATCATGGTGTGAATATGGTCGTTGATATTATTGGCGGTGATTATGTCAGCAAAAATTACGTGGTAGCCGCAAAATTTGGACGGATCATCCAAATTGGCATGATGAAAGGAAACCCAACTCAGCTGAACATGATGCCATTGATGGTAAAACGTTTAATTCATACAGGATCAACAATGCGCTCTCGAAGTAATGAAGAGAAAGCGCAAATCGCTAAAGAGCTGCATCAGCAAGTTTGGGGAATGCTACAGAGCGGTAAGATAAAGCCGATTATTAACAAAATATACACATTATGTCAGGTGGAAAGCGCACATCACCATATGGAATCAGGGGATTTGATTGGTAAAATTATTTTAGTAAACAGTTAGCTACGAATTAACTATTTTTTAATGTTTATATTATTAGATAATAATTACGTATGTTATTATTTTTTATTTATAACAAATAATTTACATTATCAAGTCTTTTAAGCGTAAATATCTCTTTACAGATAATTAATTTTTGAATTTTTGTGTCTGTCCACAAATCCGAACAAAATTAAGATGAGTTTGTTAATGTTTTAATGAAGATGAATTATATCTATAGGCAAGTTGGCTCATTAACGGCTTGTCTACTACTGAATATAGGTTAAGGATATAAGTCTAGTCATATCATTAACAAGTTGTCATTCGACACAGACATCCCCCCGTTATTGCACTTTCCAATGATAATAAGTTGAGTAACTTAATGCAGCTGGTGCCAGCCAGCTGTAGTTTGAAGGTGTAGTGATAATGAATAATTTTAAAAATAAAAACATGAACGTCGATGCATTGTTCCTCGGACCTAAATCTGAAAATGCGGTATTTTTTAGAGAAATGATGGAATACGCAGTGACTGAGCATATGCATTGGCGTTCTGGTTATCATCCCGAAGATCCCGATTTAATTACTACCGTCGATAGATATGCACCGGAATATCGGGATACGTTATATCGCACTGAAGGTATCCTTAATCAGCTTTCCTCGAAATTGAAAACTACGTCAGTGCCTTGGTTTTCACCGCGTTACATGGGGCATATGAACGCGGATACGCTGATGATCTCCAATCTCGCGTATGTCATGGCAATGATGTACAACCCAAATAACTGCGCACAAGAATCTTCGCCAACGACGACGGTATTAGAAATCGAAGCGGGGTTAGATTTATGCGGTATGTTTGGATATGACGTACAAAAATCTTGGGGGCACATTACCTCTGGTGGCACAGTGGCTAACTATGAAGGGTTATGGGTCGCGAGAAACATTAAAACCTTACCTTTAGCCATGGCATCCCATCCTCAAGCCAAACAACTTTTAACGGATATTTCAGAGACCGCATTACTGAATATGCGAACTAGTGATGTACTGGATCTGATTGATGAGTTGAAAAAGCAAGGATTGTTTGAAGAGATCCGTAATCTGACTTGCCGAGGAACTGGTGTTGAACAAGGTAAACTCGGTAAATTATTAGTGCCGCAATCCAAGCATTATTCGTGGATGAAAGCGATGGATATCTTAGGGTTAGGGCAGCAAAATATTGTTCAACTTCCCGTGGATAAACGTTATCGCACGGATGTTTCGCAAATGCGTGACATTGTTTTCTCACTGATTGAAAAGGGCGAGCCTATTCTTGCAGTGGTGGCTGTTGTCGGGACCACTGAAACAGGTGCTATTGATAACGTCGCTGAAGTCATCAAATTACGCGAAGAATGTGAACAACGCTTTGGCGTTTCATTCTATGTGCATATTGATGCTGCGTATGCAGGTTATGCCTGTGCGATGTTCCGTGATGAAAACAATCAATTCCTTGAATATGATGCACTTATTGAACGTTACCATAACGAAGGTGTTTTCCCGTCAGATATCGTTTGGCCAAAGCTCGATGTTTATCAAAGCTTCCGCGCTTTAAACCAAGCTGATTCCATTACAGTCGATCCGCATAAAGTCGGTTTTATCCCTTATGCAGCTGGGGCGATTTGCATGAAGGACAAACGCATTGTCGATTTGATTTCCTATCATGCAGCCTATGTGTTTGAAGAAGTGAAAGAAAGTAGCCGTAAAACCGATAAACAACAGAATGTATTACTGGGTTCATCGATTATGGAAGGCTCAAAAGCAGGTGCGACGGCAGCGGCAGTATGGGCTGCACATCGGTTAGTTCCGCTGAACTTATTGGGGTATGGCAAAGTCATCGCAGCAGGGGTTACAACTGCTAATTGGATGATTGAGAAAATCAATGCCAGCGAGCCGTTTACCATTGATGGGCGTGAGTTTACGTTGGCGGCGATGCCTGCACCGGATTTCCACATGATCAACTTTATGTTCAGGGAGACGGGCAATACCTCATTAGAGAAGCAAAACCAGTTAAATAAACGTTTGTATGAACTTTGCTCTTATGCGGCAGGACGTACTTATGCAAATGACTTTTTAACCTCGTCTACATCACTAACCCATGAAGAATACGGTGATAATCCTCAGAATCTGTGTCTAGAGGCGAATTTCAAGGAAGAGGAATGGCATAAAGTCCACTCAATTTATGTATTAAGGGCCGCAATTATGACCCATTGCCTGCGTGATAAACAGCACTTCGAAAGCTACTGGAATGAATTAAGAAACATCTTTGAAGACAAACTACAACAGCTCATTGATGAAGAAAATAAACGTAATCATTCCATTCAAAAAGTTAGTGTTTAATTAATTTTGTTAGGATCTCAATATGAAAAATCGCACACTTGGTAGTGTTTTTATTGTTGCAGGTACTACGATCGGCGCTGGAATGTTGGCGATGCCAATTGCAGCGGGAAGTAACGGGTTTTCAGTGAGTTTAGTGATGTTGTTTGGGTTGTGGGCGCTAATGTGCTACACCGCATTATTGTTGGTTGAGGTTTACCAACATGAATCTCATGAAACGGGGATAGGTAGTGTTGCTCAGCGCTATTTAGGCTCTGGAGGGAAGTTCATTACTGGTTTCAGTATGATGTTTTTAATGTATGCCTTAACCGCCGCGTATGTGACAGGCGCAGGGCAAATTATTACTTCAAACCTGAAAGGCAGTTTTGCCATTGAAATGGCAGATTGGATGGGGATTGTCATCTTTACCATTATCGGTGGTGGGGTGGTTTGCTTTGGTACCTCGTCCGTCGATTTTATTAACCGCATCTTATTTACTGCCAAGATTGTGTTTTTAGTGATCATTCTTGCGATGATGTTCCCGCATGTTGAACAAGTGAACTTGCTCTCTTCACCAACAGAAAAAATCCTGATCCTCGCAGCTATCCCTGTCTTCTTTACATCATTTGGTTTCCACGGAAGTGTACCAAGTGTCGTGAAATATATGGGCGGTGATGTCAAAAAACTGCGAATTATCTTTATCTTAGGAAGTGCGATTCCGTTAGTTGCCTATATTTTATGGCAAATCGCTACGCTGGGCAGCATTGGTACAAGTACCTTTGTGGGGATTTTAGCTGAAAACTCAGGGTTAAATGGATTGCTTGAAGCCATTAAAGCAGTTGCGCAGTCAGGTAAAACTGAACTCGTCGCTCAAATGTTTATGAGCTTAGCATTAGCCACATCATTCCTTGGGGTTGCGTTAGGCTTGTTTGACTTCTTAGCAGACTTGTTTAAGCGCCAGGATAACGCTTCAGGGCGTATTCAAACGGGGTTAATTACCTTTTTACCACCGCTGGTTTTTGCCTTGTTTTATCCGAAAGGCTTCGTGATGGCATTAGGCTATGCGGCAATAGCGCTGTCTATCTTAGCGTTATTACTGCCAAGTGCGATGGCTCTGAAATCACGAGATGTTAACCCTCGTAAGTATCAAGTACTCGGTGGCAAGCCTGCATTATTGATTGTATTCCTGTGTGGTATTGCGGTTATTGGTATCCAGCTCGGTATTGTTTTCAAAGTTCTGCCTGATATTGGCTAACACTAACGAGTTATTGTTTTGATTTAGAAAGCCAGTTCTCTCGCAGAACTGGCTTTTTTCATTTACGAAGCTCACTAAAAACACTTTTTGTACGCGAAGACGCCAATTTTTTCGTTATCATAATGATAATGGTTATCATTAGCACGTAATGATAAAAACAGATATATCTAATTCTGGCATTATTCAGAAAACCGATTATGATATTAGATATATCGGTTTTTAATTTTTGCACATTCACTGAGAGATCAAATGGACAATCCAAAAACCCTCGATACATGTCTATGCGAGGGTAAAAGTGTTCGGCGCATGTTTAATCCAAAACAACTGCGTATTTATATTTTGCATTTACTCGTAGATGGTGCGAATTATGGTTATGAACTGATAAAAAAAATTAGTGAAGGAACGGCTGGATTTTATTGTCCAAGCCCTGGCGTGATTTATCCGACACTGACATTGTTGGAAGAGGTGGGTTTTATTTCAACCAGTAAAGAAACAGGCAAAGGGCGTAAATGCTTTGCCATTACGCCGGAAGGTCGCTGTTTTTTACTATTAAAGGCAGAAATTCTTGCTGAAGTGAAAATGAAGCTAAATTATGCACAAGAACTGAAAGCCGGAAATCAATTTGCCAATGAAATTGAGTTAGCGGTTGATAAATTCAAGTCATTACTCAGACACAAAATTGTTTTACAACAGTTATCGAAACAAGAATCCGCCCAAGTGGTCAACATTATCAATCAAGCTGTGAAGCGCATTGAACAAGTGAATGCGGCGCTATTAATTTCAGAAGAGAACGTAGTAGAAGGAAAATAACATGGCAAAAACCCGTCATATTATCCAAGTTAAAGAGCAAATTCATATGAAAGAAACCATGCAGCCAGAACAAGTGATGCAGCCGGAAGAAAATAAGCAAATTGAGCCAAAAGAAAAACCGGCAGATTCTGCGCCGAAGAGTAAGATGAAATTTAAAGAGGTAGTTTGCCCAAGTGTGCCGATGTCATACTTTAAGCGAGCAAAAAAACAGAAATATTAAGTTGAGTTTCATGTAACACAGAGTGGCAAAACAGTTATTCATAAAATGAGAGTAAATAGGGTGATTGGTCTCCATTTCACCGATAAAAATTTGCGTTACTTTATTAATAATTATTTTGTCACGGTATTATTTTGTCATTGAAGTAATGAAAAAGCCCCTAGTGCGCGTTGGCAGCTAGGGGCTTTATTATTTTAGATCTCGAGCATAGTTTGAATTCGCTTCATTTCCTCAATCCACTGCTGCTGAAGTAAAGGCTTCTGATGTGCAACTTTACGTTGTTTATCGGCTGCCAACTTTTCCTCCAATTCCAACAGTTGTTCAAGAAGGTCATCTTCATGAGAATGAGCAATGGCCTCGGGTATATTTTCAGAAATCAAACGGGTCTGATTCTTTTCTAATTCGTCCTCTGATAAGGCTGATTGGCTCTCTATCTTTAGGTAAATTTCCTCAAGACTCAGATACTTCTCCAAGCGATTATTGTGAATATACCAATAACGCTGGCAACTATTCTCAATTAACCATTTATCATGGCTAACCACCAATAGCGCCCCTTCGAATTGGGATATTTGCTCACTCAATGCTTCCTTACCTTCAAGGTCAAGGTGGTTTGTTGGTTCATCCAGCAAAATTAACGCGTATTGCGCCAAACTGAGCCCAATAAATAACAAACGCGCGCGTTCGCCACCACTTAACGTTGCCACTTTTTGCTGATGGCGAGAATAGACAAAACCTGCACTGATCAGCGCCATTTTTCGTTGTTCATCGGTGAGAGGGGCAAAATGCCGCAATGCATCGATTAAACTATCGTGATCATTCAATTGTTCTAACTGCTGATCGTAATAACCCACTGAAATCGTTGGATGAAACTTTAACTGAGTTTCATAACGCAAATCCGCGAGGTATTGCTGCCAAATCAAACGCAATAACGTGGATTTTCCGCAACCATTGGCGCCCATAATGGCAATTCGGTCACCGCTTTTCACTTGCGAAAAGGGGATTGAAAACAGAAATTGTCCGTCCGGCGTGGTGACTTGAGTATTATCCAACTCAAGCACTCGATCGGCAGGAATCGCTTTGCCGTTCAGCAACAATTGCCATTGATAGCCTTCAGTGAGGTCTGTTTGATCCTCTTTTAAACGATCTATTTGCTTTTCCATCTGCTTCGCTTTTCGGGCAAGCCCTTCATTATCATAAACTTTACCCCAAATGGCTAACCGCTTGGCACTTGAAGCAATACGGTCAATTTCCTTTTGCTCGGCGTTAAAGCGATGCTCATCGGCGCGGTCGGTTTCTGCTAATGCTTGGCGTGCTTGGCTGCATGGAAGCCGATAAAAATGCAGAGTTTTATCTCGTAAAATCCACGTACTGTTTGTCACCTTATCCAACAAGGATTGGTCATGAGAAACCAACACAAAGCTACCTTTCCAGCTTTGAAGGAAATTCCCTAACCAAATAAGGGTAGGTAAATCCAGATGGTTACTCGGTTCATCTAACAACAATAAATCAGGCTGGCTGATTAACGCGCGTCCTAACAGTAAACGCGTATGCTGACCCCCACTAATGGCATTTGCTGATTGCTCCCACTGATGAGGTGCAAATCCCAATTCCGTTAATAGCACTTCTGCTCGCCAACGTTCGGAAAGATGTTCTTGTGTAGGCAGTTTTTGCAGTAGCGCATTTATCAAGGTTAACGGGGCGACTTCCGCAGGAAGATGCTGCTCGATATATGCCGTAACACAATGATTAGCATAGGTAATTTGCCCGCTATTTGGTGATAACTGGGAAGTTAACAGCTTTAATAAGGTACTTTTGCCGCTACCATTGTGGCCAATCAGACCAATACGGTCACCTTGCAGTAAAGTGAAGCTGATATCAGACAGTAATGAGGTGGTGGATGTATCGTAGTTTAATGATTTTACAGATAATAATGTGCTCATAGCTTACTCAAATTCTAGGCGTAAAAACGCCGGGTATCGTCGATACGACAACCCAGTAAGCTGAGAAAAGACTCTTTAGCTGCTTTGCTCAGGCAGGGTTATCGCAGTGTAACACTGTGAAAGCCTGAGCTCTGGCGATTACCAAAGAAGTGTGAGTATTCAATAAGATCACACAACAGCATAAGATTAGCCTCCTTTTTTATTGTCAATATTTCGGTTGAACAATGCGGGGATGATAGCAAAGAGAAGGATTTTAGAGCAATAGCAGCCATTCATTTTGTTTATCTGTTGTTGTGGATTATTGCTATGAATCATTGGTTATAAATCATTCTTATAATGGCGTTGCGTTGATGAATAAAACTGCTGAGTGTTAGGGTTTAGCGCCATCGATGGTTAAAATTGAGCCTCAAACAACAAGAGAGATAATAATGGATATACAAATTAGAACGGCAACCCGTGAAGATGCCCCGTTGATTTTAGAGATGATTATTGAGTTAGCCGTCTATGAAAAAGCGCGTCATGAAGTAAAAGCCAGTGTTGCTGATATTGAAAACTCATTGTTCGCACCAGATTCCAAAACCGAAGCGTTACTGTGTTACGTTGACGGTAAACCGGCGGGTTATGCCGTATTTTTTACCAGTTATTCAACATGGTTAGGCAATAATGGGATTTATTTAGAAGATTTGTACGTTTCACCCGAGTGCCGTGGGGCGGGGGCAGGGAAAAAACTCCTCAAGCACATTGCCAAATTGGCTTTTGAACGTCAGTGCCAGCGCTTAGAGTGGAGCGTATTAGATTGGAATCAGCCAGCCATTGATTTTTACCAAAGCATCGGAGCACAACCACAAGACGAATGGGTACGATATCGTATGGATGCTGAAACAATTGCGAAGTTTGCCAATTAATTTGCTAGCAAAGCGATATTAACTGCTAGAAAAACATTAACGCTTAAATAATATTTTCATTACCAAACCAAAGCCTGCAAATAACGTTGCTGGCTTTATTGTTACTTTTTTATATTCCTATCTACACTTGAAATAATCCCTTTTTTCGAGTGGATGACTTTTTTGTGATATATAGCGACTTAACCTAAGCTAAATTCTGATAAAGTTATAATAAATAATAAGATAGCCTCATGAAATGGCTGTTATATAGACTTTGTCTGTTATAAAAATAATAAAAAAATAAAATGTAGATGATATTTATTTCAAGAGAAAACAGTTTTGTAATGTGACTAATTAATTTAATTAACGACCAAAAACAACTGTGGTTCACTAATTTATTCAATGAATAGAGAAGGGATGGTATGAAAATAAATAAGCGCAAAGTATCGTTTTATCTTATTTTGATTCTGGCAATTATGGCGGCCGGATATTATTACTGGAGCCAAAATTCGAGTAGTCTTCCTGAAGGGTTCGCACAAAGTAATGGCAGAATTGAAGCCACTGAGATAGATATTGCGACTAAAACAGCGGGACGAATCGATACCATCCTTGTCAAAGAAGGGGATTTTGTCCAACAAGGGCAAGAACTCGCCCGTATGGATACCCGCGCCTTACAGGAACAACTTCATGAAGTACAAGCTCAGTTACGCCAAGCCATTAGTGCGGTTGCCACGGCAGAATCAGGGTTAGTACAGCGCAAAAGTGAAAAGCTGGCGGCTCAAGCCGTAGTCCGTCAACGTGAAGCTGAGTTAGATGCCGCGCAAAAACGGTTAAATCGTTCTCGTGTTTTGGTTAAAACTAAAGCGGTCTCTCAACAGCAAGTGGATGATGATACAGCACAAATGCAAGGCTCGAAGGCTGCACTTGAAGCTTCAAAGGCCCAAGTTGCTGCATCCACCGCTGCCATTGACTCTGCACAAGCGGGGATTGTCCAAGCGAAAAACCGCGTAGAAGCTGCAACGGCCACAGAAAGACGCATTACGGCTGATTTAGAAGACAGTATTCTAAAAGCACCACGTAATGGCCGTATTCAATATCGAGTTGCAGAGCCCGGTGAAGTTCTAGGTGCGGGTGGGCGCGTGCTGAATATGGTTGATTTAAGTGATGTGTATATGACCTTTTTCTTGCCAACAGAACAAGCTGGTAAGGTTGCTCTTGGAAGCGAAGTTCATATTATTCTCGATGCCGCCCCGAATATTGTGATCCCAGCCAAAACCTCATTCGTTGCTAGTGTTGCACAATTTACGCCTAAAACAGTGGAAACTCAAAATGAACGTTTGAAATTAATGTTCCGTGTTCGTGCGCGTATTTCCCATGAATTACTGGAAAAACACCTTGAATATGTCAAAACAGGTTTACCTGGAAAAGCGTACGTTCGTTTAGATGCACAAGCCGCATGGCCAACCGATCTTGAGGTGAGATTACCAGAATGACCGATAAATTGATGGATGATGTGATTGTTGATTTACAGCATGTCAGCCAACATTACGGTGATAACTGTGCGTTGGATGACATCACTCTCGCAATTCCTGCTCGAAAAATGGTGGGGTTGATTGGCCCCGATGGCGTGGGCAAATCAAGCTTAATGTCACTGATTGCAGGCGCCCGTGTGATCCAGCAGGGGCAAGTCAATGTACTCAATGGCGATATGCATAACAGCGACCATCGTCGCAATGTCTGCCCCAAAATTGCCTATATGCCTCAAGGATTAGGGAAAAACCTTTACCATACGCTTTCCGTGTACGAGAACGTGGATTTTTTCGGCAGATTATTTGGGCAATCCAACGAAGAGCGTGCGTATCGCATTCAGGATCTTCTTGAAAGTACGGGGCTTGCCCCCTTTAAAGACCGACCTGCAGGGAAGTTATCGGGCGGGATGAAGCAAAAGCTAGGGTTATGTTGTGCGCTAATTCATGACCCAGATTTATTGATTCTTGATGAACCGACAACGGGGGTTGATCCCTTATCTCGAGCGCAGTTTTGGGATCTTATTGACCGTATTCGAGAACGCCAAACCAATATGAGCGTGCTGGTGGCCACGGCCTATATGGAAGAAGCGGAGCGTTTTGATTGGTTGGTGGCTATGGATGACGGCAAGGTGATGGCTACTGGGCATGCTTCTGAATTAAAAGCCCAAACGGGTTGTGATGACCTTGAAGCTGCTTTTATCGCGTTGTTACCTGAAGAAAAACGCGCTGGTCACCAAAAAGTGGTAATCCCGCCTCGAGATACACGAGATGATGATGTTATCGCTATCGAAGCTCAGGACTTAACCATGCGTTTCGGTAATTTTGTGGCGGTGGATCATGTGAACTTTAAAATTCCGAAGGGGGAGATTTTTGGCTTTTTAGGTTCCAATGGGTGCGGTAAATCCACCACCATGAAAATGTTAACAGGCTTATTACAAGCCAGCGAAGGGCAAGCGTGGCTGTTTGGGCAAGAGATTGACCCAAAAGACATTGAAACCCGCAAGCGCGTCGGGTATATGTCCCAAGCGTTCTCTCTGTACAGCGAATTAAGTGTTCAGCAAAACCTTGAATTACACGCCAAGCTATTCCACATTCCCGAAGATAAAATTAACCAGCGCATTGATGAAATGTGCCAGCGTTTTGACTTGGACGATGTGCGAGAAACACTCCCTGATGACCTGCCGCTAGGGATACGCCAACGCCTCTCTTTGGCTGTGGCGGTTATCCACCAGCCGGAAATGCTGATCCTTGATGAACCAACTTCCGGGGTTGATCCCGTCGCGCGGGATATGTTCTGGAACTTAATGGTCGACCTTTCAAGACGTGACGGCGTCACTATTTTTATCTCCACCCACTTTATGAATGAAGCGGAACGCTGCGACCGTATCTCATTGATGCATGCGGGCAAAGTACTGGATTGCGATACGCCAGAAAACCTGATTAAAAAGCGCGGGTTAGACACTTTAGAAGCCACGTTTATTGCCTACTTACAGGATGCGGTTGGCGATAAAGATACAGGCAAAGAGACTGCCCCTGAATTTCATGTGGATGCAAAACTGAAAGAGCAAGCGGCGGAAGCACTCAAAAAACGCTTCAGTTTACGACGCTTATTTAGTTATAGCATTCGTGAAGGGATGGAGTTACGGCGCGATCCCGTGCGTTCCACATTGGCGTTATTAGGAACGGTGATTTTGATGTTCATCATGGGATATGGGATCAGCATGGACGTGGAAAATCTACGTTTTGCTGTACTCGACCGAGATCAAACCGGCTTAAGCCAAGGTTATACGCTGAATTTGGCGGGTTCTCGCTACTTTATTGAACAGCCTCCATTGCGGGATTATGAGCAGCTCGAATCAGGGATGCGTAGTGGGAAAATAACCGTAGCCATAGAAATTCCGCCTAATTTTGCCCGTGATATAGCCAAGGGCAATAACGTTAAACTGGGGGTGTGGATAGACGGCGCGATGCCAAACCGAGCAGAAACAGTGCGTGGATATGTGCAAGCGATGCATTTAGCATGGTTAAGCACGATGGCGGCGCGTCAGCCAGCAGGTGTTGCAGGAATTCCGGCTATTGATATCGAAACACGCTATCGTTATAACCCGGATGTTCGTAGCTTACCGGCGATTGTTCCCGCCGTTATTCCTCTATTATTAATGATGATCCCTGCGATGCTCAGCGCGCTCAGTGTAGTGCGTGAAAAAGAGTTGGGCTCAATTATTAACCTTTATGTCACCCCGATCACCAAATTAGAATTCCTGCTCGGTAAACAACTGCCTTATATTGTTTTAGGGATGTTCAACTTTGTTTTACTTTGCATTTTATCTGTCTATGTTTTTGGTGTGGAATTTAAAGGCAGTTTCTTGTCGTTGAGCTTAGCTGCATTTTTATATATCACCATTGCAACCGGAATGGGGCTGCTGATTTCCTGCTTTATGAAAAGCCAAATTGCAGCCATTTTCGGAACCTCAATTATTACCTTGATCCCCGCAACTCAATTTTCCGGCATGATTGACCCTGTTTCTTCCTTGGAAGGGATTGGTCGCTGGGTAGGGCAAATTTACCCAACATCCCACTTTTTGACCATTACACGGGGAACCTTCTCTAAAGGGCTTAATTTCTTTGATTTACAAGCCTCATTTATCCCGCTAGCCATCACGATCCCGATTGTGATTGGCTTGAGTGTTTATTTCCTGAAAAAGCAGGAGGCATAGGGGTGTTCCGTAAAATACAGAATATTTTTAACTTGGGCGTGAAAGAGTTACGAAGCTTAGGGCGTGATAAGGCAATGCTGGCGCTGATTGTGTTTGCGTTCACTGTCTCGATTTATTCCTCTGCAACAGTGACGCCGGGCTCGCTGCATAATGCCCCGATAGCCATTGCTGATCAGGATAAATCCCAGCTTTCAAATCGTATTATTAATAGTTTCTATGAACCGTATTTCTTGCCGCCAGCGGATATTGTGCCGAATGAAATAGATGGCTTACTGGACAGAGGCGCTTATACATTTGCAATTGATATTCCCCCTAACTTTCAACGGGATGTACTTGCAGGGCGTCACCCTCAATTGCAAGTTAATATCGATGCAACACGCATGAGTCAGGCCTTTTTGGGTAATAGCTATATCCAAAATATTACCTTAGGAGAAGTGAACGAATTTCTGGCGAAATACCGTAGCCAAGGGCGTTTACCCGTCGATCTGGAAGTGCGTATGCGGTTCAACCCAAACTTAACGCAGTCTTGGTTTGGTTCGGTGATGGCTATCATTAACAACATTACAATGTTATCGATTGTTCTAACTGGTGCAGCGCTGATACGGGAACGTGAGCATGGTACCGTCGAGCACTTAATGGTGATGCCGTTAACGCCTTTTGAAATCATGATGTCAAAGATTTGGTCGATGGGATTAGTGGTACTGATTGCCTCGGCAGTCTCACTATTGCTGGTGGTGAAAACCTTGCTGCAAGTACCGATTGAAGGGTCGATTCTACTGTTTATGTGTGGGGTTGCACTCAGCCTGTTTGCCACCACATCGATTGGTATTTTTATGGGGACGATTGCGCGCTCAATGCCTCAATTTGGGCTATTGATGATCTTAGTGTTATTACCATTAAACATGCTCTCAGGGGGGATGACTGCCCGTGAAAGCATGCCGCAATTGGTGCAAGACATCATGCTAACCATGCCGACAACACACTTTGTTAGCCTGGCACAAGCTATTTTATATCGTGGTGCAGGATTCCAAATTGTATGGCCACAGTTTGTTATTTTAGTGGTCATTGGTAGCGTATTTTTCAGCTTCGCATTAATGCGCTTTCGCAAAACCATCGCTACGATGGCATAGTTTTTATTGCATTAGATCGTATCAAATCACATCGCGTTATTTTTCACAAAACGCTTGCGGATTTTATCGGCAAGCGTTCTAATGTTGCACCTATAAAATGCTATGCCTATCAATTTTTAATTAATGATTAGATTTTGCCTATCAAATCGATAGCAACGACTGATTGGATTAAGTCTCTGCGAAACAGTAACTTAATAGTCAACCAAACAGGAGGACATCAAATGTCATTAATTAATACTCAAATCAAACCTTTTTCTAATCAAGCTTTTAAAGACGGTAAATTTATCGAAGTAACAGAGAAAGATGTTGCGGGTAAATGGAGCGTTTTCTTCTTCTATCCAGCGGACTTCACTTTCGTTTGCCCAACTGAATTAGGCGACATTGCTGACCATTACGCTGAATTCCAAAAAATGGGCGTAGATATCTATTCTGTATCGACTGATACCCACTTTACTCACAAAGCATGGCACGAAAGCTCTGAAACCATCGGTAAAATCAAATACGCGATGATCGGCGACCCAACAGGTGCTCTGACTCGTAACTTCGAAAACATGCGTGAAAACGAAGGTCTGGCTGACCGTGGTACATTCGTTGTTGACCCACAAGGTATCATCCAAGCTATCGAAATCACTGCGGAAGGCATTGGCCGTGACGCTGCTGACTTACTGCGTAAAGTTAAAGCGGCTCAATACGTTGCAAGCCACCCAGGTGAAGTTTGCCCAGCTAAATGGAAAGAAGGTGAAGCAACACTGTCTCCATCATTAGATTTAGTCGGCAAAATCTAATCGATAACCCTCGATAAGAATATTGCAAAATAAGCCACGTTGCAGGCGCTAAACATAATTAAGTAAAAGCCTGCAACGGGCTATTCGACGGGTATATGTACCCGATTTTATGACCAAGGGGATTACATGCTCGATAATAATTTACAGGCTCAATTAAAAGCCTATCTGGAAAGATTAACTAAACCCGTAGAGTTAGTTTCGAATTTAGATGACAGCGCAAAATCAATTGAAATAAAACAATTACTTGAACAAATTGCGTCGCTGTCTGACAAGGTGACTGTGCGTGAAGAGCGCGATGCCGCACAAAGAACACCTTCATTTTTAATCACCAACCCAGGGACTCATGTTGGCGTGCGTTTTGCAGGCTCACCATTAGGCCATGAATTTACCTCTTTAGTGCTGGCTCTCCTGCAAGTGGGTGGTCATCCATCCAAAGAAGCGCAAGAATTGTTGGATCAAGTGAAAGGGCTGGAAGGCGACTTTAACTTTGAAACTTACTATTCATTATCTTGCCATAACTGCCCTGACGTTGTGCAGGCGCTGAATTTAATGGCGG
Source organism: Providencia sp. wls1943 (assembly GCF_009706275.1). Classification (NCBI taxonomy): domain Bacteria; kingdom Pseudomonadati; phylum Pseudomonadota; class Gammaproteobacteria; order Enterobacterales; family Morganellaceae; genus Providencia; species Providencia sp. wls1943. The sequence continues at coordinate 151,930 of NZ_WLTU01000007.1, forward strand.
TATTAAATCCGAACATCAGCCATACGGCGATTGATGGTGCGCTGTTCCAAAACGAAATTGACGAACGCAACATCATGGGTGTGCCCGCTGTTTTCTTAAACGGCAAAGAATTTGGTCAAGGCCGTATGACATTAAGCGAAATCGTGAGCAAGGTGGATACCAATGCTGACGCGCGTGCGGCAAAAGCGATTAGCGAACGTGACCCATTTGAAGTTCTGATCATCGGTAGTGGTCCTGCGGGTGCATCCGCTGCGGTTTATACTGCGCGGAAAGGTATTCGTACTGGTGTTATCGGTGAGCGCTTCGGTGGACAGGTCATGGATACCGTTGATATCGAAAACTATATTTCGGTATTGAAAACTGAAGGCGCGATTTTAGCTGGTTCTCTGAAAAATCATGTGGATAGCTACAATGTGGATGTGATTGATGGTCAATCCGTCACTAAGCTTATCCCTGCTGAACAAATTGGCGGATATCACCAAATCGAAACCGCATCAGGCGGTGTGATGAAGGCGCGCAGTATTATTATCGCCACTGGCGCACGCTGGAGAAATATGGGTGTTCCGGGCGAACAAGAGTACCGCACAAAAGGAGTGACATTCTGTCCTCACTGTGATGGTCCTCTGTTTAAAGGCAAACGTGTTGCGGTAATTGGTGGTGGTAACTCCGGTATCGAAGCAGCTATCGATTTAGCGGGTATCGTTGAGCATGTGACGGTATTGGAATTTGCGTCAGAATTGAAAGCGGACTCCGTGTTACAAGACAAAGCTCGCAGCCTGAGCAATATCGATATTATTTTGAATGCTCAAACCCTTGAAGTTAAAGGCGATGGCAGCAAGATGACTAGCTTAGAGTACAAAGATCGCACTGATGAAAGCGTGCACTCTTTGGAAGTGGCAGGCGCGTTTGTTCAAATCGGTTTATTACCAAATACCAATTGGTTAGGTGATACCGTTGCTCGCAATCGTATGGGCGAAATCGAAGTTGATGCACGTAATGAAACCAGCGTGAAGGGCGTATTCGCCGCCGGTGACTGTACAACAGTGCCTTATAAACAAATTATCATTTCCGCCGGAGAGGGAGCAAAAGCCGCACTTAGCGCATTTGACTACCTGATCCGCACAAGTACCAGAACCGCTGAATAGGTGATTTTCACCTAATATTCAGAGGCTTGTAGCCAAAAGGCACTCGGGGGCGAGTGCCTTTTTTTGTGAGCCTAAAAATCAAGATAAGAAAGGTAATTTCAATAATATAAGTACTAATCACTTCACCCACACATCGATAACTCTCACCACCATTGGCAGTAACTGCGTCAATATCACGCTGCCCACAAACCATAAAATGATTTTATTGGCGCTAGCGGCTAGAGCTTCTTTGGTGGAATAGTTGGATTTAATCACGGCGATATTGGTTTTGACTTCATGCAGATCATTTTTCATTTTATTGATCTCTTTTTCTAAGCTATTTAACTTTGAGTCCATATTATTTCCCCCATGAGATACCCTTTGGTGATGCTGTTTAAATGAATCATCGTTGTAAGAGACGAATAACATTAAAGGGGTTTGTTTTTCTCGGAATTGATTCGCCATTGCGTTTCTCCTCAATCCTTTTACTGAACGCGCTCATCCATTAATTGCGTTTTGAACAAACGAATGGGCATAAAAATCGGTGTATGGGTAGGAGGGTATTTTGATGAGGAAAGAGAGTCAAAAAATAGTATAAAGATAGTGCTGAAGTTACTCCTAAAAACGTTGGGTTGCTCGCTAAAGCCCTGTGGAACAGGGCTCTTTATCTGTGTAGGAAGAGTCAATCAATCGGTTGTTAAAGTGAGGAATTAATGAATATCTTCGTGACTACGGTACACCAAAGAAAGCTCTGGATGATGCCATAAGCTGGCTGGGGTGACGGTCGTGCGTTCCCAAGGAATGGAACCAATAAACCATAGCTTCCAGAACTTTAATTTGGCATTCGGATTTTTTGTTAACAATTCTTGGAATGTTTCGATTTCGCCAATGCGAATAGATAAGGCAGATTGGTAAATATCGAATACAAATTTTGAGCAAAACTGGCGCGATGAATCATATTTAAATCCAGTATGGTAAAACTTATTTAATCGTGGAAAAACTTGTGTTACTAACGCCTGTTTTTGTGCCTCAGTTAAATGTGTTGATAAGCGGCGCACACTGTAACGATGCTCAGATGAGCGGGCAATAAAACGGGATAATGTGGTGGTGGTCGATAACGGAATGCGACTTTCTGCCACTAAATAGTCTTCTCCATCATGGCCGATGATCATGCCAACATGGTTACTCCAACATTTTGATGCGGATGCGATTTGGCGGAAAACTTCAGTGCCGATACTGGTGAAAACAATGTCGCCGACTTCGAGTTCATAAGGGTAATTTATTTTTGTCATAGTACACCTCAATAGGGTGAAAAATTGCATTGAGGTCATCTTATAAGTCGTTCAATACCGTCGACAATCGGAATAGCGGTGAATATCATTTCTGTTTAACTCGGGTATATTTTCGCCAGTGCCTCACTTAATAACTGAATATTGTGGACGATCTCGTGCTTGGTATGGGCAGCATATCCAAATAGAATAGCATCATTATTTTGACTGCTAATGCAATAACGAGATAGCGGTTGAGCTCCAAAACCAAGGGCACGACACTGCTCTAGGATAATCTCTAAGCTATAGCCTTTTTTCACCCAGCAGACGGTATGGATCCCAGAATCATTCATCTGTGCATTAAAAATATGCGGGAGATATTGATTGATGGATTGGCAAAAAACAGTTTGGCGTTCATAACAAATTTTGCGGATCTTACGAATATGTCTCGCGTAATGACCTTCTTGAATAAACTGGGCTAAAGCGGCTTGTTCTAAATAACTACAATGACTGTCACTGTAATATTTCATCATCGTAAAAGCGTCACTCAGATTTTCTGGCACAATTAAAAATCCAAGGCGAAAACCGGGATACATCATTTTAGAAAATGTACCAGCATAAATAACGCGTTGATGATTATCCAGCCCTTGCAAGGCTTGGATCGGTTTGGATAAAAAACGAAACTCGCTGTTGTAATCATCCTCAAATATCCAAGCGTTATTTTGTTGCGCCCAATCTAATAATGCGAGGCGGCGAGGTAAGCTTAAGGTTGTTCCAAGCGGAAACTGATGAGATGGCGTAGTGTAAATCAGTTTGGCATCACTATGATGTGTGGCAGCGTACTCAACATTCATTCCTTCATGATCTGAAGGGATTGGTGAAATATTGGCGCCGGCGGCGGCTAGAATTGCACGAGCACTGTCATAACCTGGGTCATCGAGCCAAACAGTATCGTTTTGTTTTAATAAGACTTTAGCTACTAAATTTATTGCCTGCTGGGTTCCATTGACGATAATAATTTGTTTGTCATGGCAATGAACGCCACGGGTTGAACGCACATAATTAGCCAGTAATTTTTTGAGCGGTATATAGCCATCAGGGTGATTGTAGTGCGTGATATCATGCTTGGATTTTCGCCAAACTCGCCCGAGTAATCGCCCCCATAGGTCATGGGGAAACTGATCAACACAACCAACGCCAATATTAAATATTGAGCGCTTATTGGTATTTGGGCGAGATTGTTCCCAAAGTGGTTGAAGGTTATTCAACACGGGATTCAGATAAAGTGCAGGATTTTCTTGTTTGGAAGTCGCTTGTTTAGTGTTGATTGGACGCACTAGCTCATCAGGAATCAGTGCAGAAACATAGGTTCCTGAGCCTTGCTTTGAGTATAAATAACCTTCATCAATTAGACGTTCAAACCCTGCAATGACTGAGTTACGAGAAATTGACATCATCTCGGCTAGTGCTCGAGTCGAAGGTAATTTTAGGCCAGCAGCAATTCGTCCATCTAATATTGCATTGCGGATCGTATGGTAAACCCCTTCATTAATTCGACCCTGTTCAATCAATAATAGTGGGAACTGAGCTTGTTGCTTTCTTCTCATAAGTGGATCCTAAATAAATAACAAAAGTGTATCTTATACAGTACCAGATAGCTCTGTACTATAACCTCATTCAGTTATATGTCTACAAATGGAAGGGTTATTATGAATAATGCAGAACTACTGGTATCTATTGAGTTTGTTTCCCCTGATCACTACCCAGAATGGTTAGTTTATTGGTTGGAGTATCAAAAATTTTATCAAGTGGATTTAAGCGAAGAAATTACCTTAAAAGCATGGGCGCGTTTCTTTGATGAAAAAGAGCCGATGTACTGCGCTGTTGCATTAGAAGGTAGCAAAGTGGTTGGTTTTGTTAACTATCTTTACCACCGCTCCACTTGGGCCGAAAATGATTTTTGTTATTTAGAAGATCTTTATGTGACCCCTGAAGTTCGTGGTCGCCATGTGGGAAAACAATTAATTGAGTTTGTTCAGCAACAAGCGCAGCAGAAACAATGTGGACGTTTATATTGGCATACCCAGGAAACCAATTTACGCGGACAAAAGCTATACAATTGGGTCGCAGAAAAACCAGGCGTTATTGAATACAGAATGCCACTATAAGAATATTTAAAGTGAAGTCCCGCTGCTTTTTAACAGCGGGATATTTGTGCTGAAAATCTTACTTGGCTAATTGTGTCCGTACTTCCATTAATGCAAAGCCCAATAGGTTTAAGCCTTTCCACGTGAGTGGGTTTTCAATATTCTCCGCATCTTCCGCTAAACCAATTCCCCATATTTTATCGACAGGGCTCGCTTCCACGAGGACACGCTCATTTGTTGCCAATAAGAACTGCTTTAGCGCATCATTTTGAGAAAATTTGGCTAAATTAGCTTTTACAACAATATCAAATCGGTTTGCATCCCAGATATCTTGCTTAAAACCACGAACTTCTCGTCCATAGGCTTTTGCAGCCCCAGGATTCGGAGCATTGATAATTTTTTGCAGAATTTCACTATCGCCAAATAAACGTGCTTTTTCTGCCATCATAAAATGTTCGGCACTGGCGAAACGGTTACCATCAACGATAAAAGGAGCAGGGTACCATTGGCTAAAACAGCTTTTCGTGACTTGTTGTTGTTTTGATTGATGTCCCCAGAAAAAGACATATTTAAATTTTTTACCTGTTCGGTAGAGCTTACAAAGGTTTTTTATATCCATAGGACTAACTTGGAAAAATAATAATGAGATTTAGTGAGAGTAACGATAAATAAATGTATTGGCTATCGGAATAACCTGCACTGTATTTTTGAATAAAGCTCACACTCTGGAAATGTATTTATCTGCATCGCTTTTTTTAACTAACATCTCATTGATTTTAACGATATAGTCACATTTATTAATTCATAATGGTTTGAAAAAAAAGAATTTCTTAATCATGGAAAAGATCTTACTCGTGTTGTGGCCATTGTTTGCTCTCATCGCAATGGGTTTTGTTTTACGTAGAACAGCACTATTTTCTGCCGATTTTTGGCCCAGTGCGGAAAAACTCAATTACTTTATTTTATTCCCTGCATTATTAATAAACAGTTTGGCGAATGCACCGCTCAATAATCCCAAATTACCCTATCTAGCTTGCGCCATTTTTTTCATCCTTGCGGTAAGTTCACTGCTTGTCGTGGTAAATAAATATTTATTTAAAATGCCAATTCCACGATTTGGGGCACACATTCAAGGAATTATTCGTTTTAATACTTATTTAGGATTGGCGATTGTTGCGGATCTTTTGGGATCGGAAGGGATTGCGATTTCTGCGATGATTATGGCGATTCTAGTTCCCAGTTGTAATATCATTGCGGTCCTATCGCTAAGTGCAGGAAAGAAAGTCACATTAAAGCAGCTAGCTTTGCCTATTGTGAAAAACCCATTGATTATTTCTTGTGTCATCGGAATATTATTAAATTTATTACCGATAGGTTTACCATTTGGGTCTGATCAATTTTTAAAATTATTGGCAGCAGCCAGCTTACCTTTGGGGTTAATTTGTATTGGTGGGGCATTACAAACAGCAACGCTCAGAAAAGAATTTAAACCGATTATGCTTTCAACATTGTTTCGCTTACTTGTTATGCCAGTGCTAGCCTCATTTACGGCTTATTTATTTGAATTACCAACATTAGAAAGTGTGCTTTTGGTGATCTTTTTCTCCATTCCTACTGCACCAACTTCTTATATTTTAACTAAGCAGCTTAATGGTGATAGCCAATTAATGGCAGGGATTATTACTTTCCAAACTATTCTTGCCGTGATTACATTACCGCTAGTTTTAACATTAATCATCCAATGATATTGTTTTTATATAAAAAGTAGCATCATAATTAAGCACCTTTTAAGTATTTATACCCGCGTTCATAAACATTGGAACTATAAGCTACAGAGAAATAGTATTACTTTTAAATATAATGGAATAAACATGTAGCCACTATTAAATAATATTCTTAATTACGATTTAATCTCTTTAATAAATAACAGTGTAAATATTTTTAGGTGTGTGTTTTATATTTTTAACTAGCATGAGGACTGTTAAATAATCCATAATCATTATATTGAAATCAATTAAAATACATTTTCTTTATATTAAGTTAAGTACGAAATTAGCAATATTTAAAAATAAATAATAAATAGAATAAAAGAAGATTTTAACTTATTAAGTTTTTAAGGATTAAATGCAATTTCTTGTGAGTGTTCGATGAATAACATACACTGAAGGCGTAAATTTTACGTCATTTGATAAGGAGTTAAGCGTGTCTTTGGAACAATGCCGAAAATATGAAAATCTTTCTATAGAAGAGACAATCGAAACACTCTCATTACTCTATTCAAATGCCATTGAAGCCTTGAGAAATGCCATTGCAACCTATGTTGAAAATGGAACGTTACCCGATGCTAACGCCCGAGAAAATGGGTTGTTTGCCTACCCTGAGTTATGTGTGACTTGGGAAGGAAAGGTTGACCATTGCGAAAAAACGCGAGCTTATGCCCGTTTTGTGAAGCGGGGAGATTACAGCATTACTGTAACCCAACCAGACCTGTTTCGAGCTTACCTTGTTGAGCAATTGACCATTTTTCAACAAGACTATGACGTATCTTTTGCAGTTCGTCCGTCTAAAACTGAAATTCCATATCCATTCGTTATCGATGGTTCAGATTTAATTCTTGATAGAAGTATGAGTAGCAGTTTAGCTGCTCATTTTCCTATCACCGATCTCTCTCATATCAGTGATGATATTACGGATGGTTTGTATCATGTGACGGATGATATGCCATTATCCCACTTTGATGCACTACGCGTAGATTTCTCTTTAGCGCGATTAAAACATTATACGGGCACACAGCCTGAGCATGTTCAGCCTTATATTTTGTTTACTAACTACAACCGCTATGTTGATGAGTTTGTGAATTGGGCCTGTGAGCAAATTCGTGACCCAGAAAGCCGCTATATCGCTTTATCTTGTGTAGGACATAACTATTTAACCGCTGAAAATGCCGATCCGCAATTTGCCACATCCGATTTAACGTGGAAAAAATTTCAAATGCCTGCATATCATCTGATTGCACGTGATGGTGTAGGAATTACATTAGTGAATATTGGCGTTGGTCCAGCAAATGCGAAAAACATTTGTGACCATTTAGCGGTATTGCGCCCTCATGCGTGGTTAATGATTGGTCATTGTGGCGGGCTACGAGAAAGCCAAAAAATTGGTGACTATGTTTTAGCACATGCCTATTTACGCGATGACCATATTTTAGATGATGTATTACCACCAGATATTCCTATTCCAAGTATTGCTGAAGTTCAACGGGCGCTATATGACGCTACTAAACAGGTGAGTAATATGCCTGGTGAGCTAGTTAAACAGCGTTTACGTACCGGAACGGTGGTCACAACGGATGATCGTAACTGGGAGTTAAGATTTTTTGCAACCGCCCGCAGATTCAGCCTCAGTCGAGCCGTTGCGGTGGATATGGAAAGTGCCACAATTGCCGCACAAGGTTACCGTTTCCGTGTCCCTTATGGCACATTACTCTGTGTATCAGATAAGCCGATTCACGGAGAAATCAAGCTTCCAGGACAAGCAAATAGTTTTTATGAAGGCGCAATATCGGAGCATCTACAAATTGGGATCCGTGCCATTGACCTGCTACGACAAGAAGGTGATAAGCTGCATTCCCGAAAACTAAGAACATTCGACGAGCCGCCATTTAGATAATCTAGAGGAGGGGAAATACGTGATCCCTAAACTTGAAACAGATAGATTAATTTTAGCAAAACATGAGGTTAGTGATTTTTCAGCACTTTCGCAGTTATGGGGACAACGCTCAATGGTTCAGCATATTGGCGGTGTTCCTTCAACGGAGCGCGAATCATGGATGCGTATGCTCGCATATGGCGGACTTTGGCCTCTACTCGGATTTGGTTATTGGGCGGTGAGAGAAAAAGCGACGGGAAATTATGTGGGTGATCTCGGATTTGCCGATTTTCATCGCATTGTTGAACCCCACGTTAAAGGGGTCCCTGAAGCGGGATGGGTGATTGCGCCTGAATATCAAGGTAAAGGTTACGCGACGGAGGCGATGCAAGCAGCATTGTCTTGGCTGATCGCGGAGCAAAAACACCAAGAAAGCATCTGCTTTATAGGGCCTCAAAATATACCGTCACTGCGTGTCGCTGAAAAGTTAGGGTATACGCAAGATAAAGAGGTGTTTATGAACGGCAGCATCTCGGTATTATTACGTAAAAATCTTATTTAGTTGCCATTATCCCATTTTTGATAACTATCAATCCTATTCTTATTTATAGAATAGGATTGATCCTCTCAGTAGACTCTTAAAATTATTTGGTCGATTTTAAGGTCACTATGTCTAGCCATTTTCTTGCATTTGAAAAACCCATTATTGAGCTTCATGAAAAAATTGAAGCATTAAATGCCTTTAAGCAAAGGGGTCATCCATCAGAACTAAAGCTTGATGAGGAGATCCAATTATTAGAAAAGAAATGCCAATCCCTCACGGAGAATATTTTCTCTTCTTTAGGTGCATGGGAAATTGTGCAATTAGCTCGTCATCCAATGCGTCCTTATACATTGGACTATATTTCTCTTATATTTACTGAGTTTCAGGAATTAGCGGGGGATAGAGCATTTGCTGACGACAAAGCGTTAGTGGGTGGATTAGCGCGTTTAGACGGTCGCCCAGTTATGGTAATGGGGCAACAAAAAGGGCGGGATACGAAGGAAAAAGTAAAACGTAATTTTGGAATGCCATCCCCTGAAGGATATCGAAAAGCACTTCGATTAATGAAAATGGCGGAACGATTTAAGCTGCCAGTTATTACATTCATTGATTCTGCAGGGGCTTATCCTGGTGTTGGCGCTGAAGAGCGTGGGCAAGCAGAAGCTTCGATGCCAACGTCGAATGTGAGCCGGCAAATTAAGCAGCTTGAAACTCAACTTCATTGCCGATTGATTGAACGAACCACACGGCAAATGCGCTTAACTGAGCAAGGTACTTTATTATTAAATAAGAGCCAAAAACTGTATTTAGAATTAGATGAAACCTTGCAACAAATTAGCGCCTCAGAAACATTAAGCGGTACTTTGCGGCTAACGATTCCAAGTGAATCTGGCAGTGTATTATTTGCAGATTTACTGGCTAAATTTGTGCTTGCCCATCCGGGTCTTGCCATTCATTGTGACACGCAACTAGCGCCTTTAGATGTTATTGGTGATGAAGTGGATTTATTACTGACTTTTCATCGTGGAGCGTTGATGGATAGTAGCTACCACTCAAAATTGGTTAAATCATGGGAGAGTGTTGTCGTTGCAGCCCCGCAGTTAATTGAAAAACAGGGTTTACCCAGCACCGTGGATGAACTCAGAATGATGCCCTGCATCACGAGTTTTAGTGCGCTGCAAGGGCAACCTTGGGTTTTTAGCACTCATCATGGACAGATAAAAAAAGTCAGTATAAACAGTCAGTACCGTGTGAACAGCGGTATTCTTGCCAGTGCAGCTGCACTCAATGGATTGGGATTCGCTATTCTGTCAAAAGAGGGATGCCAAAGCGCAATTCAAGCGGGAACGTTGGTGGAAGTGAGTTTTGATGATATGTATCCAGCACCGATTGAGTTACGCGCAGTTTACGCCTCAAAACGTTCACTTTCACCGAAAGTTGATACTTTTTTAAGTTACTTACTGAAAAATATCTAGGCTGATATTGCTATCAGCCTAATACTATAATGTTCGTAAACATTATGGTGATCTGAATGAACTATTTATTTCCTCGTAGGCGTAACGTTAAGCCTTTTAATAGGTAACGTAATAGTTGGTCGCCACATTCACGATAATTTTTATGTTCTGGGTTACGGAAAATAGCACTTAATTCTGGTTTTGACACTCGGAAATCAACAGACTGGTAGATTTCCAGTAAATCAACGTCTTTCAGTTCAAAGGCAACACGTAATTTCTTGAAAATAATATTGTTATTGATTCTATCTTCAACTTCTGGCGCTGGGCGACTTTCATCTTTACCACGGCGATGATAAATCAACCCATTCAGAAAATAACCGAGCACAAGGTCACTACATTCAACGTAGTCGGGGTCGGTATCTTTCTTTAACCAAAGGCTCATTTCTTCTTTTGTGACTGAAAAGTCTGCAAGTTTTACGATTTCAACCATCTGAGCATCGCTCAAATCCAACATATAACGAACACTTCGTAAAACGTAATTATTTAGCATGGGGGTAATTATCCAACGGATCGATTAAAAAAATAGGCTTCTATTAGCCATGAAACGTCATTATAAAGCAAAGGTAGCTACCGATGCTTTATAAATTATTGGTTAGCCCATAAAGTAAATAAGTCCATAGAAAAAGACTAAAGTTAATCCGACAGTGACCAACATATTTTTCAGTAAAGATGCTGCTACAACGCAAAATAGCGCTCCCCAGAGATAAGGATTATCAGGGAAACTATGTAATTCATGATTTTCTAATAAAATGACAGGGGCACAAATTGCAGTAAGCAAACAAGGTGCAGAATAACTGAGTGCTTGGCGTACAATTAATGGTAATCGTATTGGTAGTTGAGGGATCAGAAAAATATAACGCAGAGAGAAAACAACAGCCGTTAAACTGATAATTAAAATCCAGATCATTTTTCTTCCCTTAATAAACGAGAGACACCAACAGAAACAAACATCCCACCAACGCCGGCAATTACAATTGCACTACTGATCGAATACATCGATAGGGCAATTGCAGTAATTAATGAAAATAAAACACCACAGGCGGTACTTATTTTTTTAGTGAGTGGAACGACAATGGCTAATAGTGTCGCGACAACTGAGAAATCTAAATGTAATTTACTTAAATCACCCACCAAATTTGCCATCACAATGCCGCATAGGCTGGTGACTAACCACACAAGATAGAAACTAAACCCCGCACCAAATAAATAGGCAAAGCTGAGTGCTTGTCGCTTGGCTGCACTAATGGCGAATAGCTCATCAGTTAATAGAAAGCCAATGCTTAAACGTTGTGGTGTCGTGAAATCTTTTACGTGAGGACGCATGGTTAACCCATATAAAAGATGCTGCGATGTAATAAAGAAAACAGAAATCACAATCGTAATATAGCCAGCTCCTGAATTGAGCAAACCTAGAGTGACTAACTGAGCTGCGCCTGCAAAAACCATGGCAGACATTGCGATGCTTTGCCAAAAAGAAAGCCCTGTTTCAATGGCCATGGAACCCGCAAGAATCCCCCACGGAATAACTGCAAGATTTAAGGGTAATGTGTGGACAGCTCCATCCATCATTGCGCGTTGCCATGGCTTTGGTTGTTGAGACGACATTGATGTGCACCTGTATGTTGAAATGTCATTCATTAAATAAAAGTCTAAACAAAGACAATGTTGATTTAACTACAGGTATTTAGAGTAAAAATCATTATTCGATACGCTGTAGGCATCCATTGTTATATCGTGAAATGTGGAACAAATCACTATCTCTACCTACAAGCTTTAATTAGCATTAATAACTTACTTTTATTTAATTTATGAAGTTTTATATCATTTTAAAAATATTTTCAGCTTGCTGCTGTTTAAGTGTTTTTGTTTGGAATTTAGCTTCAGTTTTAACATGTAAAACATCATTAAAACTCCACCTTAACGCTTAATTAATAGGTTTATATTTCATATATGAAAGTATTGATGGTGATATCTTTCATTAAAAAATAAAGGTGTGTATCATATTATCCATTAGGTAAGGATGTGAATTAATTGTTATAACTTTTATTGAGTTAGCGGGTTTATTATGCTTGAAAATTTAGGTATTACAAACTTATGGACTTATCTTATCGGTGTGATTTTTATTACATTGGTACCAGGCCCTAATTCTCTATTTGTTTTAACGAGTAGTGCAAAATATGGTGTAAAAAATGGTTATAAAGCAGCACTTGGTGTCTTTACTGGTGATGCATTGCTCATTTTTTTATCATTTTTAGGTGTTGCGTCTTTAGTCAAAACATCTCCTATATTCTTTAGCGTGATCAAGTATGCAGGTGCTGCCTACCTATTTTACTTAGGTATTAAAACGTTATATTCAGTATTGCATAAAAAAGAATCTGCAACAGATGTCGATGGGATCATATTAGAAACAAAAGGGACGTATAAGAAAGCCGTCTTTTTAAGTTTGCTAAATCCAAAAATGATCATTTTTTATGTTTCATTCTTCATTCAATTTATTGACCCAGCGTACCCAAGTGCAGGGGTGCCGTTTTTTGTGCTCGGCGTGATTTTAGAAGCATGCAGCATGTTTTATCTATCAATGCTGATATTTGGTGCTGTTGCAGTGACCAACATGGTAAAACACAATAAAAAATTATCTAAATTTTCAAATAGCTGTATTGGTGCCGTCTTTTTAATGTTCGGTGCGAAATTGGCATTAACAGCCTAATCTGTTGATTTATATATTTTTATTATAGGGTGGCTGGCGAATGAGCCAGCTATTTTTTTGTTTCTAATTTATCTTTTCAGGTTTTTTCCTGTTTGCCTTCAGAGTGATGCCTGTCATCATGGTGCTAATTTAGTCACGACTAAGCAAGCCGCTGTACAAGGAAGTATGAGTACGGCCATATACAAAACCATCGAGTTGATATTCATTGAGGTTGTTATGCACATTCTGGGATTATTAATCTATTTTATTCCTGCGATTTATTTTGCGGTCCATTCAATAAAGAGTAATCAAAACTCTTATTGGTTGTTCATTTTATTTGTTTTCCCAATTTTGGGCTCGGTTGTTTATGCGCTGGTCATTTGGATGCCGGCTATGCGCTATTCCCGCCATGGATATAAATTAGAAAGAGCGATTAAAAAACAATTAGCACCCAATAAAAGCATCAATCAAGCTCTAAAAGAGTATGAATTAAATCCGACCACGAATAGTTGTGTAACACTCGCAGACGCATATACCGATAAAGGTGACTATCAAAATGCGATTAAATACTATCAAGAATCACTGCAAGGAATTAATCAGTATTCACCGGATATTATGTTGAAATATGCGGATGCACTGTATGAAGCGGGGGAATACGCGCGTTGTAAAGAGACGTTAGACCTATTGTGTGAAAAAAATCCAACGTTCAACTCGAATACGGGGCATTTTTTATATGCTCGTTCTTTAGTACGCTTAGGGTTGGTTACTGAAGCTGATAATGAGTTTCGTGCCTTATTAAGTCATCGCGACCATATTGAATACAAGGTTGCTTACGCTGAGTTTTTATTTGAACAAAAACGAGTGATTGAAGCGATGCCATTAATTGATGAAGTGATTAAAACCTATTCACTTTTACCCAAGGCAGCACAGAATTATAATAAGCACTGGTATCAAACGGCTGTAAAACTAAAAAACAGTAAGTTAGGTTTTAAAAACAATCAGTAAAAACATCTCGTTATTGGCTCTCCATCGTTGGTGTGGAGAGCCAAATTATTGCAATTATTCCTACCAGCGTTTTACATCTCTATCAGATTGAGTAACAGAGGTACATTTTGCCAATAGTGGTAATGTTTTCTTTTTCAAATCATCCATCAAGCTATAAATAACGGGAACAAACAGTAAGCTGAGCACCGTTGAGCTCATTAACCCCCCGATAACCGCAACTGCCATTGGCGCCCTAAATCCTGCATCGGCTCCTGTTGTGAGCACGAGGGGGATCATGCCTGCAATCATGGCAAAAGTAGTCATAATAATTGGACGAATTCGCTCCTGACCTGCTTCGATAATAGCTTGTTGTCGATTTAAACCAGTTCGTTCTTTTTCAAGAATAAACTCCACCAGAAGTATCGAGTTTTTGGTGACGATCCCCATCAACATTAAAATACCAATAAGCGGCGGGATGCAAAAATACGACAAGCAATAGTTCAGAAAGTTTTTACGGATTTACCCTATATTGCGCATCCAGCCAGTTACTTTGTTTGGTTACCATTACCTGATGGCGTACGTGCCGATGCAGTAGTCAGTGAATTAAAAAAGCAAAATATAGCAATTAGCAGTGCAGAGTCTTACTGTACATCAAACTCAGTACCGCAGGCGTTAAGAATAGCAATTAGCACCTTAACCCATGAAGAGTTGGCGGTGGCAATCGAAGCAATTAGGCGTGTTGTATTGTATTTGATTGATTTATAAAGATGATAAGTATGAAGGAATAAAAATAGTGGAACATATCAAACATTTTACTGCGACGGCGATGATCTGTAGTTCCCGAGGAGAATTTCTATTACATGAGCACCCTAAGCTAGGTATTTGGCTACCGCCTGGTGGCCACATTGACCCGAATGAAGAACCACAAGATACCGTTGTTCGTGAAGTGTTTGAAGAAACAGGTTTGCGGTGCCGAGTAATTGACTGTCGCTATCCGTTATACTCGAAGGTTAATGATTCAAAGAATACTCTCTCTTTACCGATTCCTTTCGCTATTTTAAAAGAATTCATTGCAGATAAACGCCAAGGAGATCATTGGCATATCGATATGGTTTATCTCTGTGAGCTAATAGACGAAGAAACCCAATGCAATGCGGATTTTCATTGGGTTTCTCTGAATAAAATGAATGACTTGAATCTTCCTAAAGATGTGTATGAACTCGCTATTATGGTTAATGAATACTTTCAAAATGGTTCGGCGCATTCGAAATGAATTCAGTCATGATGAAATATTAAAAAAGAGCAAAGAGATACCTAGCATAATTAATAAGGCACCAATAACTCTATCCATAATAAATTGATATTTAAGAATTTTATTTCTAATCAATGGTGCTGCAAAAAATAGAGCAATTAAACTAAACCAAACCCAATGTGCAAAAGAAATAAATAATCCGTAGCTGAAGTTTAGCCATTGAGAGTTACCCGCTTGGAGCACTTGGGTGTAGACCGAAACAACGAAAAACATCGTCTTAGGGTTGAGCGCATTGGTTAAAAAACCCATTTTAAATGCAGAAAATGAAGAGGGTCTTGATGCCGGATTAAGGTCATCGCTGGCGTTAATTGCTGTTTTGTTTGTTAAGGATTTAAAACCAATATACACCAAATAAGCGACGCCAAGGAGTTTGACTGCCATAAATAATGTAGGGGAACTCATAATGATTAGAGTCACGCCAAAAATGGTGTACAGCACATGAACTTGCACTCCAGCAGCAATACCAAGAGCACTGAATAGGCCGGTTTTGGTGCCATAGGAGTAGCTATTTCTGGTAACCATAGCGAAGTCAGGGCCAGGGCTTATAACCGCCAAAATAGTAATGGTGGCAACAGCGATAATTTCATTCATAGTGGGATCCTAATGGTAATAAAAACTGACTTAATTTCTGGGTGGAAAATAGATTTGATTAATTTGATTTGCTGATTATCAATAGATTGCAGATAGAGAAAAAGCGATTTATTCTCAATGAAACCTGTCAGTTTTCGTTACCTATTTAATTGTGAAGCTATTAATTTTATGAACCTCTTAATCTTATGAAGACATTAATTCTATGAAATTGCCTCCATTAACATCGTTGCGTTTTTTTGATGTTGCTGCGCGTTATGAAAGTATTATTAAAGCAGCGCAAGAGCTGTATGTTACGCACAGTGCAATTAGTCGACAGATAAAGCTTCTGGAGGAACATCTCGGTGTTTTACTGTTTGAACGACGTAACCGAGCTATCTTTTTAACAGAAGAAGGTAAATTGTTATTTCAAACGACGACGCATTTATTCCAACAACTTTCTGATACCGTCGAAAAAATGACTCAGCGTCCTCATAACCAAGTTGTTAGTTTATCGTGTGAGCCGACCATCGCAATGAAATGGCTGATCCCTCGTTTAACCGATTTTTATCAGCAATATCCTGAAATTACCGTGCATTTAATTGCCGCTGGTGGTCCTATTGATTTTAATAAGGCGGGAGTTGATCTTGCTCTTCGCCGTAATGATTTCACGTGGGATGACAATATTTATGCGAAGAAAATATGTGCGGAATGGATGGGTATCATCAAGAAAAATGATAGCCAGCCCTATCATGAGATGAACTTGCTTGTACCAGCCTCACGGCCAAATGTTTGGCGTACATGGCAAGCCCGTAGTGGCATCAATTTACAACATAATAAACAAATTAATTTCGAACATTTCTACCTGTGTTTGCAGGCTGCATTAGCAGGACAGGGTGTTGCTATCGCATCGTTCCTAATGGTTGCTGATGAAATGAACACACAACAATTAATGGCTCCAGAAGGTTTTATTGAAGATGGGTCGGCATATTACTTGCTTTCACCTAAAGAAATAAAAGCAGACACCCCAGCAGCTATTTTTATGGAATGGTTGGAAACAAACGTGAATCAAAGCCTATTGTTGACTCAGCAATCGGCATAAAATTTGTATAATTTTAAGGGTTTGGTTATTTAATCACCGAACCTACTTGCGTAGTGAAGTTTTTATGCCCTAACTATTTCTCTGCGTGCTATATTTCCCAGAATCGTTTTTGATGTCTTTATGTTGGAGTAAATAATGAGCAAAATTCGGGTTGGTGTCATTTTTGGTGGTAAATCCACTGAGCATGAAGTTTCGTTGCAATCAGCTAAAAATATTATTAATGGATTAGATCGTAATAAGTTTGATGTTTGTCTCATCGGTATCAATAAAGAAGGGCAATGGCATGAGTATGATGAAGCGAACTTCCTGTTACATGGTGATGACCCCGCTCATATCGCGTTAAATACTCCAAAGCGCAGCATTGCCGTTGTTCCGGGCAAACAAAGTGAACAATTCATTTCTCTAGAAGATGCTAAACCTCTCCCGCAAATTGATGTTATTTTCCCAATTGTCCACGGTAACTTAGGTGAAGATGGTTCTTTACAAGGTTTACTGCGTATGGTGAATCTACCGTTTGTTGGACCGGGTGTTCTAGGCTCATCAGCTTGCATGGATAAAGATGTCACCAAACGCCTTTTAAGGGATGCGGGGTTGCACATTGCACCATTTATTACGCTGCTGAAAAGCGGTCGTGGTGAAATCAGCTATGCTGCAACGGTTGATAAACTGGGCTTACCATTATTTATTAAACCAGCTAACCAAGGTTCATCGGTTGGGATCAGTAAAGTTAATAATGAAAGCGAGTTTAACGCGGCATTAGATTTTGCATTCTTATTCGACGTAAAAGTGCTGATTGAAAGCGCAGTAAAAGGGCGTGAAATCGAGTGTGCTGTGCTTGGAAATGAACATCCATTAGCTAGCCCATGCGGTGAAATCGTACTGCATGACAGCTTCTATGCATATCACACTAAATACATTGATGAAAATGGCGCGTCTGTTGTTGCTCCAGCGGATTTAGAGCAAGATGTGAGTGAAAAGATCCGTACAATTGCGCTTGAAGCTTATCAAGCTTTAAACTGCAGCGGAATGTCTCGTGTTGATGTATTTTTAACTGAAAAAAATGATGTTGTGATTAATGAAATCAACACATTACCGGGGTTCACTAATATCAGTATGTACCCGAAACTGTGGCAACAAGGCGGTATGACTTATCAAGAATTGATCAGTCGTTTAATTGAACTTGGGATTGAAAAATTCCAGCAAACAGCCGCATTAAAAACAGCCTGTGATGACATTTAATCTCTGATATTTCTCGAAAACGTTGCCGATAGCAGACTGCTATCGGCAATATCACTCTAAAGCTAACGCATTAATTCACTTCGTTTTTATTACACCAAACATAATTGATGTAACGGAATAACGGCTCAAATCCAAATTTTTTATATAAATCAAAGCCTGCTTCTGAAGCATCTAAGAAGCAATGTTCGACTCGTTGTTGACGACAAAATGCGAGAGCATAATCAATAAGCTGAGAAGCATAGCCTTTACCCTGAAACTTAGGTTCAGTACCGATATCGTCGAAACGCGCCAATTCTCCTTCAATGGTCACTGTCATGGATGTTGCGGGTTCTCCATTGACCAATAAGACGAAATGGAACTGTGGTGCGCCTTGCTGCAGGGCATCTTCGTGGTAGCGAACATACTCTTGGATCACCGTATCGTGTTCTTCTGAAAGATAGAACGCAGAAACTAATGGTTTAGCCCAAAGGGATAAATCATGGTTTGCGAGCACGATATCTACCTGATTATCAGGCAAATCAACTTCTTTTTGCTGCGACAAAGTTAGCGCCATGGCTGTCGTGACGCTGTCACGTTTATAGTTAAGCGCTTCAATATCTTTGACGACTTTTGGCAGCATCTCTTCGGGTATCACCAAAGTGTGGTTCTTTTTCTGCGATACGAACAGGTTGTATGCTTGCATAAAAGCATGATGAGTAGAGTCGGGTTGCAGATAGATAAAATTGAACGCCGGGGAATTTAATGGCGTTAAATAACAAATTGTATGTTGTGCAATCTGGATACTGTGCTCACAAATCGAAGTCCAAAACGTCTTTTCGATCGATTGGTAATGTCGCAAATAGTAGAGCGGTATGTTCATTAGTCAGTTACCTGATACAAAATGTGTTAGTCAAAATGGAGTAAATAACAAATCTGACCCCATGTAAAATTCTGTTAACTTATTGGCAGTAAAGCTTTTGTGATCTATCTATTGATAATAACTAAACCTTTAAAATCAGCAACCGTTGCGGCAGTTGTCATCTTATCTTTGGCTTTGGATCCCACTCTTGTGCAACGTTTTCAGTGTCATTAATCAATATCTATAAAGTAAATTTGAAGATGAATTAAGGCGTTTTGTGCGATATGCAGATAGATTGTCATTTAATGCTATCTTACATTGCACATTTACTCTATAAAATGCCATGTAAATATATAAAAAGCTTTGTAACTCAATGAGATTATCTTACTAATTTCTTCATTATGATAGTAGAAATAAAGAGATCGTACCTGCATAAATATGCTAAATAGAGTTGTAAACGTTATATTCTTCAATGTATTGTTTTTGAAAAATAAAAGATGACTGAGGTTACGTTAAGGTAATGCAAAAATTTATATTAGCCGCCTTGTGTTTAGTGAGTTATTCAGTGTTTGCCGAATCAGCTGAAAATCCTTTTGTTTTTGATAGACAAATACTGAAACACGATGGCAAAGAGACTCATTATTACCTGCTTAAAAGTGGACTCTAACCCCTTTAAAGAACTATTGGTATTAATCCAAGGCTCCGACTGCAAAAGTGTCGTTAATAACCAAAATATGATTAAGAATTTTAGGGGAGTATTACCTAATAGTGATGTGCTTTTAGTAGAAAAAACAGGCTTAACACCTGATGTGGGGCTAGATGATCCAAATGCCTTAGAAGAGGATTGCCCTGTAGAATATATGAAGAACGACTCTTATTTTGAAAGAGTGGATAACTATATTGCTGTGCTGAACCAGTTGAAAAATCAGTATCAGCATATTGTTATATTGGGCGGTAGTGAAGGGGCGATAGTGACGAATATTATTGCGTCTAGAGTTGATTTTATTGATGCTGCTATTTCGCTAAATGGTGGCGGACAATTTTTTATTAATGATGTGATTTACTGCATTAATAAAAGTTTACCTGCTGAAGAAGCACAAGGTGCAATAGAAGGGTTTAACCAGTTTGCAGATGCGGTTTTTCATGACCATTTAGACGATGACCAATTTCCCAGTAATCACGGGCAAAATTGGTGGTATGAAGCCTTAACGATAGATAATAAAAAACTACTTCAAGGTGTTCGTAAACCCCATTTAGTGATCCAAACGCTCACCGATATTAATGTGGACGTGGAAGGTTCACAAAAAATGATGAGTGAGGTTAATAACCCAAATATTACGTATAAAACCTATTCCACATTAGACCATTATTTTAAAGATGGTCATGACAATAATCAGACAGCCGTGGTTATTGCTGATATTCAGGATTGGTATACAAAATTAAATATCAAAAAATAACTCGGGAGGAAATTGAGATTGCTGTCACTATGGGATATGGGATAGCATTTGTTGAATTAAGAGAAGATTAAGGAATATCTGTGAATAATATCCCCGAAACCATCACGTTCTTTGAGCGTTTATTACCACTAGTTGTTTCCGGTGAAAAAGTGATCACCATTCGTGATGAAAGCGAGAGTCATTACGTACCAGGCTCGGTTGTCAAAGTACATGCTTTAGAAACAGGCAAGTATTATACCGACATTGAAATACTTTCTGTTGAGCCACTAAACTACGATGATATTTCCGAGTATCACGCAACTCAAGAAGCGATGACATTAGAGACGTTGAAAGCCTTAATTCGTGAAATTTATCCCACTGAAAACTGCCTGTATGTTATTCATTATCGATTAACAACCGCAAGCGCTTAAATCACGATAATTGTTTTTTCACCAGTTTGATAAATGCTTTTGTGGCTGGAGACGCATCACTGTAATTATTAACAGCAAAGGCAATATCCCGAGTCACGCGGGGAATTAATGGTTTTACGACGATGTTGCTAATATTTTCGGGGATTGCGAGTTGAGCCACAATCGATACGGCTTCATTTCGTGCAACCAATGAAAAAGTACTAAGAAGCTGGCGAGTTCTAAATTGAATGTTAGGTGTCAGCTTTTGTGCAGAAAATAGTCCCATCATAATTTTACCTGAGCCGGCTTGAGTTAAGTTGAAAGGGTACTCACACAATTGTTTTAGTGTAACCCCGTTGTACTGAGTCAATGGATGGTTTAGCGGCAAAATAGCCACATATTGGTCGTGCTTTATGGGAAAAGTATCAAATCGTTCATCTGGCAAGACCACAACACCAATATCTATGCGCTTTTCTTGTAACCATTGAGCCACGCTCTCATCGTCGCCCTCATCAACAATAATTTCAATGCTTGGGTATTGCTGACGAAAGACCTTTAATAATGGGGGTAGAATACCTGTTGAAGAGCCGGGGCCGAAAGATCCTATCCGTAAAACACCTTTCTTTAATCCATTGGATGCTAGCGCTTCTTGCCGCATTGCTTCTTGAAGACTCAGTATATGTTGGGCGCGGTTTAACAGCGTATTACCAATTTCGGTCAGAGTGACTTGATTTTGTTCCCGCGTAAATAGACTGACATTGAAATCTTTTTCGAGAGATTTAATGGCATGTGAAACCGCAGATTGGGAAATACTCAAAGACATTGCCGCCAAGGTAAAACTTTTTAGCTCAGCAACACGGGTAAATATTTCCAGTTGGCTTAGTGTCATGAGTGAATACTCATTTGATTATGATCTTCGATAACAAATACCTTATCTGTATCGAATGATTGAGTCAATAAAGTGCACAATATCTGATCTGGATGGGGAATATCGCGATGGAATTAAAAATAACAAAAAGGCAAGTTCAACAAAAGTCAGTCAATATTGTTGTTCTGAAAATGATTTGTGTCTCGATTTTATGGGGAGGAACGTTCATTGCTGGTAGGGTGTTACAAACCGATATATCACCATTATTTTCCGCGACGGTTCGCTTTATTTTTGTGAGTGTATCATTGGTCATTTTGCTGAGTTGTACTCGCATTGGTTGGGTTAGAGTGAATTCGCGTCAGTTTTTTCAAATTCTAATATTGGGATGTAGTGGCGTATTTGTCTATCAGGTATTTTTCTTCTATGGATTACAGCTTATTCCGGCATCACGAGCAGCATTATTAGTTGCAATAAACCCCGCAATGATTGCGTTAATTTCATACCTATTATGGCGCGAAAAAATCACGAAAATTAAAGGCGTGGGGATTAGTTGCTGTGTATTAGGCGCCATTATATTACTCTCAGGGAAGAATTCAGATGCGAGTGGCTTTTTAATAAACCAAGGGGATCTTGCCATATTGGGCTGCGTGGTGAGTTGGGGTATTTATACTGTGGCGGGTAAAAATGTGATCCGTGAAATTGGAGCTATACATACGGTCGCTTATGCTGTGCTATTAGGAACCGTATTATTGGTTATCGCGTCAAGTATCACGGGGCAATTAACACTTAGCGCGATGACACATTTAACAAATATCGATGTTATGAGCCTGTTATACCTTGGTGTATTAGGCTCTGCATTAGCTTATATTTGGTATTACCAAGGTGTTGACCTGTTAGGTGCAGCTGGGGCTGGTTCATTTATTGCACTTAATCCGTTGACGGCGGTAATAATAGGAACGTTGTTTTTAAATGAAGAAATTACATTCTCTGCGCTATTAGGTGGAGTTGTGATTATCTTCGGGTTATGGCTAACCAATAAACCTCGAGTATAAAATAGGCGCTCTATGGAAATAGCTGACTCCATAGAGCGATATTCATTATTTAATAGTTTTGTTGATTTCTGAATAAGCGAACAGGGCTTGAGCTCCGCCAGTATGGACAAATAATACCGGTGTTTTTTCAGTGGAGTTGTCTAAATAATCAATTAAACCCGCCATTGCTTTTCCCGTATAAACGGGGTCAAGAAGGATCCCTTCTTTTTGAGCTAATAACGCTATTGCATCTAAACCACCACGATTTGGCATGCCATACATTGGTGCGAAGAAATCATCCCAAAGTGTAATTTCAGGTGTTTTTTTAATTTGCAGTAATTCTGCTAACTCATTTTGCAGTTTTTCAACTTTTGGCGCTTGATCTTGTTGTTTACGAGAAACGGTGACACCAATGAGTTGTGAAGCAGGGAGTAATTCTTGTAAGCCAATTGCTAAACCTGCGTGAGTTCCCGCGCTACCGGAAGCTACAATCACTTTATCAAATTCAATATTGGTAGGTTTTTGTTGGGCAATTTCAATCGCGCATTGAACATAACCTAGCGCGCCCAAACCGTTGGAGCCGCCGACAGGGACAATATAAGCATCTTGCAAGTCTAACGATTTAATTAACTCTGCCATTTGTGCTTGTGGATCGGTTAATTCGTCACACATGACGCATTGAGTGCCAAATAAGTCGGTCAGTAATTTATTTCCATTATGCAGGAAATTACTGTCTTCACTTTGAATGGGATTTTCTAATAGAGCGACACATTTTAGCCCATACATGGCAGCAACAGCAGCAGTTTGGCGAACATGGTTAGATTGAATTGCACCCGCAGTTACAATAATCTTTGCATTTTGGGCTAGGGCATCCGCCATTAAAAACTCGAGTTTACGCAGCTTATTTCCGCCCATTGCCAACGGTGTCATATCATCGCGTTTAATGTAGATTTCTCGTCCATACAAACGCGATAAATTATCGAGTCGATTCAATGGGGTCGATGCTTTAAGCAAGTCAACTTTTGCGAATTGAGTTAATTTTTGTTGAAGAGACATCTAAATTCCCCTGTATTAATTGGTAAAGCCTAAATAGAGATAAATGGCAAGTACGAAGCTTGCTGTTACTAATGCATAAGGCATTTGAGTACGGATATGTTCAATATGATCACAATCAGTGGCCATAGAAGCAACAATGGCATCTGCAGAAATAGGTGAGGTCATGTCACCGAAAATAGATCCTGAAATGGCTGCGCCAATCATATATTCAATTGGCATACCGACGGATAACCCTAATTGGACACCAATCGGGATCATAATGGCAAAGGTTCCCCATGAGGTGCCCGTAGCCAGCGACATAATGGCGCTAATGATAAAGATAAAACCGATAGAAAAACCGGGTGCCATAATACCTTGGGTAACCTCAGCAATATAGGCGCCAGTATTCAGTTCAGAAGATACATTTCCCATGAGGAAAGCTAAAATCATAATTGAGCTGATTTTTAACATGCTGGCATAGCCAATAAATAGCTCTTTAAAGAAGCTATCAATATTTAATAGCTTTCTTCCGATAAACCAACAAAAAGAAACTGTGGTACCGAACATAACGCCCCAATAAACGGATGTTGAGCCGCTCCCTTTGCTGAAATCACCATCACCTGTGATATATAAGGCAACAGGAACCATTAAAACAGTCGAAAGAATAGGGATGAAAAAGTTCAAGGCTGAATGGGCATTTGGATGTTCAATAATCTCTTCTTCTTCATTTTTAAGCGAAGACTCGGCTAATTTTCCTGCCATGAAATTTTCTTGATATTTCATTTCGGCTTTTTTCATTGGTCCCCACGAAATATTGGTGAACACATAGAATAAAATGGTGGCCAATGATAGCCATGCCATTAAGTTGTAGCCGATAGATTTAATCAAAATATCGAAGGGTTCACCTGAAATAAGACCTTGGGAAATTTGCACACCAATGAGGCCCATAATCACCGCACCCCAACCATTTATAATGGCGGATGAACAAACGGAAACACAGGCTGTTTGAATAAGATAGGACATCTTTTCTGGGGCGACGCCATATTGTCTGGCTAAATTCTTAGTGGATGCTCCCGCGACTAGTTGGTTAATGGAACTTTCAATAAAAATTAAGGCAGTGATGACAATGGCAAGTAATTGTGTCGCCGTTCTATTCTTAATTAATTTTGTTTTATTTGTCAGTAACTGAACTAATGCTCGAACGCCACCTGTGACGACCACTAGGCGCATGATCCCACCAATCATAACCATAAAGACGATGGTGCGAGTATTGCCAGCAGAAGAAAATGTATCGATGATGCCATCCACCGTTCCGCGAATACCGAGTAATACATTGTGGTCATTAATGACGGTAAAACCGACTAAAATACCGAGCATTAATGAAAGCATCACCTGTCGAGTGAGAATAGCCAAAAGGATAGTGACAATTGGCGTAATAATTGTCCAAATACCATAGTCGTGCATGTGTTTACCTTGGATATTTTTATTGTATGACGTGTAGTTTGTAAGTATCAGGAAATCATAGCATTGATGGAAGTGGGCTGTCGGATATTTTCATTATATTGCAGTAGATTGTTACAAAATCCATGCTTAAAGTCAGATAATCTGCAAGATTATGGTATTGAAGGGTACGCTATCTTTGGGAGATAGCGTAATAAGAGAAATTAAACTTGAGATTGCCACTGCTGATAAGTGATACGACTAATTTCTTCTGTCTTTGTCTCGCCAATAAGCTCAATAAATTGTGGGCCTAATGTCGCATAATATTGAAAGCCACATTTTTCTTGAGCAATTTTAGATTGTTGATTGCCTTGGAAATAACCGCACCATAAATTATCCAGTTTGAGATTTTTAAATCCATGTCGCATGATTTCTCTGATTGCTTCAGGAATGAAACCTTTTCCCCAAAATGGTACACCTATCCAATAACTCATTTCTGCATCGTTGTCTCCAATTGGAAAATTACTCTCTTTTCCGATAGATAAACCAATCAAGCCAATAGCTTTATTGTCTTCTTTTAATGCAACGGCAAATACACCATCACGCATGAAAATGGATTGAATAATTTCCGCACTTTCTTCGACACTTTGGTGAGGCGGCCAGCCTGCAATAGGGCCGATGCGTTCGTCTTTTGCATAATGATAAAGGTCTGCCGCGTCAGTAATATTCCAAGGGCGTAAAATCAGCCTTTGTGTATATAGAATCATATTGTTTTCTCTTAATTGCCTTACCTTAATAGTCATGCCTCTTATTTTAGGTATTTATTTGCTTTTTATAATGACTAAATTTCGGTATTTTGGGTACTTTTGAAAACTAATTTTTGAGAGAAACTGTGTAGAATAGTGCAATAAAGCTAATGCGTGGGTGAAATGTGAAGGTATTAAACATGAAAGAGCTACAGCAGCATCAATCTGTATGGGAAGGGGTAGTCAGCATTGGCTCGACGACACTGGAAGGATGGCAAAATACAGTATTGTCTCCAGACTATGTGACGCTATGTATTTGTAGGCAAGGGGTTGGGATTTTCAATATTAATTTTAAGCGCTATGCCTTACGCAGAAATGAGCTCTTTGTTTTGTATGACGACACTTTTGTTATGCTACAAAAGCGTTCTCGGAATTTTATTATTGATTACATCCATATTGATAAGACGTTTGCCACCGATATCGCATTTGTTTTACCTAATTCATTGTTTGCCTATTTTAATTTTCAACCTCGCTTATCGATGTCATTGGCACAATCCACACTATTTTCACATTGGTATCAGTTATTTTTGTATTACCAACAAGAACGTGCGGAGTATGGAAAATTACAATTACGCCAACATTTACAAAATCTCTTTTTAGAAATTGCAAATCAGGTCGATTATGCCGAATCTCATGCTGTAGATGAGCGTAGCCGTAAATCACAATTATGTTGGCAATTTTGGGCGTTAATAACCCAACATTGTAAACAGCAAAGAGAGGTTAAGTTCTATGCGAATCAACTTGCGATTACACCGTTTTATTTATCGCAAATTGTGAAGGATTTTTTCAATGACCCGCCCAAGGCGCTGATCGATAGGCAAGTGGTTTTAGAAATTAAAGCTCTGTTAGAGAGAGGGACGTTCACCATTCAGGGGATTGCTGATGAATTAAATTTTGAAGATACCTCGTATTTATGCCGCTATTTTAAGCGGCATACTGGCGCGACATTAAGTGAGTTTAGAAAACGAGTAAATAAGAATTAACTCGGATCGATTTTTGTCGAATGTTTTTTAATAAAATCAATAAAACAGCGAAGCCTTGGTGAAACGGCTTGGTTACGATAATAGACAGCATTAATCGGCTGTTTCATTGTTATCGTTTTTTGTTCTAGCACCTTCACAAGCCCGCCATTGGCAAAAGCATCTAAGCTTACAAAATCGGAAGAAGAGAGAATACCCGTTCCTTGTAGCGCTAAATGATGCAGGACTTCGCCGCTGGTACAGGCGATATGGGGGGTAATTTTGAGTAAACTGCCATCGGCGTTTTCGAGTGGCCAATAATTTAATGACTCAGGTGTTGTGAAACCGAGTAAGCAATGCTTATGGAGATCTTCTATCGTTTCCGGTATTCCATATTTTTCTAAGTAAGCGGGGCTAGCAACTAGCCTTTTCTGGGTATAACCCAATAGTGTTGCACTGAGTGAAGAATCCTTTAATGTGCCAATTCTAAACGCCACATCCGTTTTTTTCTCTAATAGGTTTGTCACACCTTCATAGTTATTTATTTCTAACTCAACTTGGGGGTACCGTTCATAAAATAGTGGGATCAGCGGAGCGATAACATGGGTTAAAAATGGGGTAGATGCATCGATGCGTAGCTTACCTGATGGAATCGATTGGCGAGCGGATAGCAAATCCTCGGCCTCTTGAGCTAGTCGAACTATTTCTCGCGCTTTTTGCAAAAATGCAGCACCTTCATCACTGAGTTTGATGGCGCGAGTGGTTCGGTAAAGTAGTGTGGTTTTCACTTTCTCTTCTAAACGCAATAATGCACGACTAACGGTGGATATCGTCATACATTGCTGGTCGGCTGCCGCTGTAATGGAGCCGTAATCGACCACGCTGATAAATGTCTGGAGCTCTTCTAGTGTAATTTTCATTATTGCATTTCTCGCAAAAGTTATTCTCACCATAATGGGTTTTTCAACCTCTTTCAATATGGAAGAATTGCCGCCGGTCAATTGAGATTGGTTTATAAGGTATAAAAATGAGAATAAATACTGCATTGCTCGCGTTATCTGTTGGGGCATTCGCCATTGGTATTACTGAGTTTTCTCCGATGGGAATGCTTCCCTATATCGCTGAAAATCTTAACGAAAGTATTCCTTCTGTTGGCGCGATTGTCGT
Source organism: Providencia sp. wls1943 (assembly GCF_009706275.1). Taxonomy (NCBI): domain Bacteria; kingdom Pseudomonadati; phylum Pseudomonadota; class Gammaproteobacteria; order Enterobacterales; family Morganellaceae; genus Providencia; species Providencia sp. wls1943. The sequence continues at coordinate 180,055 of NZ_WLTU01000007.1, forward strand.
GATTTATGCGCTGGGGGTGATGATTGGAGCACCGATCATGACGTTATTATTAGTGAGTAAGCGTCCAAAGGTTGCGTTGGTTTTTTTAATGGCTATTTTCACCGTGGGGAATTTATTATCGGGTTTAGCGCCTAACTTGGTGACGCTGTCACTTTCAAGGTTGATGACTAGCCTAAACCACGGTGCATTTTTTGGTTTAGGTGCCATTGTGGCGGCCAGCGTAGTTCCAGCAGGTAAACAAGCGAGTGCGATTGCAGCGATGTTTATGGGGTTGACCATTGCGGGTATTGGTGGAGTGCCATTAGTCACTAAAATAACGCAATTAATCGGCTGGCGTGAGGCATTCTATTTAATTTCGGGTATTGGCTTGCTCACGATCGCCAGTTTAATTTTTGCTATTCCTGCACATTTACAAGGTAGCCAGGTTAACGTTAAAAATGAATTGCGTATTTTAAGACGCCCATTAGTGATGTTAGGTATGTTATCGACGGTACTCGGAGCAAGTGCAATGTTTACCTTATATACGTTTATAACACCAATGTTGATGAGTTTCATTCAGGCATCAGACCAGACAATTACAATGATGTTAATGGTCATTGGTGTTGGTTTTAGTATCGGTAATTATCTTGGTGGTTATTTTGCGGATAAAAACTTATATCCAACTTTATTAACTTTGTTTGTATTATCGGCAATAAGCATGGTGATGTTCCCGATCATTGCGACAAATATCGCTGGGGCTACCGTGGGTTTATTATTCTGGAGTATTGTTAGTTTTGCACTTGTTCCACCCATTCAAATTTTAGTGATGAATGCGGCCGTTGGCGCACAAGCGCTAGCATCTTCTGTGAATATTGGCGCATTTAATTTGGGAAATGCCATTGGGGCGGCTGTCGGTGCGGCGATTTTATCTCATGGTTACAGCTACACGACGATGAGTTTTATGGGGGCATTATTGGCGATAATCGGGTTTATGGTAATTCTACTGATCGTACGTCGAAAAAACAGTGAAACACAAACGCAGGAAATGGTTTGTAACGCGAATTAAAAAGCAAGGTTTAGAGTGTTCGGCATATAATAACCAGAGATACTGATCACGGTGAAATCAGTAAAGGGTTAAATATATGTCGACGAAAAATCAATGGGTCACAGATGAGCAGCGCTGGAATGCGCTGAAACTACGAGATAAAGCCGCAGATGGTTATTTTGTGTATGGTGTGAAAACATCGAAACTTTATAACCATCCATCCGCTGCGGGACGATTACCGAAGAGAGATAATGTGCTGTTTTTTGATAATGAAGAGCAAGCGATAAAACAGGGGTTTCATTCGGGAAAACGTCGTCGTCATGAAATGTCACAGCAAGCTCAGTTTTATCAAGAAAAAATTGAGCTTGCTTGTCGGTATATTGAGCAAAACACCCAGAAATATACATTGGCTGAGTTAGCTGATTATGTCGGAATAAGCCCGTTTCATTTTCATCGATTATTTAAATTACAAACTGGGTTAACGCCTAAAGCCTATCGTGATGCTTATCTTCATCAGAAAGTAAAAGCACAATTACAGGAAAATGAGCGGATCACTGATGCCATTTATGATGCGGGTTTTCATTCGAACAGTCGTTTTTATGAAACGGCAAATTCGCGATTGGGCATGACGCCGACGGCATGGAAATCCGGTGGTGAAGGGAGCCAAATCTATTTTGCGCTGGCGGTCTGTTCGCTTGGAAATGTACTTGTTGCACAAAGTCCGATAGGCATTTGTGCAATTTTATTCGGCGATGACCCTGAGCAATTACTAAATAACTTACAAGATAAATTTCCCCATGCTCAGTTAATTGGTGGAAATAAAGCATTCGATCAAGTGGTTTCTAAAGTCATTGGGTTTATTGAAGCTCCGGAAATAGGTTTTGACCTTCCTTTGGATATTCGAGGAACTGCATTTCAGCAACGAGTGTGGCAAGTGTTAAGAAACATTCCTGCAGGGAAAACGGTGAGCTATCGTGAAATTGCAGAAAAGATGGGGGCACCTAAATCGTTTAGAGCTGTGGCGAATGCATGTGGTGCGAATATGCTAGCGGTGGCAATCCCATGCCATCGAGTGGTGAGAACGGATGGTGGATTATCGGGATATCGCTGGGGGATCGATCGCAAGCGCGCATTATTGCTAAAAGAATCAGCGAAAAAATAATAAAGCCTGTTTTGAAAAAGAATAAAGCTGCGCCAAGATTGCTATTGTCGCAGCAATTTTTAATATAAAAAGCATATATATTCTCTAATTAGATAGTTTATTTTGAAGTGAAATTATCTTTTGCTATTTATTATAGTGTGCAGTTTCTGTTTTATATCCTTCAAAAATTAATTTAATTAAAATCGTTTTGGTTTTTTTAAATATACCCTTAGATTTTTTGGTTTTTATATCTTTCATATTTTTTCCTTATAAATAATGATGTTATCCACCGAAATATGAAGGTGATGGGTTGAACTAATATAAATTTCGGGTATGGTTTGCCCTTTATGTTTTTTTCATATTCCATAAATAAAATCCTATTGCTGTATTTTGTTTATTTAGCTTCGCATGAGTAATTGACTTAAAAAAGTGACAGATTGACTTTTTTGTAAAATACAGATCATCTCGGCGAAATCTGTATTACATTACAGATACGGGATTCGATCTTAAGGAAATGAGTGCGATGCTCTATAAACAAATAGCCCAAATGCTGCAGAGCAAAATCCATCGAGGGGAATTTCTTGGTGGGGAGAAAATGCCGTCGGTACGTGATATTAGTCGCTGCCATGATGTGAGCATCACCACGGCTCAACTGGCTTATCGTGAACTGGAACGGTGTCAGCTCATTTATGCAGTACCGAAATCGGGTTATTTTGTGATCCCTGAAAAGGCCACAGCACCATTGCCTAAAGTGGCTAACTATATTCAAAAGCCTGTTCATATTGATAAATGGAACCCGACGATGGACTTCCTGCGTGTTGAAGAGCGTGCAGGAGTCACATCATTATCGTGTGCAGTACCTAATATTGCAGATAAAACCTTAGAACCGCTATGGCAAGAAATGAACATGGTGGCACGACGTCGTAATCCGCTAACACTTGAGTATGATAGCTTACAAGGGTTAGCAGCACTCAGGGAGCAAATCTATCATGTGTCCGATTATCGTCAGTCATTTACCCCCGATGATATCGTGACAACTACCAGTGCCCATCAATCACTTTCTATTGCAATTCAAGCATGTACACAAGCTAATGATGTGGTTGCTGTTGAATCACCGACGTTTCCTGGATTATTGCAAACGCTTTATGGGCTGGGCCGTAAAATCATCGAAATTCCCGTTGATCCCCAAACAGGGATTAACTTGGATAGGTTAGAAGAAGCTTTCCAATGTTGGCAGGTCAAAGCGGTGGTGGTCACGCCGACGTGCAATAACCCGATGGGCAGTATTATGCCGGAAAAGAATAAGCAAAGGTTGCTCGAGATGACTAATCGATATCAAGGTACAGTTATCGAGAATGATTGCCTAGCACCTCTTGCTTATGCCTATCCGCGACCGTCAACGATCCAATCTCTGGATACCGAAGGTCATGTGATTCTGTGCAGTTCATTTTCTAAAACCGTTGCACCGGGAACACGGACGGGGTGGATCATCCCCGGTAAATACAAAGAGAAAGTTATGCACTTAAAATACTTATCGCATTGTTCTGGCGAAGTTTTTATGCAGCAAGTGATGAGTAATTTCTTAAAAGAAGGGCACTATTTTTTGCATTTACGCCGAATGCGTCAGCAATATCGTGAATTACAGTGCCAATATCGCGAATTAGTTGAAACACATTTTCCTGCTAATACTCGAATTTCTCGCCCTCAAGGTGGATTTTCATTATGGGTCGAGCATCCTGCCACAGATACGTCGAAATTGATGGAGATTTTGCATCGCAATAAAGTGACGGTATTGACGGGTGCCCACTTTGCTACAGGCGATTGTTACCCAAACCATCTGCGTATTAACTATGCTTTAGAACTGATCCCAAGACGGCGCAACGCGATAAAAATTCTCGGGGAAACTTTAAAAATGAGCATGCTGAAATAGGGCGGAAATAAAAAAAAGAAACCCGCTAATGTTAGGCATTAGCGGGCAATTAAACATAAGGAAGATCACTTGGACTGCAGGTCACGTTTATCGCAATGATTATTTATAATGCGAGAGTTTGTTTATTTTTAATTCGCATGCCGTTAAGCATACTTAACCATGCCAGCACTGTCACCACCATTAAGATAATAAAGATAAAATACGGAGGAAGTTCAGTCAGAACGAAACCCGTCATCATTGGGTTAAATGCCCCGCCAAGTAACCCCAACGCTTGAGCAGAAAAATAGCTGGATTTCATGCCTTCTGGGGCAATGCTGTCAATTAACATATATTCGCCTGGCGCGTAAATCAGTTCACCCAAAGTGAAGATAAATGAGCCTAGCGCCCATAAGTAGAGGTTATCTCCAGATCCCATAAAGACCGCTAATCCCCCTAAAAAGAATATGCTACCAATGGTCATTAAGCGTCTTAAATTATCCTGCGTAATGCGTTTGCCAACCGTGTATTGCAATGTGACAACGACGACGGTGTTGACGGGTAAAATCACGCCAATCACCGCTTGTGCAAAATCACTGTTAGCTACAGTGATCACATATTGGGAGATCCACGTGGTAAAAGAGCCAAATACAAGTGAACCAAGAAAAGTGGAGAGAATAAACCAAGCCAATGCACGGTCGTGGAGCATTGCTTTGGGGTTCCACACTCGAGGTTGACCATCAACATGGCTAGCAGGTTTGGTGCTTTGAACAAACCGCTGGATAAAAAAGATTGGGGCGGCGGCGGAAACTGCTGCTAGCCAAAAAGGTAAATTAATGCTGTACATTAATAACCATGTGCCCATTGGTGGCCCGACCGTCCAACCGATATTAATAAAGGTGTAATTGAGCGAAAATACTTTAGTCTTTAAGGATAATGACAACGTATCTGCAAAATAGCCTTTTAAAACAGTCGAAAAAACCGAATAAGAGCAGTTAATTAGTGAGAAAAATATAATCACCAATAGTGCATTGTTCATGAGCGGAATTGCGATAAATCCACAAATGAAGGCGATCACGGCAATAAGCATGCAGCGTTTTTTGTCGACTTTATCCGCCAACATGCCAAATCCCATACTGAATAACACACCGACCGTTAAGGCGATAGTCATAGCAACACCGACGATATCGATCGCCATATGGTATTGGCGTGTCAGATAGATCGCCATAAATGGTAATGTGGCACCGCGCCCGATGGTTAATAGCAGCGAAGACGCGAGCAGGGCAGTATTCGAGATATTGGACTTAGAAAACATGGCTCACGACCTAGGAGTACATTGTTGTTATAAAAATGGTTGTTATAAAAACGATAGCTATAAAAACGATTGTTATAAAAATGTTTTATGTAATTTTGTTATATAAAATACATAAAATTACGGCACCAAGAAACGGGTTATTAGGGAGGGAAATCAAAACAATATTTTGATCATGCTATTGTGCCATTGCCAACCAATTATCTGGCTAAAGATAGCGACGGAACAGATAGTAGAGTTATCTGCTATCAGCTTAACTGCATAAAAAATCAATTAATTATTGACTCATCATCCGATTTAATTGGCATATAAACCAAGAGTCGGTTGCCTTTCTCAATATCAAAAGTCAGCGAGGTGTAATCATATTGCTGAGCGCGACCTTGATAAATAATATCTCGGACTCCAGTACACGGCTGGTAAATCTCATGGCGATGCCATAAATCATAGAATGTCGATGATTCTGTACTTAACGTTTCAATGAGTTTTTTAATATTAGGATCGTGTTTGGTGCGTGCATAATCTCGGCGGAAACTGGCTAATAGTTGCTGTGCGACCTGTGACCAGTTTGCAAATCGCTCTTGATAACGCGGATCCATAAACAATAAATACAAAAAATTACGGTAGTAAGGTTCGGCTTCTGAGAAATGGAAATGTTCGTCTGCTTGTGAGTTATAGGCCAATACATCCCAGTGCAGATTGAGCACATAGCATAAATAGTGACTCGGAAAATCTGCAATTAATCGTGAAATTGCAGAAGGAACCGTATGCTCAGTATTCGCTGAAGCTCTTGGTTCACGGTTTTGAGTAAGCAGATACAAATGCTGGCGTTCTGCGCTATTCAAACGTAATGCCTGAGAAAGGCTGTCTAAAAATTGATTAGAAACGCCAATTTCACGCCCTTGTTCTAGCCACGTATACCAAGTTAGCCCAACTCCCGCTAATGCAGCGACTTCTTCTCGGCGTAATCCTGGAGTACGGCGGCGCGTGGAGCAGGGCAAACCTACCTGTTCTGGCGATACGCTTTCACGTTTGTTTTTTAAAAAATTGGCAAGTTCAGGGCGAGTTCGTTGTCTATTTTTCATAGCCTAATACTTTTAGTAATAGTATAAATGGTTAAATTGTAACAGGATAATAGGTTGATTATAGTCCTCATTTATTCATCTGTATTGGTTAATGAGTGTACTATGAATCAACAACAAAAAGCGGCATTAGGTGTTTTATTATTGGCCGGGTTTGTCACCATATTTGACCTGTTTGTGGTGAATGTCGCCATCGTGAGTATCGAGAAATCGTTAAATGCTAATTTGACAGAATTAACGCTAATTATTGTCGGTTATGAGCTAGCTTTCGGTTTATTGCTGATCACAGGGGGACGACTGGGAGATGTTTTTGGTAAGCGAACGCTATATCGGGTTGGAATGTTTTGGTTTGTATTTTCATCATTATTATGTGCGCTTGCACCGACTGCCACATTGCTCGTTGTCGCTCGTCTTATTCAAGGATTATCTGCCGCGCTACTTTTCCCGCAGGTGTATTCCAGCATTCGGATTAACTTTACAGAATACCAAGCTAAAAAAGCGTTTGGTTATTTAGGCATGACATTAGGTTTAGCTGCAATTGCGGGGCAGGCATTGGGTGGTTGGTTAATTACGCTTGATCTTTTTGGGCTAGGATGGCGAACTATTTTTCTGGTTAACTTACCGATTGGCGTTATTGCATTAGAGTTTTCCCGTTATTTACTCGAAGGGGATAAACTGCAAGTTAATCTTGATTGGTTAGGTGTGCTGTTATCCAGTGTTGGCATTGGTTGTGGATTATTGCCGTTTTTAATGTTGCCAGTATGGGGCTGGAATATGATGAGTAGCGGGTTATTCGCTGTGGGTTGTTTGGTTTTAGGCGGCTTTGTTTATTACGAAATTGAGCGAGAAAAACGCCAATTAACACCTTTATTCAGTATGCGAATTTTGCTCAATATACCTTTTATTATTGGGCTAATGGTCGTCATGAGCGTGTATGCAACATCATCAGCATTTCCTTTGTTACTCTCTATTCTGCTGCAAAATGGGTTTGGCTTAACGCCACTTATTGCCGGATTGGTGTTTGTTCCTTCCAGCATTGGATTCGTTGTATCGTCTTTTTTGACACCCAAATGGGTTTACCGTTGGGGAGATAACACCCTGTTATGGGGAGCTATCCTGTATGGGGCAAGCTATCTTTTGTTAATCGTCGCGTTAAGTGGTGGCCAACTTGGTACCGGAGTTTGGGCGTTATCCCCCATTTTATGTACGATTGGCTTTACTCAAGGCATGATCATGACACCGATGCTTAATTTGGTTCTTTCCAAAGTGTCTCACAGGGAAACGGGAATGGCATCAGGTTTGACGGCTACATTACAGCAAGTAGGCGCAGCCGTTGGTGCGACGGTCGCTTCGGTGATCTTACAGTATGGATTGATTCATTTCGAAGATGGAAATTCTCTGGAAACTTTACGTCAAGCAACATGTTTAAGCTTGGGTTTCAATGTGGTAATGGCGATATGTGCTGCGTTGTTGCTGAAATGGTTGGTTACGAAAGCGAACTTTAAACCTTGTTGAATCATTAAAAAAAGAGCGCAAGGGAATGCGCTCTTTCGAACCTTCAACCTTTCAATAAAATGCGGTCATTATAATGAAGCGAGATAAATTCGGCGGCTCACTTCAGGGGTAATATCACGATGCTCTCCGAGAGTCACCATGCTATGCGCCACAAGGCTTTCGACTAAAGGCTCTACGATTTCTTGGTTGAGCTGATAATCTTTAAAGCGTGTTTTCACTTGCATTGATTCGAAAAAGTCTCTTGTTAATTCAATGGCTTTGAGTGCTTTTTCTTTTTCGCTACCGTCACGGATATCCCAGACACGTTCCGCATACTGTGCCATTTTCGCTTGTTTCTGAGGCAGTTTTTCTTCCATTAAGGACGGTAGGATGATGGCTAAGGTTTGGGCATGATCTAAACCGTAGAGAACGGTGATTTCATGACCTAACATGTGGGTAGCCCAGTCTTGCGGTACGCCAACACCAATTAAACCATTTAACGCTAATGTTGCTGTCCACATTAAATTGGCGCGAACATCGTAATTGGTTGGATTTTCTAAGGCTTTCGGACCAATATCGATCAAGGTTCTCAGTAAACCTTCAGCAAATGCATCTTGAACATTGGCATTCACAGGGTAGGTGAGATACTGCTCGATAACGTGTACAAACGCATCCACAACCCCATTACTGATTTGGCGAGGCGGTAATGTGTAGGTTTTAACGGGGTCTAAAATAGAAAATTGTGGGAAAACTTTGTCACTCATAAAGGCTAATTTTGCATGTAATTCCTCACGGGTGATCACAGAGCCTTTGTTCATTTCAGAGCCAGTTGCAGGGAGGGTCAACACTGTACCAAAAGGTAATGCGTGTGCAATAGTGGCGCCACCGCTGGTCACTACTTCCCATTTATCGCCAGCGTAATTGACTGCTGCAGCGATAAATTTAGTGCCATCAATGACGGATCCACCGCCAACGGCCAGTAAAAAATCATAACCTTCGCGTTCAATCTGCGCGACAGCTTTGATTAAAGTTTCATAGCGAGGGTTAGCTTCAATCCCACCAAAATAGCCAATTTGGCGATTTTTCAATGCGCTAGCAACTTCATCGAGGGTGCCATTCTTGCGAGCACTTTCACCGCCAAATAGCACAAGGACTTTTGCATTCGTGGGAACCAATCGGTCCAATTCACTGATTTTACCTTCACCAAAAACAATGCGCGTTGGGTTGTAAAACTCAAAATTATTCATATACAAACCTTTGGTTGGGAATGGTAGGGGATGTCATTTGGCATCGGTTAGGGTTAAAAACGTTGAGATTGCACTAGTATACACTCGAAACTATTCAAATGATGATCAAAAAGTTTGATTGGAACTTGGTTTATATATCGCTGTATTTTCAACTCGTTATCCGTTTTCTGGCAAGTAATTTTCAATAGATAGCACTTAATGCTCATGATTAATTTGATTTCAGTATCATTGCGATCAATATTTAATTCATTCGAATGAATTAAATATAATATAAACGAGGAAATTATGATGAATTCAATGATACCCGCTGCATTTACCTTACAAGAGCGCGATAGACGATGGAATTTGGCTCGCCAAATACACCCTAATATTGAGCGAGCAGCACAAGTTTCGCGAGAATGTTATGAGATAGGTGTAGAGAATCTCAAAGAAGGCATTACCTTTGGGGAGTTGGTGGACAAGATGGAACAACCATTATTAAAGGCAAAAGGTTGGCATGTTCATCCGCTTATTCATAGCATTAATCCTTATGGACCAATTGGCTTTGGTATGGCTCCCGGAATTGAAATATTACCATTAGCACAAAAATATGGGTATATAAGCCGGTTACCGAATCCTGGGCGTGAATTAGCCTTAAAAGCAGGAATGACATTTGCGTTTGAACCTAATTGTGCCTTTGATTATCATTTATGTAATTTAGGCGGTACCGTGATTGTGGGGAAAGACAAGAGGATAGAATTAAATAATAATTCGACGCATTTAATGCGTGCCGACGTATAATATGTCTCATTTAATGTAATTAGGGTTTCAGCTGCATATGACAGAAATAAATAAGAACACACTCTCTTCAGAGTTGACGAAAGAAAAATTAATCAATGAAGGCATCAAACAGTTTGCTCTTTATGGTATTAATGGCGTAAGAACTCGTCAACTGGCTGAAAGTGCGGGAGTTAACCAATCTGCCATCCCTTATCATATGGGTGGAAAGATGGGGGTCTATGCAGCTGTTATCCATAAAATTGCGGCAGATCTTGCCCAAATGAGCAATGTGAGCGTATTTGATGTGCAGTTTGAGCAGTTAAAATCACGGGCAAACCATGAGGTAGCCGAGGTTGAATCATTACTCCGGTTATTAATAAAAGGGCTGGGATTAGCGTTGTTGTCGCCGGGGCATGAATATTATTCCATATTAATCCTAAGAGAGCAGTTGGAGCCTACCGAAAACACCGAGATTATTTTTAAAGAGTTTATTGAGCCTTTTCATTCTCGATTAACGTCACTTATCCAATTTATTACGAATGAAGATCAGGCGACGGCGATTATTTCAGCACATGCTTTAATTGGGCAAATTTTGGGATTTGTGATTGCGAAAAAATCACTCTTAAAACGCTTGAATCAAAAAAATATTGATAAAGATTTATTGGATAAAATCCTAGAGCAAGTGAGTATCTTTGCGTGTAATGCCATCATATCTCGTTAATTTTTAATTTATGTCATGTTAATTTTAAGCCGTTGCATTAAGATGATAGAAAGCGATTAAGCTTAATTATCAAGGGTAGACATTAAAGGTAAACGAATAAATTATGCGGCGGTTCATTCAACTAGATCTTCCTCCAGAACCTGTTATTAATGAAAAGTGTGTCCATAAGCGCTTGAAAAATAGTGTTTGTGACAACTGTGCGAGCAGTTGTCCAGTGGGCGCGATTTCTTTTGGTTTTATGGATGCGAAAATTGATAATGAACTGTGTTATCAATGCGGTAACTGCCTGTTTACCTGTCCAGTCGATGCGATTGAGAATATTGCCCCCCATGAACGAACCTACCAAAATGGTTTTTTGGTTATCAGCCATGATGAACCTCTCGCCAGCCCTGAAGAACTGATTGTTTGGCATCGTCAATATGCCATTCGAGGTATGCAAATTCCTGAACCGCTGGTCGACAAATGGTTGCCTGCCTTAGCTGCATTAAATTTAAAATTGGAAGCATTACAAGAGCCTATTTGGAGTTTGACCATCACCAAACCTGCTGAAGTGGACAGTGGGCGTCGTAGAATGCTTTTTCGTCAAAAATTAGATAGTCAGCCATTAGACAGTGGCAAGGTCAAAACGGGATTGAATGCCAGAAAACAGTTTTATCCTGAAGATAGCTGGTTCCATATTGCATTAGATACGGGGAGCTGCATTTTATGTGGCGCGTGCGCGAAAGTGTGCGATGAGCAGGCGATAGAGCTTGAAGACCATCAATTTAGTTTAGACGATAAGCGTTGTACTGGCTGTATGAGTTGCCAAGTGGTCTGTTTCCCAAAATCAATTCAAGTTCATCCTCATGTTGCAAAAAATAGCGAACCACAGCATTTCCATTATTTCGATGGGGCATGCCAAAAATGCCAATTACCTTTTTCGGCATGGACTGCGGAAGAAACTCTGTGCCCAATTTGCGCACAACATAAGCAGCAAGGCTGGTTATAAATACACAATTTAATGTATAAAATAAGCGCCTTTATTCAGGCGCTTATTTACAAACTTAACGTTATTAATTCACTTCACTTTCTCGCATATTCTCAATAATCATTTCAGCAATTTGAGGGTTTAATGCGGCTGGCGTATCGTGCCCCATACCTTCAATTACTTCTAATTTTGCCGTTTCAATATTATCAAAAATATCTTGACCTGAAGTGACGGGGAATAATGGGTCAATAGAACCGTGGATCACCAGCGTTGGGGCAGTGATGGCACCGAGGAGAGGTCTTAAATCACCCGTTACTGCAACGGCAGCTAACTGACGTTTAGTTCCTTCAGGGGAGTAATTACGCTGGAATGCTTGTGTAATATAGTCACGGCAATTTTCTTCATCGAACGGCACGCACGTTGAACCAATACGACGGTAAAATGCGAGTTGCCCAGCAACATAGCCGTCAAAATCTTGTTTAGGATCTACGCTAGGAGACATTAGCATTTTCATGACATCCGGCTCGCTTTGCGGCAATTGAGGATTGCCCGTTGATGACATAATTGGGCAAAGTGAAAGAGTGCGGTTCGGAACTTTTGATGCAACCACTTGCGCTATCATGCCCCCCATTGAACGCCCTACAATATGGGCTTTCTCAATGGATAAGCTATCTAGCAAGGCGATAATATCATCGGCCATTTCAAATAAGGTGTAGGGAACATCGACATGCTCGCCGTTTTGTAAGCGCTCAGCCATTTCCCCAATATTTAGTGGCGGGTAATTATCTAAATGTGGCGATAAACCCACATCACGGTTATCGGGACGAATAATATAAAAACCTGCATCGGCAATTTGTTGGCAAAATTCTGATGTCCAACTAATGTTATGCCCACCTAACCCTGCAATAAGTACGACTGCTGGGTGTTCTGGCTGACCAAAGGTATCGTAATACAGTGTTAATGGTGCTGTTTTTGTCATTTTATTTCCCTATTTTTGGTGATAGCTATTTATGCAATAACTCAGCAAGAAAGGCTAGCGCTAAAAAAAACAATCGTTACTAATTTAAACGCCATTTACTTTAGTTATTAATAATAAATCGACTTTGTTAGAGAACTTAGCGAGCTTTTTTCTGGTAATAATTGATCCCTAACAGCGTAAGCGCAGCCACAAATGACAATACCGCGACATGTAAATTGCCAATTAACCCATACAGTGAGACGAAAACACCGCCAAGCGCAGAGCCTAAGGCGATTCCGCTATTAAAAAAGGCAATATACAGGGAGCTTGTGGCTTCAATATTATGGGCGCTGTAACGCATCATCCAAGTCATTAAAGTGACAGATACGCCACCATAAGCAATTCCCCAAAGCACCATAGTGGACCATGCCATCCTTACACTCATTGGAAAGAATATATATGCGCCTGACATTGAATGACACACAGGCAATTTTGGATGCCAGTATTGAAGGTGAGGGGATTTGCCAATTAGGGGCTTTCTTAATGGGAACCGCTATTCAGCAAGGGCGGCTGCGTTCAATAAACAATTAAGCCCATTACAGTTTCTCGGCATGTTGGTGATTTTATTCAGCGTCTGGGGTAGCCAAAAAGCAGAGCGTAAATTGGCCTTGAAAAGGCAGCAACAAGCCGCTTAAATGGTCAAGGTGTCTTATTTATATAGGTAGACACCCATTTTACTGAGTGGTGACTATATGTGTGGTGACTATGTTATTTCCTGATGAAGAGAATACGATTGAGATTGCGCCCGATGCTTATCTCCTTAAAGGTTTTTTGCTTGGGCGAGGAGAGCCGTTATTAGCTGCATTGAATGAAGTGATTGCTCAAGCACCTTTGCGTCATATGGAAACCCCTGGCGGGTACGCCATGTCTGTGGCAATGACCAATTGCGGTGATTGGGGCTGGGTTACGGATAATAAAGGCTACCGATATTCCTTTGCCGATCCGATAACTCAGCAGCCATGGCCCATGATGCCCGCATTATTTAAACAGTTGGCGATAAATGCCGCTGAAAAAGTCGGCTTTTCTCATTTTGCTCCAGATGCCTGCCTAGTTAACCGCTATGGTGTGGGGGCTAAAATGTCACTGCATCAAGATAAGGATGAAGCGGATTTTTCCCAGCCGATAGTCTCTTTTTCATTAGGGTTGCCCACTATCTTTGATTTTGGTGGAGAGACGCGAGAACATCCGCGTCAAGCTATCCCATTAGAGCATGGGGATGTTTTAGTGTGGGGCGGACGATCACGGCTCAATTATCACGGGGTACGCCAAATCAAATCAGGCGTTCATCCTCAACTTGGGGCTTACCGCTTTAATCTGACATTTCGTCGCTCGCAACCAGTAATATAATGCGAGGGTAATCATCTAAAAAATATCATTGAACATTGAATGATATACGCATATAACTGTTGGCTTATTTTTAATAGAACATGAGTTAACGGTAGGTTGCCAATGTACAGCTTTATTAATGATTATAATGAAATAGCGCACCCAGCAGTGATGGAAGAACTTAATAACTTAGCGGGGAAGCGTTTTGAAGGGTATGGTACCGACACGTTATGTGCCAGTGTAGCTGAGCAAGTGAAACAGCGCATTGGGCGCCCAGATGCAGATATCCATTTCTTTAATGGTGGCACGATCACCAATTTAACTACCATCTCCCATGTATTAAGACCTCATCAGGCGGCTATCGCGGTAGATTCAGGGCATATTGCGGTGCATGAGACGGGGGCAATTGAAGCCACAGGGCATAAAGTTTTCACTGTTCCTTCAGCATCGGGTAAGTTAACCCCAGCGCTGGTTGAGCAAGTTTTGGCACATCATACCGATGAGCATTGTGTACAGCCAAAATTGGTGTATATCAGTAACTCCACAGAAATTGGTACTGTGTACCGTAAAGATGAGCTGGTTGCGCTGCGTAAAGTGTGTGATGAGCATGGTTTATGGCTGTTTATGGATGGCGCACGTTTAGCCTCCGGCTTAATGTCCCATGCGAGCGACGTGACGATTGAAGATATCGCTCAATTGACGGATGTTTTTTATATCGGTGGTACTAAGATTGGTGCACTGACCGGTGAAATCCTAGTGATTTTAAACCCAAGCTTGAAATCTGATTTCCGCTTTAGTATCAAGCAAAAAGGGGGATTGCAGGCGAAAGGTTGGTTATTAGCGGCTCAATTTAACGCGCTGTTTAAAGATGACCTTTATTTCAAACTGGGTAAGCATCTCAATGAGATGGCGATGCACTTAGCGGCATTCTTTACTCAACAAGGTTTTGAGTTCTTAGCGCCAGTTGAATCAAACCAAGTGTTTGTGGTGCTACCGGATGATTTAGCGAAGAAATTGCTGGAACATTATATTTTAAGCAGTATGCCAGCACCAGAAGCGGGTAAAACCTGCGTGCGTTTGTGTACGTCATGGTCCACAAGCGAAGAGGATGTCGAGAAATTTATTCGCGTATTTAAATCACTGCGTTAATCTTGAGTCAATAACGGGTAAGCCCATATAGCGGGCTTACTTTTGTTATTATTCTGCTGGTTTTTTTAATCCGTTCAGTAGTATATCGATACTGGCAATACTCTGTTTTAGCCGCGTTTCACTCTTATCTTGTGCTATCCAATACGCTGCTTCGGACAAGCCTCCATTGAGTAATGCTGCGAGGGCGCGAGGCTCTACGTTGGCAATGATTTTATCCTCCACCAGTTTGGTGATGATCTTTTCAATGGCATCCGCGCACTGTAAGTTAGATTTTGCGATGGCTTCCCCTAACACCGCTTTAGCATCCCGTAAAATCACTTGCTGATATTCAGGCTCGAGCGCCATTTCTAAATAGGCATGACAGCGTCGTTGAAAGCTTGACCACAGGTCATCACTGTGGTCCGTGATTGTCTGTAAACGTTGGTTCATTTCAGCATCTATTTGTTCGACAACCGCCAAGAAACGGCAGTTTGTTCCTCCTAAGGGATTGATGACATGCTATGATGTGCAGCAATTCATTCCTAGAAATAAAATCGATAGGTTAACGTCAATATGGTGATTTGGGTGGATGCGGATGCGTGTCCGAAAGTGATTAAAGAAGTGTTATATCGCGCGGCCGATAGAGAAAAAGTGCAAATTACATTTGTGGCGAACCAGCGTTTGTCGGTTCCTCCTTCTTTATTTTTAAAGACACTGCAAGTTCCAGCAGGGTTTGATGTCGCAGATAATGAAATTGTTTTACGTGTACAGGCTGGTGATTTAGTGATTACAGCTGATATTCCATTGGCGGCGGAAGTGATGGAAAAGGGCGCAGTGGCGTTGAACCCCCGAGGTGAACGTTACAGTGAAGCCACGATCCGTGAACGTCTGACCATTAGAGACTTTATGGATACGATGCGTGCTAGCGGTGTGCAAACCGGTGGACCCGCTAGCTTAAACCAACGAGATCGCCAGCAATTTGCTAATGAGTTAGACAAGTGGTTGCTGCAACGTCGAAAATCGTTGGGATAGTTTTTTCGTTCGTTCACATACGGTGGATTTTCAATAACCTGACGTAGGTTGCATCCCGAAGGGTTATCCCTGTCTATAATAAAAAATCCCCCGCTAATGTGAGACACCATGATGGATCCACTACACAGTATTCTGATCACCTTGTTTTTGTTTGTTTTGACCTTTTTTAACCCTGGTGCCAACTTATTTACGGTAGTTCAAACGACATTAAGTTCAGGTAAAAAGCCGGATTAACTTGTGGTTATGGGGTTGTTCTGGGGGATGCGATTTATTCAGGATTAGGGCTATTTGGGCTGGTGGCATTAATGACGCAGTTTGAGTCGTTATTTTCTCTGATTAAGATTTTGGGTGGATTATATTTATTATATTACGCGATCAGTGTCTTTCGAAATAAAACGCAACTGTCTCTTGCTACCGAAAAAAATACAGAAAATTTTCCAACGGGCGTTTATTTTCGTCGAGGGTTAATTGCTGATTTATCTAACCCTCAAACCGTTCTATTTTTCATGAGTATTTTCTCTACTACGATTTCACCTTCGACACCATTGTGGACTAAGCTTGTGATTTGGTTAGGAATTGTGGTGGCTTCTTTAATTTGGCGTATTATCTTATGCCAGACATTTTCACTCTCTTCTGTAAGACGAACGTATTCCCGTATCCATAAAGTGATAGGCAAAGTGGTCGGATTGATTTTAGGCGGGTTAGCTTCTAAATTAATTTACCAAGGTATTACTGAGATTGCCTTTAAAAAATAAGCTTCACTGAAAGGGTTATAAATGGGAATAACTGCATTGTATTTAGCTGCTGTGTTGACATGGATTGTTGCACTATTGCATTTTGCGTGTCTGGTTTGGGGCGCAGCTGGATTTAAATGGCTCGGAGCAGGGGAACGGATCGTTAAACAATCTCAAGAAGGGCACTGGTACCCACCATTTACAGCGATTTTTGTCGGAACGGTATTAACCATTTGGGGGGTGTACGCATTCAGTGCAGCTCAAGGTTCTTTTTCTTTACCCTTTACTCAACCCATTCTCATTGCCATTGCTGCTGTATTTTTAATTAGAGCGGCAATATTTCCACTGATCAAAAGCCGCTTTAAAGGTAATAGCGACCTATTTTGGTATGTCAGTTCGGGCTTCTGTTTGATATTAGGTTCACTGTTTTTAGTGGGTGCACTGTTACGCTAAACAGGAGTACGTTAAACAGGCTTGAAGTGGTCAGTAAGGTGACAGTGTCACCTTACTTTGATATTGAAGAATATGTGTAGCATTACTGAGCGGTGGATTTTACCCACTCAGTGACTTCTTCAAATGTCCCTTTGAAAACAATTCGATCCTGTTTTTTGCTCAACTGATAGCGGTACATCGGATCATAATATTCATGAAGTAGTGGTGTAAGCCATGAGAAATGAACGTCTGTTTTTTCTGTTTTACGTTGAGCAATCAGCGCATCATCAAGTAGTTTAGTTAGCTCAATCGCTCGCTGGGAACCTAAACGTTTACGGATGGCATGTAGACCATGGTGTAGGTATTCACTGTAGGCATTCCAACCTTGTTCTTCACCAAATGCGGCAAGAAAATCGTGGGTCATTCGGTCAAAATATTCCTCTTTTAACCTTTCCATTCGACGCTCAATAGGGTCTTCAACCACTGCAATTGTTGCTGCTTCCATTGCTTGGCGTAGTGAATCAGGAAGGCTGTTCACCCCAATGGCTCGTCCTTCATCTTCAAGTACCCACCGGTTGTGATTGGGGGCTTTTTTTAACATAGAAACCGCTAAATGGTTTTCAAACGTAGCCTGTGAAAATTGGGCTTCTAAAGTACGACCAAAGGAAGAGCCTCGATGATGGGCAATACCTTCTAGGTCAATACTATCTTCAAGCCCTTGAACTAATAGCGTTTTGCCATTTCCAGTACAACCACCAATTAATATGACTGGACGCTGAGCTAATTCGTCGATTGCATCAATAGTCGTTTGGCGTAAGTTTTTATAGCCACCATTGATAAGTGGGTATTCAATACCGGCTTCTTTTAACCATTGCTGCGCAATATGGGAGCGCATTCCGCCACGAGCGCAGCAGAGATAACCTTCAGGGTGTTGTTGACACGCCGTTTTCCACGCATTAATTCGATTTTCACGTAATTCACCAGAGACTAATTGATGACCCAACTCGACCGCTTTGTCGGAGCCTTTTTGTTTATAACAGATCCCGACGGCGGTGCGTTCATCGTCATTCATTAAGGGTAAATTGAGTGCCGATGGCATGGCACCTTGTTGAAATTCAACGGGGGCGCGAACATCGATGATTGGGGTGTCAGAAGCAAGGATCTGGCGAATTTCGGGTGTGGAGAGCGCTAATTCCATAATAAATAAAATGATTCATATCAATTCGGATTTCGATAAAGGCTACTATACTCCTAAATAGGGATGATGGCACCTTATCTAGGACGAAAAGAGAACGAAGTGCTATATTGGAAGTCGTCTTTCAACTTTCGAAGGAGTAATGACATGAAAACCCTAACACTGCAAGAGATGACTGAAACGCAAAGAATGCGGGTGAGGCAACGACTGGCTCAAGAGCGTAAAAGTTTAGGGCGCGAGTTGACCAATTCAGAAGAAAGCAAAGTCAAAAAATTGATCATTACCGAAATCTCGGCTGAAGTTGAAAAAGAAGCCAAAGCCTTAAGAACCCAGAAGAAAAAAGAGCGCGTAACTGGAAGCAATGCGACCTACAACTGGTCATCTAATAACCATACTCGCGGTTATCGCTAACAAGTTTTTTGTCGTAAATTCAACATCAACACCACAAAGCACCTATTAAGTAGGTGCTGAGGTTGTTGACAAAGCAGGATAAAAGCGTCGTTTTTCCTGCTTTGTGTTATCAGCCGAAAATCAATGAATTGATTTTCCTAATTATTTTCAAAACCTATTCAACCTGCCACCAAACCTAGCCGGTTTGTCAGCAGTCTGAGCACCTATTAAGTAGGTGCTTTTTTTATGCCATGAAAAAACGCAGTGTTTTGATTATGACAGGCGTATACTGATTATTAGCATCCTTATAATTGCGATTTAAATAATATCAGTGAGCTGTAATAGGAGTCTGGTCATGACAGAAGAACACGAACCGTTTGGCACTTTACTTGGCTACGCCCCCGGTGGTGTTGCAATTTACTCTTCCGATTACAGTTCCATTCCCGATTTGGGTGAGCGGGACGATATCTCGTTTCGCAGTTATATCAATAATGAATATATGGGATATAAATGGCAATGCGTTGAATTCGCTCGTCGTTTTCTCTATCTCAATTATGGTGTGGTATTCACCGATGTTGGCATGGCATATGAGATTTTTGCATTACGTTTCTTACGTCATGTGGTGGATGACGGCATATTGCCATTGCGTGCGTATCAAAATGGCAGCCAAATGAAACCCACTGCAGGAAGTTTACTGATTTGGGCGGAAGGCGGTGAATTTGAGCATACAGGGCATGTAGCGATTATTACTCAAGTTATTGATAATAAAGTACGAATTGTTGAGCAAAATGTTTTACACCATAAACTCCCTGCCGGACAGCAGTGGACCCGAGAACTCCCTCTAAGCGTCGATAATGGAAGTTATACATTGTCTGATACATTCACCGATACGACGATCCTCGGTTGGATGATACAAACGGATAATAACCAGTATGCTTATAAAGAACCTGAAATTAATCCACAATTAATGGAGCTGCACGCGGCTCAGTTGGGTAGCCAAATCAACTTCAATCAAAGCTGGTTAGATGAATCTAACCCGATTGAATTAGCTTATATAAAGGCTAACCATGGGCATAAACTGAATGCCAACCCTCACGAATATTTCACGATTTCCAGCACGGCTGAAAATCAGCTAATGCAGGCAACAAATGAAGTTCACTTGATGTATTTGCATGCGACTGAAAAAGTCCTTAAAGACGACAACTTACTGAAACTTTTCAATATCCCCGAAATTCTCTGGCCACGTTTGCGTTTATCATGGCAAAACCGCCGTCATGATATGGTGACGGGTCGCCTTGATTTTTGCATGGACCATCGTGGATTGAAAGTTTATGAATACAATGCAGATTCAGCTTCTTGTCATACTGAAACCGGGTTAATTATTAATAAATGGTCAAAAGTAGGCGATATCACCGCGGGCTGGAATCCAGGTGAACGACTGCAAGAGTTACTTACGGATACATGGAAACACACCACTGCAAAACCGTTTATTCACATCATGCAAGATAAAGATAGTGAAGAGGATTATCACGCGCTATTTATGGCTCAATCCATCACGGCAGCAGGTTTTGAATGCAAAATCATCCATGGTTTGGATGAGTTGGTTTGGAATGAAACGGGTCAAGTGGTGGATGGTGAAGGGCGAGTACTTCAATGTGTATGGAAAACATGGGCATGGGAAACCGCTCTGGAGCAGTTACGCCAAGAGAGCGAAAGTGACCTTTCTGGTCTACCTATTTTAACCGGTCACCCACATCATAATGATGTCCGGCTGATTGATGTGCTGTTGCGTCCAGAAATTCGTGTTTTTGAACCGTTATGGACGGTGATCCCTGGGAATAAATCAATCCTACCTATTCTATGGTCACTATTTCCGCATCATCCATATTTATTGGATACGGATTTTGAGATTAATGATGAGCTACGCCAAACAGGGTATGCCGTGAAGCCTATCGCAGGGCGTTGTGGTAATAACATTGGGCTGGTTGATCATCAAGACGATATTCTGGATGAAACTTGTGGGCAATTTGCCCATCAAGAGAATGTTTATCAGCAATTATGGTGTTTACCGAAAGTGGCAGAACGTTATATTCAGGTCTGTACATTTACGGTGGGTGGGCATTATGGCGGCGCATGTTTACGTTCTGATCCTTCTTTAGTCATTAAGAAGGACAGCGATATAGAACCGCTTTGGGTGCTTGAAGACGATGACTATCTGAAGCAAAGTCAGTAAAAATAAGAATAAAAGCAAAGAAATGGCGCTATCTTGAATACTGAAGATAGCGCCACTTTCGAGATATAGACTAGAACTGGTAGACTAAGCCCAGACCTAAGACATTATCCGTATTGATATTGTGAGCACGAGTGAACTCATTTTTATTCAATAAGTTAATTTTGTAATCAACGACAGCGGACATGTTGTTGTTGAACTCATAAGCTGCGCCAACAGCCACATATTTCACTAAGTCTTTGCTGCCATATTCGCCAAGATCTTTCCCTTTAGATTGGTTATAACCAATTGAAGGGGTTAAGCCGAAATCTAAGGTATACGTCGCAACAACTCCCAACCACAAGAAAGGCTTTACCCCAAAACGGCTGATTAAATTCCCAGTAAAAAGGGAGGGGGCAAACATACCCAAAATATGGCATTGGAAAACAAAGGCGATGGAAGTGAATGTAAATTCTTGAGCTTTCATTGCCAATGGAAATGCTCCAACCATATAAACTACTAATGCATAGCTTATTGCGCTAACGAAAACGATTAAAATAAGTAATGGCTGGGAGTAGAGTTTTGAATATGTACGCGCTTACGGAACATCTGCAGAAAATAGTGTTTTATGTTGCGTGAAATAGGGCGTTCAATTCCATTTTCTGGCAGGCGTTTTAGCATGTTTGCTATTTCATCCAGTGAAAATTGAGCCTGTTTAGCAAGAATAATAAGGGAAAGATGAGTAATAACTTCAGGGGCATACAACCGAGTTAAACCTTTTCGGCCAATCGGTTGAATCAAACATCGTTAATACCCTTAGGCCAGTAACATTACGTGAGGGGATCGGTGGAGAAACTTGGCGGGAAGCGTTGGAGTTAGCTGAGACGTTTTTTGCTTTAGCCAATGATTGTGACTGTTTTTCTGAAAACTTTGCGTTATGCTTAAAAACGTTACGCGGTCACATCGATGAGGCTAATTCGCGGATATCACGACTTGCTGATGAGCTATGATGCTAAAACTTAGCCTTAAGTATGGGTTATAAACATTTTCGGAGCGACTATGCGTTTTGATATGGTTGATTTACGGTTATTTGTAAATACCCACAAAGCTGGGAGTATTACAGCAGGGGCTAATTTATCTAATATTTTCCAGTATCTGTAGGTTGGGGTTCAATGGAAGAACCCCGATAAGCAGTAGAGAGAGATAGTATCAGTTCATATATCTTATTTAACATAATATGCATTATGCGAATCTAAGTATGAAATAATGAAATCCAGCATTTTGGCTGGTTAATCGTGTTGATTCGTTTATCGCTTAAACTGCCTTTTATCTATGACCAGTTAAGCTTTTAGTCGTTGCTTCATGTCCGTCAGTTAAAGTTCCGTGAGATTTAATGTGAGCTCGGGGATCAATTTGACGTTGTTAACTTTGACGATTGAACTTCCTTACCCATTTTGTCATCGGCGCTTTTAAATGACAGAACACCTCAATGCATTATGAATATGTTAATACTTTATTTAATAGCAAATGGAACATCCAAAATACTAAGTTTGACGCCAAACAAAAATATGCCGCTGCATTACTTCTATAATGACTGGCTTACTTACTCATATAGATGTGGTCACATGGCTAACAAACTGAACCTTAACTGGCCTGAATTTTTAGAAAAATACTGGCAGAAAAAACCCGTTGTATTGAAAAATGCATTTCCTGATTTTGTCGACCCTATCACTCCCGATGAACTGGCTGGTTTGGCGATGGAGCCGGAAGTTGACAGCCGTCTAGTCAGTTTTATTGATAACAAATGGGAAGCAAGCCATGGCCCATTTGAGGACTACAGCGAATTAGGCGAAAAAGGATGGTCGCTGCTGGTGCAAGCCGTCAACCATTGGCATATGCCTGCCGCTGAACTGGTGAAACCGTTCCGCGTACTGCCTGAATGGCGTCTTGATGACTTGATGATCTCCTATTCGGTGCCTGGCGGTGGTGTTGGGCCACATATTGATAACTATGATGTTTTCATCATCCAAGGAATGGGACGCCGCCGCTGGCGAGTCGGTGACGCCCTTCCCATGCGTCAATTTTGCGCACATCCCGCATTATTGCATGTCGATCCGTTTGAGCCGATTATTGATGTAGAAATGGCGCCGGGAGATATTCTGTATATTCCGCCGGGATTCCCTCACGATGGTTTTACCTTCGAAGATACCATGAACTATTCTGTCGGCTTTCGAGGTCCGACCGGACGCGATCTGCTGAGCAGTTTTGCAGACTATGCACTGGAACAGGATTTAGGCGGAATAAATTATGGTAGATCAGCCAACCATTCTGATTGTTCTTTATGAATAGAATCTTACTTTAAGCTTATTCTGTTATCTCAACTGATTAAATTTCAATATGATTAAAAACTATCAAGAAAACTAATTTATCCAGCTAATGGAGTATCAATATGTTTGTCACTAGCAAATTCACCAAAGGAATTTTATTTGTATCGGCATTAGCGTCATGGCAAGCATTTGCTGAATCAGCGCCGCTTTTGCACTCTCTTAAGCTCAATCAAGCCACGATTTTTTTACGCGGCGCTGAGTTAACGAATAGCGCCACTGTTAATTTACCGCAAGGCGAAAGTAAACTGGTTTTTACCAATGTTGCTGATCACCTTGATCAAAAAAGCCTTTCTATTAGCTTAGATAATGAAGATGTTTTGATTCGCTCAATTGACGTGCAAACCGTGGCGGTAGAACCCGTTTACACAGGTGAAGCGGCAAGTTTAAAAGCACAAATAGACGAGGTCACTAAGCAAATTTCAGCGCTTAATATCAAAATAAAAGTGGGTGATGACCAACTCGCTTTACTGAAAGATCAGCGTTTTTTTGGTGAAACAACGACATTATCCCTTGAGCAGTCTGCATCTAAATTGGAGTTTATTCGCAAGCAAATGTCTGCGATATTAAGTGAGAACTTAGGGTATCAGCAGCAGATTGATGAATTGACAGAGAAACAAGCGTTATTGCAGGCAAAATTTGAAGGAATTCTTCCCGATAATATGGGTGAGCAGACGCAAATTGTGTTGACGGTTGATACGCCTAAAAATTTGAGTGCCAACATGCAGATCTCGTATGTTACCCCCGATGCCGGTTGGTCTCCAAGTTATGATATTCGCGCTAAAGATATTGATAAACCAGTCAATATTACCTATAAAGCTGACGTCATTCAAAATACAGGCTTGGACTGGGATAAAGTTAAACTCACCCTTTCCTCTGCCAATCCAACACGCAATATCACCCCACCATTTTTAGCACCATGGATATTGTCAGTTTACGATCAATATAATCAAGGCTACATGAATGGAAAAATGTCCGCGACCATGGACATGGAAGTAGCAGCACCTGCGCCAGTAGCGGAACTCTCGACAGTAAAAAAACGCAGCCCGGGTATGGCAAACTATGTGTCAACCAATACCAATGGCGTGAATCTTAGCTACAACATCGAATTGCCTTTTAGCTTAGCTTCTACCCCTAAAGCAAAATCTATTACCATTAAGCAAGCGGATATTGATGCAAAATATCGTTATACATCAACACCAAAAATGGCTGAAGAAGTCTATTTGCAAGCACAAATTGATGACTGGGATACACTGAATTTACTGAATGGCCCTGCAAATATTTACTTTATGAACAGTTATGTCGGTGATTTTTACGTAAATTCAGGGCAATTAACTGAGACTCTCGATATTCCATTCGGCGTGGATGATAACATTCAAATTTCTCGTGTGAATAATGCGGCTATGCGTAAAAAACCGTCCTTTATGGGCTCCACAGTTGAGCAAAAAGAAAGTTTCTTAATTAAGGTGCGTAATACGCGGAAAAATGACATTAAACTATCTGTTTACGACCAGCTCCCAACGAGCAGAGATACTGATATTAAAATACTCAACCCTGAATATAAAGGCGGAAAATTGGATGAAACAGAGAATAAGATTGAATGGGATTTAACGCTTAAACCTCAAGAAACCGTCGAGTTACCGTTAAGTTATACGCTGAAATACCCTAAAAATAAGCAGATTAATGGATTATAACTCGCTAAATAAGTTAATTATTTTATCGGTGTAAAAGAACTAAATAGGGGCTTGGAAGCCCCTTAATAATAAGGTTAGAATGATTCAAAACAAACAACGATAACAACCTGAGGTACCTAATGATTATTCTAGTAACCGGCGCAACATCAGGATTTGGTGAAGCTATTGCTCGCAAATTTATTCAGCATAACTTCACTGTGATTGGGACAGGACGCAGAACTGAAAGATTAAATGCATTACATCAAGAATTGGGTGATAAATTTTATCCATTAACTCTGGATGTACAAGACCGAAAAGCCATTCAACACGCTGTCGCCAATTTGCCCTCCCACTTAAAAAACATCGATCTTTTAGTGAATAATGCGGGGCTTGCTTTAGGATTAGAGCCCGCATTTGATGCAAATCCGGATGACTGGGAAACCATGATCAACACAAATACCAAAGGCTTAGTCAATATGACTTATGAAGTGCTGCAAGGTATGGTGGAAAAGAATCACGGGCACATTATCAATATTGGCTCTACAGCCGCATCTTGGCCATATAAAGGCGGCAACGTTTACGGCGCAACCAAGGCGTTTGTAAAACAATTTTCCTTAGGATTACGTGCAGATTTAGTGGGCAAAAAAATTCGTGTGACCGATATTGAGCCAGGATTAGTCGGTGGAACTGAGTTTTCAAATGTCCGTTTCAAAGGTGATGATGAAAAAGTCACAAATACCTATAAAGGCGCGGATGCCCTTACTGCTGACGATATTGCAGAAACAGTTTATTGGGTGGCAACACTTCCGGCTCATATGAACGTTAATACACTGGAATTAATGCCAGTGTGCCAAACATTTGCTGGCTTAACCGTACATAAACAATAATAAATTTTCGTACTATTCTATAAAGACGGCATTATTGTTTATTAGTTATACTCTGGGTATAGAGCGAGTATTGAAATGAAAGGAAATTACATGAGCACGTCACAAAAATTTATCAAAAATGGTCTGGCTGCAATCTGCTTTTGCCTCCCTTTGATGTGGGTTAATGCGGCGCAAGCAGCTAATACATCATGCGCTGCGGGTAGCACTTGTGTTTCTGTCGGTAATGGTAGTAATGACCCGTTGAATAAAGAACAGGCGCGACAAGATAAAGAACAGTGGGATGAGACTAAAATGCTGCGTTCTAAAGTTAACCGCCGCACCGAAAAAGAGTTTGATAAGATTGATGCCGCATTTGATGCGAAAGATAAATGTGAGAAAAGTTTGAATCTTAATGCGTATTGGGAGCCAAATACTCAACGTTGCCTTGATGTTAACTCAGGTCGTCCAATTATCAATCCATAGTTGAAAATAGACTATATAGTTGAAAATAGACTGTATCGGTAAAACAAAGGGCGCTATTTGCGCCCTTTTGCTTAGATATTAAATTAAAATTTATATAAAGATTAAAATGCAGGAACCGAAACAAACTCTTGCAGTTTTTCACCATCTAAATAATGTCCCAATTCTTTTTCTTCAGGACGCAATAAATAAGGAATTTCACCCAATAATGGCGCATTAATATGTTGTTGCATACGCTGGATAATTTGAGCGTAATGCGCCAAGCCAGGGTTGATTCTATTGGCTAACCAACCGACTAACGGTAAACCATCCGCTCGAATAGCTTCAGCTGTCAATAATGCATGATTGACACACCCATGCTGAATTCCAACGACTAAGATCACGCCAACAGATTGTTTTTTCAGCCAATCGGCATAAAAAGTATTATCATCAAGAAGATAACGCCATCCGCCATTACCTTCGATAACGACTATGTCGCTTTGCTCATGAAGGTGATCTAACCCTTTGTTGATTTTATTAAAATCGATACTGTTTTCATGGCTGTAATTATCGCCAAGTCTGACAGGGTTAACTTCATCATACGAGACAAGATCTTGCGAAACACGATGAATAAGAAGTGCATCCTTATTGCGCTTCCCTTCAGGTGTATCGATACATTGATCTGCAATAGGTTTGTACCCTACGGCTTTAATACCTTGATTATTAAGTGCTTGTAATATTGCTAGTGTCGATACCGTCTTCCCGACATCTGTATCTGTCCCGGTAATAAATAGATTGTTCATGGTTGTTCTATCCTGAAGTGACAGACTAAGGTCAGCAAAATGCTATAAAAATGATATGAATTCAGTTTATGGGAATGGGGAAATGATAAGTTTGCGTTAGCTCAATTTTGTGTAAGATAGTGAGAAGTTTATCAAATTGTATTAGCCTTGCAGTAATTGCAACAACAGTGAGCCATCATAAAGTGCATTCTGAATTAATGCCGTTTCACTTTCTTTAATTGAAATTATTGATTTATCAAGCGTTAATTTATTACTGTAAAGAGGGTTCCCATATAAAGAGATAAAATATTGTAGACGAGTAAGCCAGTAATTTTGCTCATCAGTTAAAGGGGAATTAACTAAAATCAATTCAGTTCCAAATAAATTAATCATCATTGCTAATGGGTAAGCAAGGCGCTTGGCTGTTATATCGAGTAATAAAATACATAATGGATCATTTTCTATTGCACCTCGACTAATTGTATTAATATCGATGCTCACTTTATGCAAGATGGATGCGGGATAATCTGCAAGTAATTCCCTTGCTTGCTGAATAATTGCAGGAATAGCTATCTTAGTTTCTAAGCAGCCCTTTCCTCCACAATAGCAAGATTGTGGTCTTTCTGAATCAGTTTGAGTATGCGCAAATAATATAGGCTGATGTGTTATTGAATCCAAAGAATAACCGTGATTCAGCACCGCGATATTAACCACATCTTGAATTTGTAGATAAATAATATTTTTTTGTGGCCGAGACTCTGAATATTTGAGGTGATCGCCGATAGCCAGGGCATTAACAGTTGGGTGAAGATAGACGGGCAGACCTGTTTTTTCTGTTAGCAATTCACCAATACCCAGTTGGTGAACATGGTAGTCAGGCAACCTATGAATAACCCCTAAATAAGAGTCTAAGAGGCCATCTAATAAGATACTGATCGCCGTGACTCTTTCTAAGTGAGATGCGTTTTCTTCGAAAAACAGACCAATCAGTTCCGATAACCGATCACTAAATTGTTGATTGCCTTTTACATCAAAAGGATAGCTTTTTTCTGTGAGGGTTTTAGCATTAATTTCTTTTAACGAAATGATGGCGTGTTGTTGTTCAATTCGAATGGCTAAAAATTGCCAGCCTTCACTTTCAATGACTAACCCAACAGCTGGACGTCCTCTTAACCCTAATACTGGAAATTCACGTTCCTGTATCAAGTGAGCATCCATCAGTTCACGGGTAATTTTGGTGATACTCGCTGGGGCCAATTGAGACTGTTTTGATAACGCAATACGGGAAATAGGACCATGCTGTGCAATAATTCGGTACACAAGCCCAGTATTTAATTGCTTTATTTGGTCGGTATTCCCCGTTTGGTTTATCATCTTAACACTCAGAAATCGTTATAAATTATGATTGATTATGCCTGATATAAATGAAAACTCGGCTATATTTACATATAAAACGTGATAAAACTCTCGTTAATCATTTCAAATTCTACGCCTTATATACCCACAATATTGTGCAGCAGTAACTCAGTCAGTTTTTTAGCTGCAGCAGGTGGCGTTCGTCGTGTATTGTAGACTAACCAGACCTCTGAAGTAGCTTGAATATTCGCGAGTTTTAGATATCTCACGCCGTCAATCTTCATTCGTGTAAAGGATTCAGTGATGATAGAAATTCCCATTCCAGCAGACACTAAGCCTAGAATGGTCATGGCTTCCCCCGCTTCTTGGGAAATAGTAGGAACCACCCCTTCAGAGGCTAATAATTGGTTGATCTCATCATACAGCGCCGTACCCACTTCCCGCTCAAAGAAAACTAACGGGTAAGCCGCAAGCTGCTTAATATCGACACCACTTTCTTCGAAAGCCAGTAAAGGATGCCCTTCATAAACCGCAACCATGAAAGGCTCCCTGAATAATAATTGATAGTCCAATTGTTCAGGCAATATTGTATTGCGCATGATGCCAATGTCTATGCGCCCGGTCACTAAAGGCGGGATTTGCTGCTTCGTATTCATTTGATGCATATGAATGGAAACATCAGGGTATGCTTCTCGGTATTGGCGCAGGCTCATGGTGACTTTGTGCATAAACGGCGTTGTGGACGTAAAGCCAATAGACAGTTCGCCAAGTTCCCCTTTTTCCATCCGAGCCGCTTTGGTCGCTGCCGCATCGACCTGCCCTAAAATTTGGTAGGCTTCTTTGAGAAACATGGCACCGGCTGGCGTTAAGGCAACATTGCGATTATTGCGCTCTAATAATTTGGCATTCACCATTTCTTCAAGAGCTTGGATCTGCTGGCTTAATGGTGGCTGAGACATGTGCAAGCGCTCAGCCGCACGTCCAAAATGTAGCTCTTCGGCAACAGCAATAAAATAACGTAGGTGGCGTAATTCGATGTTCATCTGATTGATATTTTAAATGTATCATTATGTATTATTAATATATTAGACAAAAAAATAGAAAGTTTCTATTCTTTGATCGAAATCAAGTCCGTCTAGTCGTCAAGGAATTTACATGGAACAGCAGTCAAATAGCCTCTCAACGAGCCAATCTCTCCAAGGAAAACAAACCAAAACCTTGACCAATGCAGCCCCGAAAAAACACTATATTCAACGGGATGATGCACTGTATCTGCGTGTAACGCTGTCATTTTTTACTGTGGGTTTTGCAACATTTGCGTTGCTGTACTTTGTGCAACCTATTCTGCCAATGTTGTCCGCGGACTTTAATATTTCTCCGGCGACTGCCAGTTTATCACTCTCCTTAAGTACGGGATTAATGGCATTGGGGTTACTGATCACCGGCCCTATTTCCGATGCAATTGGTCGTAAAAACGTGATGGTCATTTCCTTGACTTGTGCTGCGCTTTTTACGTTAATGAGCTCAATAATGGAAAGCTGGCAAGGGATTTTGATCGCCCGCGCATTAGTGGGGTTATCGCTTAGCGGTGTAGCGGCCGTCGCCATGACCTATTTGAGCGAAGAAATTCATCCGAGCTATGTCGCACTGTCGATGGGCTTATATATCAGTGGTAACTCTATTGGGGGAATGAGCGGACGTTTAATGACAGGGGTAATTGCCGACTTTTATTCATGGCGAGTCGCGGTTGTGATTTTAGGCTCATTGGCGTTGTTGGCGGCGATTGGATTCTGGCGTTTATTACCACCATCCCAACACTTTCGTGCAAGCTCTCTCAAACTTAAAAACCTTTGGGTTAACTTACATTTACATCTACGTGATACGGGTTTGCCCTGGTTATTTGTTGAGGGCTTTATCTTGATGGGCGGTTTCGTCACCATGTATAACTACATTGGATACCGCTTACTTGAATCACCTTATAATTTTAGTCAATCTGTTGTGGGATTCTTATCTGTTATTTATTTAACAGGAACTTACAGTGCGACGAAAACAGGGAGCTTGACCCAGAAACATGGTTTTGGGCGAATTTTAATTGCTGCCATTGCGATGATGTTAATCGGCGTAATTTTGACGTTACACAGTAATATTTGGGTCATTTTATTAGGCATGACAGTATTGACCACCGGATTCTTCGCCGGGCATTCCGTTGCAAGTAGCTGGGTGGGACGTCGCGCTAAACGGGCAAGAGGACAAGCATCGTCCCTCTATTTGTTTAGCTACTATGCGGGTTCCAGTATAGCCGGTACATTGGGCGGTTTTTTCTGGTCGGCATATGGCTGGAATGGCGTCGCATTATTTATTGCAGCGCTTCTACTGGCCGGCGTAGGTATCGCATATAAGTTAAAAACAAAATGTTAGTGCCTTATAAATTACCGAATAATCCAATAAGTTAACTGCTGCTAAAGGTTAGAATTCACATCCTCATCATGGTTAATAGAAAATATATAAATTAATCAATGATGAGGATCTTCAATGAAAAAATTATTATTATTTCCTTTATTACTCTGCTATAGCTACTTTGCCCTGCCTCATGGCTATATCGAGTATCCCGCAAGCCGAGCCTACCTGTGTAAATTACAAACCAATAAAAACTGTGGCGCTGTCCAGTATGAACCTCAATCGGTTGAAGGATTGAAAGGTTTTCCTCAAAAAGGGCCGATTGACGGCAAAATTGCCAGTGCAGGTATTGCGGCTTTTTCGCCTCTCGATGTTCAGCAACCTTTTCGTTGGGCTCGAATGTTAATAGAAACGCCCGATTTTGATTTTTTCTGGCGCTTAACTGCTATCCACAAAACAACTAAATGGGAATATTTTATTACGCGAAAAGATTGGAACCCAAGTGAGCCATTAACTCGAGCGCAATTTGAATTAACACCATTTTGCAAATACGAAAAAGTGGAGATGCCGGCGAGTTTAGTGCAACACAATTGCAGGCTCCCTCAAAATTATCAAGGTTATCATGTTGTTTTAAGTGTTTGGACCATAGATGATACAGCCAATGCATTTTATCAAGTCATTGATATAGAAGTAGATTACAAAAAATAACAGTAAGAAAATTCCATGATGGGATAGTATAATACCCTACCTCGCTATCCCTTAATTTCCTGTTTATGCCAGTTGATAAACACAGATGTTAATGTTACTTTTGTTTTATAACAAAAAGAATGTTGTAACTAAATATAGGATTGAATACTCAAAATGTCCAAACAACAGTTAATTAGCTCATTCAATCTATTAGAGTCGAATATTAATCGGCTATGCCAATTGCTTCAGGCGCAAAAAGATATCAATGCGGCCGTATTTAGTTTACCGGAAACCCTTAAAGGGGATGAAAACAATGATGTCAATTCTATCTTTGTGGATAAACATACGGGACACGACGCAATCACCCAAACAACAGAACTATTTAAGCTATTATTTATTCATAAAAAATCAGAGTTAGTTAGCAATAAAACCGCGATACGTTTACCGGGTGCGATTTGTTTGGCTCCCTCTTATGCTGAATATAAACAATTTCAGCAGTTAATTTCTGATATCAACCAATTAAAAATAGACATAAAGCAGATAGTGACCCATGTTGATGAGGTTCATCGTTTTGAATTTATAAGAGAAAGCTTGCATGGACTACTTACGCTGAATACCTATCGAACCCTCACCTCTGTTGTCGACCCCGATACCATTCGTTTTGGGTGGGCAAATAAGAAAGTGATCAATAAAGTGACTCAAGAAGAAATGCTCAACCGTTTGCAAGCCAGTTTAGAAAGTGGAAGAACACCAGCTCATTTACAGCGCGAACATTGGCAGTTACAGTTAGAAACTGAGATCCAGTTAGTTCGCTCCCTTCCCCATGATTGCATTCTAAAAACACAGCGCCCGGTAAAAGTTCAACCTATCGCCCGAGTTTGGGACAAAGAAACGCAGAAACAGACTCAATATTCTTGTGCCACGCCGATATTGGTTTTTGCTGTTGATAAAGCATTGAGTGACATAAAACTGGGGGAGCTGGCGGATTATCATCAAGACAGTATCGCACTGCGTAATCGCCCAAAAGCTAAGCCAGTTGAATTACTGATACCACGCTTAAATCTGTATATAGAGCGATAAAAAAGCCCCTGCTCTATTTCTAGTTCAGGGGCTGAAAACCTTATCTTAGATAAAGATTATTACGATTTCATGCTGCCAACCATATCTTCTGGACGAACCCATTCATCAAATTGAGCTTCAGTTAAGTAGTTCAATTTCAGAGCAGATTCTTTCAGAGTCAGGCCTTCTTTGTGCGCTTTTTTCGCGATTTCAGCTGCTTTGTCGTAGCCGATATGGGTATTTAGTGCAGTCACCAGCATCAGAGATTCGTACAGTAATTTCTCGATACGCTCACGGTTTGGCTCGATACCTTCCGCACAGTGTTCGTTGAAACTACGCATACCATCAGCTAATAAACGGATAGATTGTAAGAAATTATCGATAACCATTGGACGGAATACGTTCAATTCAAAGTTACCTGAAGCACCACCAATGTTAACTGCAACATCGTTACCCATAACTTGAGCACACAACATGGTTAATGCTTCGCACTGCGTTGGGTTAACTTTGCCTGGCATGATTGAGCTGCCTGGTTCGTTTTCAGGAATCGAAATTTCGCCGATACCACAACGAGGACCCGATGCTAACCATCTAACATCGTTAGCAATCTTCATTAAAGATGCCGCTAAGCCTTTTAATGCACCATGTGCGTGAACTAATGCATCACAGGTTGCTAATGCTTCAAATTTGTTCGGTGACGTCACAAACGGTTGGCCGGTTAATTCAGCGATTTTTTTTGCAACACGAACCGCATATTCAGGGTGAGTATTCAGCCCTGTACCAACAGCCGTACCACCTAATGCAAGCTCACAAACATGTGGCACTACATTTTCAATATGTTTTTCATTGTGGGCTAACATCGCCGCCCAGCCTGAAATTTCCTGGCCCAATGTTAATGGCGTTGCATCTTGTAAATGCGTACGACCGATCTTAACAATGTCTTTGAATTCTTTTGCTTTCGCATCGAGGGTTTTATGCAGAACTTTCAGTTCTGGCAGCAAATGCTCACGCATCGCGACAACGGCCGCTACGTGCATTGCTGTTGGGAAGACGTCGTTAGAGCTTTGGCTCTTGTTAACATCGTCATTTGGGTGGATCAGACGGTCGTTACCGCGCTGTCCGCCGAGGATTTCGCTACCACGGTTAGCAAGTACCTCATTCATGTTCATGTTACTTTGAGTACCAGAACCGGTTTGCCAGATAGCGAGAGGGAATTCTGTTGGATGCTTGCCAGCAAGGACTTCGTCTGCCGCAGCGATAATCGCATCACCGCGATCTTTTGGCAGTAAACCTAAATCCATGTTCACGCTTGCAGCCGCTTTTTTCGTGACGGCTAATGCGTGGATCAGAGCAACAGGCATTTTCTCTACAGAGATACGGAAATGTTCTAAAGAACGCTGCGTTTGCGCGCCCCACAAGTGGTCAGCAGGTACTTCAATTGGTCCCATTGAGTCTTTTTCAATGCGAGTGGCTGCCATTACTAGCTCCTTAGGTACATATTCAGAATAATTAATTATAGAATCATCTGCTTGCAGGTAAGCAAATAACCGAGCAGTATAATGCCACAAATTGAATTTCAATTATGAGACTTGGTCGAGCTTATTGTGCTGTAGTAAAAAGGAAATTAGTTGATTTTTGCAAAAAGAGAGATTTGATATGCTAAAAATGATTAACCAAATCCAACACTATGATTGGGGAAGTAAAACGGCCCTCAATGAACTGTATGGGTACCCTAATCCGGATAATTTACCGATGGCTGAACTTTGGATGGGCGCTCACCCCAAAGCCAGTTCTGAGATCATATCCCCCTTAACACATCAGAAGATCTCGTTAAACGCATTCATTAACGAAAACCCAGAGAAAATACTGAGTAAACATATTGCCGAGCACTTTGGCCGCCTGCCTTATTTATTTAAAGTGCTGTGTGCTGCGCAGCCGCTATCTGTTCAGGTTCATCCCAATAAACATGATGCAGAAATAGGATTTGCAAAAGAAAATGCACAAGGGATCCCGTTAGATTCCCCTATCCGTAATTATAAAGATGATAATCATAAACCAGAGCTGATTTATGCCTTAACGTCTTTTAAAGCAATGAATGCATTTCGTCCTATAGATGAAATTGTCGAATTATTCAGCTTTATTGCTGCCGCTCACCCTGAAATCCAACTATTTATCCAAACACCAAGTGAAGAACGACTAAAAAAACTATTTGCACAAATTCTTAATCTAACAGGCGAGCAAAAAGATCTTGCTATAGGGGTATTAAAAGCCGCACTGAATAGCAAACAAGGAGAGCCTTGGAATTCAATTAAACAAATGGTGAACTTATATCCAGACGATAATGGTTTATTTACACCTTTAATGCTAAATATCGTTGAATTACAACCAGGTGACGCCATGTTTTTAGCCGCTAGAACCCCTCACGCCTATTTAGAAGGTGTTGGGTTAGAAGTCATGGCTAATTCAGATAACGTCTTACGAGCGGGATTAACCAGTAAACATATCGATGTTCAAGAACTGGTTGATAATATTGATTTTAAATCAATTAAAGCTGAGGATTTGTTCAATATCCCCGAAAAATCTGGAAATGTCTGGAAATATAAGATCCCAGTAGAAGATTTTTCATTTAATATATATTCTATTGACTGCTCGGGGTTATCCATAACTAACCATGTTGCTTCAATTTTGTTTTGTATTGAAGGTAAGTTAGTATTGCGAGCAGGTAATCAAGAAATAAACATGAATTCTGGTGAATCTGTATTCTTACCTGCTTATGAGGATAACATTTCTATTAAAGGAAATGGTCAATTAGCCCGAGTATTTAATTTTTAGGTCGTATTCTGTATTTAGCCGTTGGTATACACAGCCAAACGGGTAATAAAAACTTATATTATTTTTACATAAGTACGTTTTGTACGTACTGAAAGGATGGATGTTGATAATGAAAAAGTCATTAGTTGCGGTAGGTGTTATCGTTGCTCTGGGCGCAGTATGGACTGGCGCATCATGGTACACAGGTTCAAAAGTCGAAGCTGAACTGAATAAAGTGATTACGAATTCCAATGCGTTTATCACCGCTAACGATCCAAGTGCTGATGTTGTCTTTAAATTAGAGAACTACAAACGTGGTGTGTTCTCTTCTCAAGCTGACATCGTCATTACTTCAACCACTTCTGCTGACGAAAACATCGTCTTTAAAGCGGATATCTCACACGGCCCGCTGCCATTATCTCAAGTGGCTAAATTCAACCTGATGCCAAAATTGGGTGCAGTAAATGTTGAATTAGCGAACACTAAAGTAACTAAAGAGCTGTTTGAAGCGACTAAAGGCAAGCCATTCATGCATGGTTCTGCGGTTATCGGTTACAGCAAAAACGTGGATTCTAGCATTGAGCTGATCCCTCTCGAATACACAAAAGATGACGGTAAGTTCTCTTTCAGTGGTGCTAAATTTGATATCGCAACCGGTTCTGACTTAAGCACCGTTGATGCATCTTTAGTGACTGATAGCTTAGTCATTAGCAGCACCAAGGAAGAAGGCTCTCTCACTATGAAAGGCCTGAAGCTGGTTTCTAACGTAACGAAATCTCAGCACGGCTTCTATACTGGTACTCAATCTTTCGTGATCGCAGATACCGATGTTAGCATCCCTGAGACTAAGTTCTCGTTCAAAAACTTAGACGTTTCAAGTGATACTTCTATCAACGGTGATGATGTTAAAGGTAGCATTTCTTACAAAATCAGCGATGTAAAAGCGTTAGAGCAAAACTTAGGTTCTGGTGAGCTGACTGTTGCTATCGAAAAATTAGATGCGAAAGCATTAGGCAAATTTGTTGAGCAATACAACCAAGCACTGGCTGATGGCTTAGCAACAGGCAACCCAGGTGAAGTTAGCGAAAAAATCGCAATGCAGATGATGACCACCACTCTGCCTGAGCTGATGAAAAGCAAGCCTGTATTCACTATGAGCCCGTTCTACTGGAAAAACGACGCTGGTCAAAGTTCTATCGACCTGAGCATCACATTCAACAAGTGGAATCAAGACGAAATCACTGCGTTAGCGATGCAAAACAAAGTGGATGAAGCGTTCAAGCAACTGATCACTTCTTTTGACTTCAGCATGAAACTGAACAAGCCAATGATCATTGAGTCAATGACTCAAGCGATGATCTTAGATGGCGGCGTAGCAGTATCAGCAGAAGATAAGAAAGCGGTTCAAGAACAAGTTTCTGAAGAGTTCGCAGGCGTTCAACAAATGCTGACTGCAGATATGTTCTCTAACCCGTTCGAAGAAATGTTCATGACTGATGAACAACGCGCAGAAAAAGCAAAAGAGAAAAAACACCCTTGGATGATCGACAGCGAAAACGATTTAACCATGACTGTTAAATTCTCTGGTAACGACCTGACCTTCAACGACGACAAATATACCTTAGCTGAATTCTTAACTAAGATGAAAATGATGCCAGGCGCAGAAGATGAAATGGGTTACGAAGAAGAAGCTCAACCTGCTGATGGTGCAGAAGTTGCAGAACCTGCAATTGAAGCAGAACAACCAGCAGAAGCGCCAGCTGCACAGTAATTGATTCTTAAGATAATTTATCCTTAAGATAAATCAGGTAAACGCCAGTCACACAGACTGGCGTTTTTCTTTTCATCACCCTCTTTTTCATTGATTTTTACTCAATCACAGACAAAATGGAGGCAATATATCTATAAGGATCATTTATTGTGATAAACAAACAACTCCCACTCACGGATTTACATCGCCACCTTGATGGCAATATTCGCCCTGAAACCATTCTTTCCCTTGCACAACAACATCATATTCAGCTTCCAGCCGATGAAATTGAAGCATTACGCCCTCACGTTCAAATTATGGGACAAGAAGCCGATTTAGTGGGCTTTTTGACTAAACTGGACTGGGGTGTTGCTGTCCTCGCGGATTTAGATGCTTGTAAGCGCGTCGCATTTGAAAACGTGGAAGATGCGTTCAACGCAGGCATCGATTATGCTGAATTGCGTTTTTCCCCTTACTATATGGCCATGAAGCACCAGCTTCCTGTTGAAGGTGTTGTTGACGCAGTGATTGATGGTATTGCCGCTGGTTGTCGCCAATATGATATCCAAGTCAATCTGATTGGTATTTTAAGCCGTACATTTGGACAGCAAGCTTGTGCTATTGAATTAGACGGCCTTCTCGCTCATCGAGATAAACTGTGCGCTCTCGATTTAGCGGGTGATGAGTTAGGATTCCCAGGCGCCCTATTTGAAGAGCATTTTACCAAAGCGCGTAATACTGGACTCAATATTACCGTTCATGCTGGTGAAGCCGCGGGCGCAGCCAGTATTTGGCATGCGATCAAGCATTTAGGCGCTCAGCGTATTGGTCATGGCGTAAAAGCCATTGAAGATCCTGAACTGATTGAGTTTTTAGCCAAGAATAATATTGGGATTGAAAGCTGCTTAACTTCAAACATTCAAACCAGCACCGTTCCTTCACTCGCTCAGCACCCATTGAAAGCATTTTTATCCCACGGTGTATTAGCATCCATTAATACCGATGACCCTGCTGTTCAAGGTATTGAGCTGCCATACGAATATAATGTGGCTGCACCGCAAGCGGGCCTAACACAGTCTGAAATTGAGCAGGCTCAACGTAATGGTTTAACCATAGCATTCCTTTCTGAGAGCGAAAAAGTTGCGTTAATGCGTAAAGCAGCCAGCCGATAATCCCCGTTATAACCGCCTATAACCAATCCTAGGGCAGTGACGTTTCTCTGCCCTATTTAACCCTTCGATATTTCAAGTAATCTCTGTTGCTAATTCATTTATAGTATCAAACCCATTAGTATGTTGTAACTAAATTGACATATTGATAAAGGCAGCTATCGCTGCCTCATCATGCTACTTATTGTTTTTCTAATCGCTTGGCATATTTCTGGGCTATCACCGCACACACCATTAATTGAATTTGATGGAAAATCATTAATGGCAGCAAAATAATCCCCACTGTTGCCGCTGGGAATAAAACGTTCGCCATCGGCACACCGTTCGCTAAACTCTTTTTCGAGCCACAGAACAAGATGGTAATTTCATCTTCCTTGCTAAATCCAAGAAGGCGCGCTGACATCACGTTAATCACCATCACCACCACTAACACAACGCAAGAAACTAATGTGATGATAAACAATGAATAAGCATCGATAGTTTGCCAAATCCCCTCCACAACCGCTTCACTAAACGCCACGTAAACCACCAGAAGAATCGATGAGCGGTCAGTGGTATTAACCAACCTTTTATGACGATTAATCCAGTTGGCGATTAACGGACGACATAGATGCCCAACAATAAATGGCACCATTAATTGCAACATAATTGAGCCAATCGCATTCAGGGTGTCCATAGCTTGGCTGCCGTCGGTATCCATTAATACCCCCACCAAAACGGGTGAGAGAAAAACCCCTAAAATGCTGGATGCCGAAGCGCTACAAATCGCGGCGGCAACGTTGCCCCCTGCTACCGAGGTAAATGCAATCGCTGACTGCACGGTTGCTGGCAATGCACATAAATAGAGGAATCCCATATATACCGTCGGTGACATCCAATGAGGCACCATGAAACGTAACGCGATACCGATAATAGGAAAGAGAATAAAAGTACTGGCAAATACCAGTAAATGAAGCCGCCAGTGCCCCATCCCTGCAACGATAGATTCTCTGGATAATTTAGCGCCATGCATAAAAAACAGTAGCGCGATTGCCGCTGTGGTTAAGTGCTGAAAAACAGTTTTAACTTCCCCTTCACAAGGGAAAATACTGGCGATGACAACCACGCCAATCATGATCAACAGAAAAGAGTCTATTTTAAGTTTTGCTAATAAATTCATTCGATTTTCCACAAATAAAAAGCCAGTGTTAACTGGCTTTATCTTCAACGTTGAACCTTAGAAAATATTTTCGATGGTACGTTTTTCTTTCGCTGATTCGATACCGGCTTCAATCAGTTTCATAATATCGATGGCTTCACTTGGCGTCACAGGATTTGGCTTACCGAGTCGGATAGCATCATAAATGGCTTCATAATAGCCGCCATAGTTACCTTTTTCATTGTTCCACGGCTTCGTCACCATTTCATCACCTAGTGACAGGGTCACAATACCATTATTCGGATCTTCCCCCCAATGCTCTCCTTGAGGAATAGCGCCACTTTTTAACGCGTCTTCTTGAGTATCTAGACCATATTTCACATAACTACCCTTCATTCCATGAATGGTATAGATTGGCATTGGCGCAGCAGCAACCGTCGTTGAATGTAGAACCACTTTTTTATCTGCGTAATCCAGCATTGCATGGAAATAATCTACCGCTTCTGCACCTGGACGAATAATACCGAGATCCACCGTAATCGCTTTTGGCTTGCCAAAATATTGCAGGACTTGGTCAATAACGTGCGGTCCTAAATCGTACCAAATTCCTGCCCCTGGAATATTGGCTTCGCGCCAGCGTTGTCTAACCACAGGACGAAAACGGTCAAAATGAGATTCATAATATTTAATCTCACCTAAACAACCATCTTGCAGGATTTTTTTCACGGTGCGATAACCCGAGTCCCAGCGGCGATTATGGTAAACCGACAACAATTTACCTGCTTTTTCAGCACGTTGTTGAAGGTCTTCGGCTTCTTTGACATCGAGTGTAAAGGGTTTATCGACCACCACATGTTTACCCGCTGCTAGCGCTTTACAGGCTAATGGGTAGTGAGTGTCATTCGGGGTTGGGATCACCACCAGTTCAATTTCAGCATCTGCGAACAGCTCTTCTGGTGTGCCCACTACCTTAACATTAGGATGGTCGGCATGGACTTTGCTCGCATCGCTACTGGAGATTGTGGTTAATTCAAACTCCTTTAACATGGCTAAAAATGGGGCATGAAATGTTTTGCTGGCATAACCATATCCAACAATCCCGACTTTAATTGGTTTGGACATATTGACCTCACATGAGTGGCATATTTTGCTATTTTAAAAAAGTACCATCAGAATGAATCAATTAGCAAATAAATCTATGATAGGATTATTATTTATCTGTATTATTTAGTGATAACGGATCCCTTATTTATGACTTCTGTTTATAACGCAGACCGCATTACTGGCTGGCTATTAGTCCCTGCTAGCTATTTACTGCTGACATTATTTGCTGCTTGCAGCATGACCGTGATGTACTGCATTAAGTTCTATGAGATTGTAACCACCATTGAAAGCTGGAGTAGTTTCATTACTCCTCAGTGGTATTTGTCATTCGCTATCAGCCTAGCTATGTCACTATTTAGCGTGCATGTAGCGCAATTGATGTTTAAACGTTCTCGCGACTTCCCCCGTCGTTTTACTATCTGGCTATTAATATTAATGTTAATTGGGCTAAAAACCTTCGCCTTTTCCCCGATTGATGACCAGGCAGCCTTGCAAATCCTTGCATGGCCACTCTTAGGCGCTGCATTTTTCGTACCGTATATGAAAGTTTCTAAACGCGTGAAAATGACTTTCACACAAGATCGATAAGCATCACAAAAATAGCTTTGATATCATAGCCTCCGTTAAACTGACTGCGGTCAGTTTTTGGGCTTTTTTCTCTCTTCAGGCTATGAAATGACCGACTATCTTCTACTTTTTATTGGGACAGTGTTAGTCAACAACTTTGTCCTCGTTAAATTCTTGGGATTATGCCCATTTATGGGCGTATCAAAAAAACTAGAAACTGCCATTGGGATGGGGTTTGCGACGACGTTCGTTATGACCCTCGCCTCTATTTGTTCGTGGCTAATCGATACGTTGATCTTAATCCCACTAGATTTAGTCTATTTGCGTACACTGAGCTTTATCCTTGTGATTGCTGTCGTTGTGCAATTTACCGAAATGGTTGTGAGAAAAACCAGCCCAACGTTATACCGCTTATTAGGGATCTTTTTACCGCTGATCACCACTAACTGCGCAGTTCTTGGAGTGGCTTTATTAAACATCAACCAATCCCATAATTTCTTGCAATCTGCGGTCTATGGCTTTAGCGCCGCCGTCGGATTCTCTTTTGTGATGGTGCTTTTCGCTGCGATTCGCGAGCGTTTGGCTGTCGCAAATGTCCCAGCGCCTTTTAAAGGTTCGTCAATTGGCCTGATCACGGCAGGGTTAATGTCCCTTGCATTTATGGGCTTTAGTGGTTTGGTGAAATTCTAATGATGTCTTTGTGGATTGCGATTGGCATATTAGCCGTTTTCGGGCTGATTTTTGGTCTGATCTTAGGCTATGCCTCATTACGTTTTAAAGTTGAAGAAGACCCGATTGTTGAAAAACTGGATGCGATTTTACCGCAAAGCCAGTGTGGTCAATGCAGTTATCCGGGATGCCGTCCCTACGCAGAAGCCGTTGCCAATAACGGT
Source organism: Providencia sp. wls1943 (assembly GCF_009706275.1). NCBI lineage: Bacteria > Pseudomonadati > Pseudomonadota > Gammaproteobacteria > Enterobacterales > Morganellaceae > Providencia > Providencia sp. wls1943. The sequence goes on from NZ_WLTU01000007.1 coordinate 222,264, forward strand.
GAGATGATTAACAAATGCGCCCCTGGTGGCGAGCAAGTCATGCTCAAAATAGCCGAATTGATGAACGTGGATCCTCAACCTATTGATGGTGATGAAGACGCACAAAACCCCGTTCGTAAAGTGGCGGTCATCGATGAAGAAAACTGTATTGGTTGCACCAAATGTATTCAAGCTTGCCCTGTGGATGCCATTGTGGGCGCCACTCGCGCTATGCATACCGTGATTGAAGATTTGTGTACAGGCTGTGACCTGTGTGTAGCTCCTTGCCCTACGGATTGTATTGAAATGGTACCGGTTAAAACCACAACCGCTAACTGGAAATGGGATTTAAACACCATCCCCGTTAAAAACATTACGGATGCACCTCTTTCTTCAGCTAAAGAGGGTTCCCATGCTTAATTTATTTAAGTGGTTGAAAAAAGATAATGTTTGGGACTTTGATGGCGGTATTCACCCGCCAGAGATGAAATTGCAATCCAGCCAAACGCCTATGCGAGTCGCTTCCCTCCCTGATGAATTGATTATTCCGCTGCAACAGCATTTAGGGCCTGAAGGTGAACTGATTGTTAAAGTTGGTGATACTGTACTTAAAGGGCAGCCGCTCACCAAAGGTACGGGTCGCACAGTCCCCGTCCACGCCTCAACATCAGGAACCATTGTTGCCATTGAGCCGATGGTTACCGCTCACCCTTCTGGGTTAAAAGAGCTGTGTGTCAAAATTAAATCTGATGGTTTAGATACTTGGGCACCTTTGCAGCCCGAACCTAATTTCCAACAACTTTCACGCGCCGATTTACTCAATAAGATTGAGCAATCAGGGATCGCAGGTTTAGGCGGCGCAGGTTTCCCAACGGCCTCTAAACTAGCAGGCGGTAAAGATGCCATTAAGACATTGATTATCAATGCTGCTGAGTGCGAGCCATACATCACCGCAGATGACCGTTTAATGCAAGAGCATGCCCAAGAGGTCATCGAAGGTTGCCGCGTTTTACAACATTTACTCAATCCAGACCAAGTTCTGATTGGTATTGAAGATAATAAACCTGAAGCTATCAAGGCATTAAAACGTGCGCTGACGCCTATAGATACACAGATTTTTGTGCGCGTGATCCCAACAAAATATCCATCGGGTGGCGCAAAACAGCTCACAAAAATCTTAACCGGAAAAGAAGTCCCTTCTGGCGCACGTTCTTCCCAAATTGGCGTGCTAATGCAGAACGTCGGTACCGTCGTTGCTATCAAACGCGCGGTGATTGATGGTCAACCACTGATTGAGCGGGTCGTGACAGTGACGGGCGAAGCGATTAAACAACCCGGTAACTTCTGGGCGCGTTTAGGCACTCCAGTTAAGCATCTGCTTCAACAATCCGGTTTTGAACCGGAAAATGAGCAAATGGTGATTATGGGAGGCCCATTGATGGGCTTTACGCTGCCGGATCTGAATGTGCCGGTGGTGAAAATCTGTAACTGTTTATTGGTTCCTACCCAAGAAGAAATGGGTGAAAAGCCCATCGAAGAAGCCTGTATTCGTTGCGGTTTATGTGTTGATGCCTGCCCTGCGGGATTACTGCCCCAGCAATTATATTGGTTTAGTAAAGGCAACGAACACGAAAAAGCGCAAAAACATAACCTCTTCGACTGCATTGAGTGTGGCGCTTGCGCTTATGTTTGCCCAAGTAATATCCCGTTGGTGCAATATTATCGCCAAGAAAAAGCTGAAATTCGCGAGATAGACCAAGAAGAACGTCGTTCAGCAGAAGCGAAACTACGTTTTGAAGCCAAACAGCAGCGAATGGAACGCGAAAAACTTGCCCGTGAAGAGCGCCATAAAAAAGCAGCGGTTCAAGTGGATACTGCGGATAAAGATGCGGTTAATGCGGCGCTGGCTCGCGTTAAAGCGAAGAAAGCATCAACCTCTGAACCAATAAAAATTATTTCGGGCGAATTGCCGGATAATAGTGCCGTTATTGCAGCAAGAGAAGCGCGTAAAGCCCAAGCTCGTGCTAAACAGGCGCAAAAAGTTGCAGAGCAAGCCCAATCTGACACCCCAGTGATTGCAGGCGGCGCAGAGGGAGATGACCCGCGCAAAGCGGCCGTTGCTGCGGCGATTGCCCGCGCAAAAGCCAAAAAAGCGGCTGCGCAACAGGCTTCAGAGCCTGTTATTGAAGCTCCGATTGAAACTGCTGAAGACGTTGATCCGCGCAAAGCGGCCGTTGCTGCGGCCATTGCCCGCGCGAAAGCCAAGAAAGCGGCTGCACAGCAAGCTACAGAACAACAATCCACTGAGCCTGTTATTGAAGCTCCGATTGAAACTGCTGAAGACGTTGATCCACGCAAAGCGGCCGTTGCTGCGGCCATTGCCCGCGCAAAAGCCAAGAAAGCGGCTGCACAGCACGCTACAGAACAACAATCCACTGAGCCTGTTATTGAAGCTCCGATTGAATCCGCTGAAGACGTTGATCCACGCAAAGCGGCCGTTGCTGCGGCCATTGCCCGCGCAAAAGCCAAGAAAGCGGCTGCACAGCAAGCTGCAGAACAACAATCCGCTGAGCCTGTTATTGAAGCTCCGATTGAATCCGCTGAAGACGTTGATCCGCGCAAAGCGGCCGTTGCCGCTGCCATTGCTCGTGCAAAAGCCAAGAAAGCGGCTGCACAGCAAGCTGCAGAACAACAATCCGCTGAGCCTGTTATTGAAGCTCCGATTGAAACTGCTGAAGACGTTGATCCGCGTAAAGCTGCCGTTGCTGCGGCAATTGCCCGAGTTAAGGCAAAGAAAGCCGCTGCTCAGCGATCTACAGAACCGCAATCAAATGAACAAACCACCACAGAGTAAGTGATAAACAGATGAAATTTAGACCGCTTGATAGCAAAGCACGCCGTTTAAAAATTGCTAGCGCCCCATTTACTCATGATAACCAAAGTACCAGTCAGGTCATGTTTTGGGTTCTGCTTGCCGCAATCCCCGGTATTGCAGTACAAACCTATTTTTTTGGCGTCGGAACCTTATACCAAATCGCCATTGCGATGGTCACGGCTGCAGTAACGGAAGCCATCTCCATCCGCTTACGCCAGCAGCCTGTGCTGCCTGTTTTGAAAGATAATTCCGCAATTGTGACTGCGTTATTACTGGGTGTGAGCTTACCGCCACTATCACCTTGGTGGCTGATTGTGTTGGGCACTGTATTTGCCATTATTATTGCTAAGCAATGCTACGGCGGCTTGGGGCAGAATCCATTTAACCCTGCCATGGTCGGTTATGTAGTGTTGCTGATTTCATTCCCAGTGCAAATGACTAACTGGTTGCCACCTCAAGAATTGCAACAGCTGCATATTTCTGGCTTTGATAGCTTGATGGTGATCTTTAGCGGACATACCTCGACAGGGATAACTCTGGATCAATTACGTACCGGTATTGATGGTATGAGCCAAGCGACTCCGTTAGATAGCTTTAAAACGGGTTTACTCACACATTCCATTTCCGATGTACTACAGCAACCAATCCTGCAAGGCTCTTTAGCCGGTATCGGTTGGCAGTGGGTGAACCTTGCCTATCTAGCAGGCGGATTAATTATGTTAAGTCGTCGCATTATTAGCTGGCATATTCCCGTAGTATTTATTGGTACCTTAGCCCTGCTCGCTGTGGTTAGCTGGTTAATTGACGATAGCCGCTATTCTCCGCCATTAATCCAACTATTGTCCGGTGCGACAATGTTGGGTGCATTCTTTATTGCAACCGACCCAGTCACTGCATCAACAACGCCAAAAGGACGAATTATTTTTGGTGTGTTAATCGGCTTCTTAGTGTGGGTGATCCGCGTTTATGGCGGGTATCCTGATGCCGTGGCCTTTGCTGTCTTGCTTGCCAATATCACTGTACCGTTAATCGACCACTATACGCAGCCTCGTGCGTATGGGCATAAGTAAGGAGCCAGCATGTTAAATACAATGCGCCGTCATGGCACAATCTTGGCTCTGTTTGCTGCGGGAACAACTGCACTGAGCGCCGCTGTATATACGCTAACGAAAGATATCATTGCGGAACAAGCCGCCATTGTGCAGAAAAAATTGCTCGACCAAGTGGTACCTGAATCCTTATATGACAATGAACTCGCCAAAGAGTGCTATTTGGTCACCAATGAAGCTATACTGGGAAATAAACTCCCTAGACACCTGTATATTGCCCGTAAGGATGGTCAACCTGTTGCTGCCGCTTTAGAAAGCACGGCTCCCGATGGTTATTCCGGCGCGATCCACTTGTTAGTCGGTGCGGATTTTAAAGGCAATGTTTTGGGTGTACGAGTCACTGAACACCATGAAACACCGGGGCTTGGGGATAAAATCGAAACTCGTATTTCCGATTGGATCACCCATTTTACAGGCAAAAAGTTAGAGTCTGCGCAAGACCCTCATTGGGCTGTGAAAAAAGATGGTGGTGATTTTGACCAATTTACAGGCGCCACGATTACGCCTCGTGCGGTTGTCAATGCCACAAAACGTACCGCTGCGTTTATTCAAACGGTGCCTGAAGAATTAGCAAATTACCCAATTTGTGGGGATGAATAATGAGTAGCGAAACTAAAGAATTATTTTCACAAGGGTTATGGAAAAATAACTCTGCATTGGTACAACTACTGGGTTTATGCCCATTATTAGCAGTATCATCTACAGCGACTAACGCATTAGGTCTGGGGCTAGCAACGACCCTCGTTCTCGTCTGCACTAACGTCGCGGTATCCGCATTTCGTCGCTGGGTTCCTGCTGAAATCCGTATTCCTATTTACGTGATGATTATTGCCTCTGTTGTAAGTGCCGTACAAATGCTGATCAACGCCTATGCGTTTGGTTTGTATGAATCGCTGGGGATCTTTATTCCGCTGATTGTCACAAACTGTATCGTGATTGGCCGCGCTGAAGCTTATGCCTCTCGCAACCCCGTTCCTTTATCTGCCGTCGATGGTTTGGCGATGGGATTGGGAGCAACAGCTGCACTGTTTGTACTGGGTGCAATGCGTGAAATTCTCGGTAATGGCACTTTGTTCAATGGCGCGGACCTACTGTTAGGTTCATGGGCAAAATCGTTACGTGTGGAAGTCTTACACCTTGACTCACCTTTTTTACTCGCTATGCTGCCACCGGGCGCGTTTATTGGCTTAGCCTTAATGCTAGCCGGTAAATACCTTATCGATGAAAAAATGAAAAAGCGCGCAGCGCTAAAATCAGGTCAGCAACCAGCTCGTGAATACCAAAAAGAACAAGGTTGTGGCACTCATATTTCTTAAATTTGAAGCTTTGTGAGCAATGAATAAAACTAAACGAATCGAAATTCTCACTCGCCTGCGCGATAACAATCCTCATCCTACAACGGAGCTAGAATTTAGCTCCCCTTTTGAATTACTCATTTCGGTGCTGCTGTCTGCACAAGCCACCGATGTCAGCGTCAACAAAGCGACGGCAAAACTTTATCCGGTCGCCAATACGCCAGAGCAGATGGTCGCCCTCGGTGTTGATGGCATCAAAGAGTATATTAAAACCATTGGGTTATTTAATACTAAAGCCGAAAGCGTCTATAAAACCTGTCAGATTCTGATTGAAAAGCATCATAGCCAAGTCCCTGAAAACCGCGAGGCATTAGAAGCCTTGCCGGGTGTTGGGCGTAAAACGGCAAACGTTGTACTCAATACCGCATTTGGCTGGCCGACCATTGCCGTCGATACCCATATCTTCCGCGTGTGTAATCGCACCAAGTTTGCTCCCGGCAAAGATGTTGTGGAAGTCGAGGAAAAACTATTAAAAGTGGTTCCTGCTGAATTTAAAGTAGACTGCCACCACTGGTTTATTCTCCATGGTCGTTATACATGTATCGCCCGCAAACCACGCTGTGGATCTTGCATCATTGAAGATCTTTGCGAGTTTAAAGATAAAATTTACCCTGAAAATTAATCAACTTAGCCCAAGATGCGAATTTCCACACAGTTATAAAGTCATTCGCATTTTTTTCTTGCTCTAAGACTTTGTCTTACGCAACAATAGAGCCAAACTCAACATCAAATAAACGGTAAGTATGTTTCAAGACAACCCATTATTAGCGCAACTCAAACAAACGTTGCACGCCAAAACACCTCGCGTCGAAGGTCTGGTGAAAAGCACTGAAAAAGGCTTTGGCTTTTTAGAAGTCGATGGACAAAAAAGCTATTTCATTCCACCTCCGCAAATGAAAAAAGTGATGCACGGGGATAGAATTTCTGCTGCTGTTCATACGGATAAAGACCGTGAATTTGCTGAGCCTGAAGAGCTTATCGAGCCATTCCTTAACCGTTTTGTTGGTAAAATTCAGAAGAAAGATAACGACAATCGCCTGTTCGTTATTCCCGATCATCCACTGCTAAAAGATGCCATTTCTTGTCGCCCAATCAATGGTATCACTCATGAATTTAAGCAAGGTGACTGGGTTGTCGCAGAAATGCGTCGCCATCCATTAAAAGGTGACAAAGGTTTCTACGCAGAAATTACAGAATATATTACCTTCGGTGATGACCATTTCGCACCGTGGTGGGTAACGTTACGCCGTCACCAATTAGATCGCGCTGAGCCTGCAATGGTGGAAAGTGAGCGTGATGATGAAGGCTTAGAACGTATTGATTTAACTGACCTTCACTTTGTCACCATCGACAGTGCAAGCACTGAAGATATGGATGATGCGCTGTATATCGAGAAAACGGCTGAAGACAACCTGAAACTGTATATCGCGATTGCCGACCCAACCAGTTATATCAAAGAAGGCAGTGAGTTAGATAAACTAGCATTAGCCCGTTCATTCACTAACTACCTGCCAGGCTTCAACATTCCAATGTTGCCACGCCAGTTGTCTGATGATTTATGTTCACTGCGTCCAAATGCTCGTCGCCCTGCTCTGGTTTGCGTTACGCAAATCCTGCGAGACGGCTCAATTGATAGCAATATTGAATTCTTTAGTGCGTGGGTCGAGTCCAAAACTAAGCTGGTTTATGACGAAGTTTCTGATTGGTTAGAAGAAACCGGTTCTTGGAAACCACAGTCTGACGCCGACACTCAGCAAATCCTGCTATTAAAAGAGATGGCAGATAAGCGCTTACAATGGCGCCATAATAATGCCTTAGTCTTCAAAGACAGACCGGATTACCGCTTTGTTTTAGACGAAAATGGCAACGTGGTGGATATCGTCTCAGAAAGCCGTCGTACCGCAAACCGCATTGTTGAAGAAGCGATGATCACTGCTAATTTATGTGCGGCTAACGTACTAAAAAATAAATTAGGTTTCGGTGTGTTTAACGTCCATATGGGCTTTGAACCACTGCAAATCGAGCAAGTGGTTCAGACCTTGAAAGATAATGGCATCGAAGCAAAAGGCGAAGAGCTATTAACCCTTGAAGGCTTCCGTCAATTACGCCGCCTCTTGGATTCACAGCCAACTCAATTCTTAGACAGCCGTATTCGCCGCTTCCAAACCTTTGCAGAAGTCAAAGCGGATCCAGGCCCTCACTTTGGTTTAGGTTTTGATGCGTATGCCACATGGACATCGCCAATTCGTAAATACACCGATATCGTCAACCACCGTTTACTGAAATCGATTATTGCGGGTACTCCAACGCCAGAAAAACCAAGCGAAGAATTATCCCTTAAGCTGGCAGAGCGCCGCCGTGCTAACCGTATGGCTGAACGTGATGTGGGTGACTGGTTATATTCCCGTTATCTGAAACCGTTTGAAGGCACTGATACTAAGTTCCCTGCGGAAATTATCGATATTACTCGTGGCGGTGTGCGTGTACGTTTAGTGGATAACGGCGCCGTTGCCTTTATTCCTGCCCCATTCCTGCACAGTGTTCGTGATGAAATTCAGTGCAGCCAAGAGACTGGCAGTGTACTGATCAAAGGCGAAAAAGCCTATCAATTAAACGATATTATTGATGTCAATATAGCCGAAGTGCGTATGGAAACCCGTAATATCGTGGCTCGCCCGGCAGCATAGTCATTCACAATTTCGTATCCAAAAGACCACTACTCTCTAGTAATGGTCTTTTTTTATGGTCAAAATACATTCGAAATTAATAGGTTAGCATTTAATGTTAAACATCTAACATTTCTTGACATTTCTTTCTGATTATTCCGATCCGCCTATTCTTTTTTCATGATATTTTATTTTGGCTATATGCTGATACGTAATTATCATTATAAAAAATAAGTTGGAGTAAACATCATGAAACGCATCCTCTCTTTTGTCATTATCGCAACGGTGGCACTGGGTCTCAGTGCTTGTTCAAATATGTCAAAACAGAATAAAAACACAGCGATTGGAGCGACTGTCGGTGCTGTTGGAGGCGCAATATTAACGGATGGAAGCGCACTGGGCACAGTAGGCGGCGCGGCTATCGGCGGGATCATTGGACATCAAGTGAAGAAGTAAATTTAACACACACTTTAATGACAAATGGGGGAATAATTTCCCCCATTTTTATTCGGATGGTTATTTCTTAAATACGGCTAATCAACCACCTGCCAATTTAACTTGAAAACCTTTGGCTTCCAGTAATTGTTTCAGCAAGTCACGCTTATCGCCTTGAATTTCGATATCGCCGTCTTTCACAGCCCCGCCGCATCCACATTTTTTCTTCAATTCAGCAGCCAGCTTAGCCAGTTCCGCATCATCCAGATCTAAGCCTGTCACAACACAAACGCCCTTGCCTTTACGACCAGATGTTTCACGACGAATACGCACGATACCATCGCCTTTCGGGCGTTCGGCTTTCGGTTTTTCTTCCTCAATGCGTCCTATATCTGTGCTATAGACGAGACGGCTGTTAGCGTCACTCATGCGATATCCTTAATGGACTGATTAATTTGTTGTAAGGTCAGCGCTGGGTCTTCACTACGGGTGATCGGACGCCCAATTACCATATAATCGACACCCGCTTCAATTGCTTGTTGTGGAGTCATAATACGACGCTGATCACCCACTTCACTGCCTACAGGGCGAATACCTGGCGTGACTAACTTGAACTCTTGCCCGCATACTGCTTTTAGCGCTTTTGCTTCGTGTGCTGAGCACACGACACCATCAAGACCACACTGCTTAGTTAGCAGTGCTAAACGCTCAGCATGCTCTGCCGGCGTTAAGTTAATACCAACACCCGCTAAATCTGATGCATCCATACTGGTTAATACGGTGACAGCTGTTAATAAAGGAGCGTCTTTACCGTAGCTTTCAAGAGCTTGGCGTGCCGCTTCCATCATTCGTGCGCCACCGCTAGCATGAACGTTGACCATCCAAACGCCCATTTCTGCCGCTGCGGAAACAGCGCGTGCAACCGTATTTGGAATATCATGGAATTTAAGATCCAGAAAAACATCAAAACCACGGTCATGGAGTGACTTAACAAATTGAGGACCATTAAATGTGAACATCTCTTTGCCCACTTTCAAGCGACAGTCGCGCGGGTCAATCCTATCAACAAATGCAAGTGCGGCATCTGCAGTTTCATAGTCTAAAGCCACAATGATAGGCGAGTCAGTGTTTACGCGAACGAGGTTCTCAGTTGAGGAGATCATTTCATAGCCTTTATTGAGTATTGTCAGAAATTAAAAGTGACGCTGTCACTGACCATCCAGCCCGCGAATTGGCTTGATGGTGTCCCAAGAGCGACAAGATGGACAGTGCCAATAGAGCGAACGGGAGGTAAAACCACATTTGTGGCAACGGTAATCCGGCTTAGTACGAATTTGCTCACCCACCATTTTACGTAGCAAAATCAAGCTCTCTTTGGCTCGGCCTTCTTCTGCCTCCGCCAGATGGTAATCCATCAAACGGTAGAATAAACGCATGGTTGGATGACGCTGAATTTGGTCATTGATATAGCTAGCAGCCGCTTCGTGATTCTGCTTTTCAACGATAATATCGGCGAGATAAAGCTCAGCAATGGCGCCTGTATTTCCATCAACACATTGACGTAAATAGGTTTCCCAACCGTCCGCCAGCCCAGTGTGTCGATAACATTCATACAGCATTGGCAGCGTTTCAGACACCAGTTCTCTATCTTGATGATAAACCTGCACTAAGGCAGAAATCGCTTTATCATAATTGCCTTGCTCGATAAAAATACGCCCTTTCATAATCGAAACGCGTGCGCAGTTTTTATCCGCTTGTTCGCCTTTGTTTAATAGGCTTAAGGCTTCATCAATATCATCACTCGCCAATTCTTGAGTCGCTAACTCACAGTAGAAATGAGCGATTTGTTCCCGTAACTCTTCAGAGCCTAATTTCACCAGCTTGGTTGCTGTTTCAATCGCTTTACCCCAATCACTGGTTAACTGATAAATCGATAACAAAGATTGCAGTGCACTCTGTTTAAAATCCACTTCATCGGTTAATTGCTGGAACATGTTTTCGGCGCGGTCATACACACCCGCGGTCATATAATCACGACCAAGTTGTTGAGTGGCTAATAAACGTTGTTCAAAAGAGAGCGCCGCACTTTCCACCAGCGACTGGTGAATTCGAATCGCGCGTTCAACCTCGCCACGAGAACGGAATAAGTTACCTAGCGTTAGGTGAGCTTCAAAGGCGGAGCTGTCTTCCGTTTTGAGCATTTCGAGAAATAAATCAACGGCTTTATCTTGTTGATTAGATAATAGGAAGTTCACGCCTGTCACGTAATCACGGGACAAGCGATTTGCATGCTGCTGCTTATCTTGCTGAGCACTTCTGCGCCCCATGTACCAGCCGTAGGCAGCGGCAACAGGTAGCAACAGAAAAAGCAACTCGAACATTGAGGATTATTCCTTGTTCTGAGCTGTCACTAATTCGGTTGAGTCAGAAATAGTTTTCTCTCCAGCACCCAATTGTGATTCTAAACGTCTAATTTTACGACGTGCATTTTTAAGGCTAACAATGGTACGCAAATAGAACACCGCACACACCAGCCACCCCAGCACAAAACCGACACCAAACAAGGTTGCAAGTAAGGAAGATAAAGAAAAATCCCCTTTTGCAATCAGGTAGTTAAATGTAATAACCTGATCATTGCTTGAACCTAGCGTAATCGACACAATAAAAACGGCGACCGCTAGTAATAAAATCAGAAAGTATTTCACATTTTTTCCCGTTATCAGTTCTTATCGTTCCAAAACATATCGCTGATAAGGTAGCATTTTCAGCGCATTCAGACAAAGTAAATTATTCGCCTGCCAAGTGTATTCGCACTAAAAACCGCCCTTTTTCATCATGATAATCCGATTAGTGTCAAATTCATTTCTCTAAGAATCGAGATTGATATATCCAGTAACCTAACAGTGCGAAAAGCCCACTAATCAGCGTGGAGGCAATAATATCAATTGGCCAATGCATCCCGAGTAGCATCCGACTTAAGCCGATTCCCTGTGCCCAGCATAATATAACGAGACCCAAGGCATATTGACGCTGTTGCCAAAACAGCACCATCAACAACAGTGCCCATCCCGCCGCAAAGAACATATGACCAGAAGGAAATGAATAACCCGTCTCTGCTTGCCAATGCTTGCGCTGCCATTTAGGAATAAGCGAATTCGACTTCACAGTATTCTTAATTAAATCCGCCCGCTCTCCACGTTTCAAATCATAAAACTCCTGATGGGGAATTTGATACGTTTTCTCCAGCCACACCACATAAGGACGTGGTTCTTGGAAGGCGCTTTTCATTAATGTTTTCACCCCTTGCGCACCAAGAATACATAACGCGATAACCACCAGCAGCTTCTGCCATTGATTCCGTTTATGACGAAAGACGATTAACGTTAAGAGAGTTAAAAATACAAACGTCACATAGCTATAAGGTAACCCTGCACTATCCGTCAGCCAAAGTAACCATTTCATCGAGGGCTGATGCTCAGGAGACCACTGCCAGCCTGTGGCTATCATAACTATCGGCGGTAATAGCAAAAAAATGACACTTATTGCGATAAGGTAGGCACTTTTTCTCATCTAGAATATTCCTTACGTTTTAATTATTTCCTAATTAACAATTTTTACATGGCCTGCAAATATCTCTGTTATAGTAGTATAGCGTCGGCTGTGTGCAAAGAATGCCGGACTCTATATGCAAACGTCATATAGCATCGATATATTTAACTTTAGTGACTATATAGCTTTAGTACCATATCGATTTACGTGTTTAATTCAGCAAGAGTTACTTTAACTAATGAAAGAAAATATGCAGCTAAAACGTATTGCCGAAGCCAAACTTCCTACCCCTTTCGGTGAATTCCTAATGGTAGGCTTTGAAGAAATTGCAACAGGTCGTGACCATGTTGCACTGATTTTTGGTGATATTACAGGCGCAACGCCAGTACTCAGTCGTATTCATTCCGAATGCTTAACTGGCGATGCATTATTTAGTTTACGTTGTGACTGTGGTTTTCAATTAGAAGCTGCGCTCAAGCAAATTAGTGAAGAAGGCCGAGGGGTACTGCTGTATCACCGTCAAGAAGGTCGTAATATTGGATTACTGAACAAAATCCGTGCTTATGCATTGCAAGACCAAGGATTAGATACCGTTGAAGCTAACCTAAAATTAGGGTTTAAAGCCGACGAACGTGATTTTACCCTGTGTTCTGATATGTATAAATTATTAGGCATTAATGAAGTTCGCTTACTGACTAATAACCCGAAAAAAATTGATATTATGCGTGAAGCAGGTATCAACGTTGTTGAACGTGTGCCCTTAATTGTTGGACGAAATCCTAGCAATGAACATTATTTAGATGTGAAAGCACAAAAAATGGGTCATATGTTATTTAAGCACCAATAATTACCCTTCTCAATCAGGAAGAGTATCCCTTGCTCTTCCTATTATTCTTGTCTTAATTCCCATTTTCATTCATAACAATCGAATCGATAACAATTGACGAGTGATATATTCACATTCTTTTTATAAGGTTTATACTGTTCTCAACTTAATCCCATTCATTATTAAATACATCGAAAAATAAGAGTTGAACATTCCCACATAATAATCCGAATGGGAAATGTCTATTTTTCGTCTACCAAGGAGATAGTGTGAATAACCTGCATTCCATCCAGCGCATGAGAAGACTGCGTAAAAGTGAACAATTCCGCGACCTATTCCAAGAAACCCACCTCTCCATCAATGACTTGTGCTTGCCTATTTTCGTTGAAGAAGGCTTAGACGATTACGCACCGATTGCGAGTATGCCCGGTGTTGTGCGTATTCCAGAAAAACGCTTAGCTTATGAAATTGAACGTATTGCAAAAGCGGGCATTAAGTCGGTCATGACCTTCGGAGTCTCTCATCACTTAGATGAAAATGGTAGCGATGCATGGCAAGACAACGGTCTGGTGGCGCGTATGTCTCGTATCTGTAAAGAGACCGTCCCAGAAATGATTGTGATGTCAGATACCTGTTTCTGCGAATACACATCTCACGGTCACTGCGGTGTGATGCACGGTGACGTGGTTGATAACGACCAAACTATCCATAATTTAGGTTTGCAGGCCGTTGCTGCTGCACGTGCGGGTGCTGACTTTATCGCGCCTTCAGCTGCAATGGATGGGCAAGTTGCCGCAATTCGCCATGCACTTGATGAAGCCGGATTTACCGATACGGCGATTATGTCTTACTCCACGAAGTTCGCTTCCGCGCTGTATGGCCCATTCCGTGATGCTGCAGGTTCATGTTTAAAAGGTGACCGTAAAACCTACCAAATGAACCCAATGAACCGCCGTGAAGCGTTGCACGAATCACTCATTGATATGCAAGAAGGCGCAGATGCGCTGATGGTCAAACCGGCGGGTGCATATTTAGATATTATCCGTGACCTACGTGAATGCACCCAATTACCGATTGGGGCTTATCAAGTCAGTGGTGAATACGCCATGATCAAATTTGCTGCACAAGCAGGTGCCATTGATGAAACTCGCGTCACATTAGAAAGCTTAGGAGCCATTAAACGCGCTGGAGCCGATTTAATCTTTACTTATTTCGCACTGCAATTAGCTGAAAATAAGATCCTGTAATCTCTCTTTAAGATAACAAAACGCCGATACTGGATATAAATACAGTATCGGCGTTTTTGTTCATTTCCGCTTATTTATTCAACGATACGAGTGTTAACTCGCCTTTTTTTGTTGAAATTCTAGCTGCTCGGATAGACGGTTTGCATACATTTGAGCTGTTTCTGGGGTCAGTAGCCCTGCAATCAGAAGATCTTTTTTACCATTTGCAAGGTTAGCAACGACGCCCCATGTTTCAATATCCATGGCTTCACAATCAAGTTCGTGATCAGTGACAGGCAAAATATCAAAGAAATCTTTTAGAGGTGCAATAGAGATTGCGGTGTACTCGGCATTCAAGCCTAATGGGAACTCTTTATCTGCATATAATCTTAAATCATGGACTTCGGTTTCTGGGGTTCTCATGACAACCGAATAGAGATTTGGAATATGTTCTAGAATGTCACGAACTTCGTCATTCGCACCCGCACAATGTGAAGTGCTTAATAGAATGTCTGCTGCCCATAATGCACCCTTGAAAAAATCAGTTTCATTGATATTTGCCATATTGATTTCCTTTACGCTATTTTCGATAAATGCGGTCACTTCATTCCATCAAACTATTGAGCTTTTTCTGAATACTGACTATCACAATAACTGAGAAACTGGCTAAAAAACTTGAGAAATAACAATATTAAGCGTTAATAAAGAAAAAACGCCCACAAGAAATCTTGCAGGCGCCACAAACGGAGATTAATTGAGCATTTGGCGGATCACATAATGCAAGATCCCACCGTGTCGGTAATATTCCATTTCAGTTGCCGTATCGATGCGGCAACGAGTATTCACCTCTTTCACTTTGCCATCACCATATGTAATTTTGACGGTGATATTTTGACTTGGTGTCAGAGACTGTAAACCGGCAACATCAATACGCTCATCACCTTTTAAACCAAGGGTTTTGCGGGTTTCGCCACCTGTAAATTCTAATGGAATCACCCCCATCCCAATTAAGTTAGAACGGTGAATACGTTCATAGGATTCGGCGATCACCACACGAACACCCAATAAATTAGTGCCTTTTGCTGCCCAGTCACGGCTAGAGCCTGAACCATATTCTTTACCTGCAATAATAGCTAACGGGCATTTTTGTTGCTGATACAGCATCGCCGCATCAAAGATAGCCATCTGTTTGCCTGTTGGAATATGTAAGGTATAGCCACCTTCTACACCCGGTACCATTTCATTACGAATACGAATATTGGCAAACGTACCACGCATCATGACTTCATGGTTACCACGACGAGAACCATAAGAGTTAAAATCCGCAACCGCCACACCGTGTTCTTGGAGATAACGCCCCGCTGGACTTTCCTTCTTAATATTCCCCGCCGGAGAAATATGGTCAGTCGTCACCGAATCCCCAAGAATAGCGAGAATGTTTGCCCCGTGAATATCAGCGACAGGCTTAGGTTGCGCAGGCATGTTTTCAAAGAATGGTGGATGGCGAATATAGGTTGAATCCCCTTGCCAATGGTAGGTTGACGAGCTTTCAACATCCAACGCACGCCAAGCTTCATCCCCTTCAAAAACCGCGTTATATTCCTTATGGAACATATCGGTTTTGACTTTCTCAACCGCGCGGGCAATTTCCGCGCTGGATGGCCAGATATCTTTCAAGTAGATAGGCTGCCCCTGTTTATCCACACCTAGAGGGTCGTTTTTTAAATTAACGTGCATATTGCCCGCTAGCGCATAGGCAACGACGAGTGGCGGTGATGCCAGCCAGTTGGTTTTTACTAACGGATGAATGCGCCCTTCGAAGTTACGGTTACCTGAAAGCACAGCTCCAACCGTCAGATCAGATTGCTTAATCGCCTCTTCAATTGGTGCAGGTAACGGACCGGAGTTACCAATACAGGTAGTACAACCATATCCCACAAGGTTAAAGCCCAGTTGATCAAGATAAGGGGTTAATCCCGCTAGCGCGAGGTAATCAGTCACGACCTTCGAACCCGGCGCGAGAGAAGACTTAACCCATGGCTGACGAGAAAGCCCTTTTTCTATCGCTTTTTTCGCCAGTAAGCCTGCCGCCATTAATACGCTAGGGTTAGAGGTGTTGGTACAGGATGTGATAGCGGCGATCACTACCGCACCATCGGTAAGGTCGAATTCCTGCCCTTGAAAATTCACGCGAGGATGCGCATGTTGGCCTTGCTTATTCAGCTCTAAATCCACAGCACCTTGGAATGCTTTCGGAACTTGGCTCAGTTCAACGCGGTCTTGTGGACGTTTAGGTCCCGCAAGGCTCGATTCTACCGTCCCCATATCCAGCGCTAAGGTACTGGTGAAAATCGGTTCATCCCCTGGATGGCGCCATAAACCTTGTTGCTTGCTGTACGCTTCCACCAGCGCGATTTCATCGTCTTCACGCCCTGTCAGTTTCATATACGCAAGGGTAATTTCGTCTATCGGGAAGAAGCCGCAGGTTGCTCCGTATTCCGGTGACATATTGGCAATGGTCGCACGATCGGCAAGTGGCAGGTCAGCTAATCCATCCCCATAGAATTCAACAAATTTACCCACGACACCATGCTTACGTAGCATCTGAGTGACAGTTAACACCAAGTCTGTTGCGGTGATCCCTTCTGCTAATTTACCTGTTAACTTAAAGCCCACGACATCGGGGATCAGCATAGAAACTGGTTGCCCCAACATCGCCGCTTCCGCTTCAATTCCGCCAACACCCCAGCCTAATACTCCCAGGCCGTTGATCATCGTAGTGTGGGAGTCGGTTCCAACCAAAGTATCAGGATAGGCCACTAATTTACCGTCGACCTCTTCATGCCAAATCGCTTTACCGAGGTATTCAAGGTTAACCTGATGACAGATGCCCGTTCCTGGCGGTACCACCCTAAAGCGGTTAAACGCTTTTTGCCCCCAACGTAAAAATAGGTAGCGTTCGTGGTTACGCCTCATTTCGATTTCGACGTTGTCATCAAACGCTTGGGAATTACCAAACTCATCGACCATTACTGAGTGATCAATAACTAAATCGACGGGAGATAACGGGTTAACTTGGTTAACGTTACCACCAAGGGATTTGACGGCTTCACGCATGGCCGCAAGGTCGACAACCGCGGGAACACCGGTAAAGTCTTGCATCAGCACCCGAGCAGGACGATAAGCAATTTCTCTATCTGCATGGGCGTTTTTTTGCCAATCGATGATGGCTTGGAGATCGGCGTCTACGACGGATTTACCGTCGATATGACGCAGTAGGTTTTCGAGTAGAACTTTGAGGGATTTAGGAAGTCTCGCCCCGCTGCCTAATTGTTTCTCTGCAAGGGCAAGACTGAAGTAATTATACTGTTTGTTACCGACATTCAGTGTTGCTGCACTGTTTGTTTTTAAACTCAACGACATAACTCCTCCTTGGCGTTTTTATCACCTTATTTTTTTACGCAGTATTATTAATCATAGTCCTCATAATCATTTCCTCTATAGATTTTGTGCCAATTAAAGAATAGGAAGCTCAATTTCTTTGAAATATTCTTCAATATCTTCGTTGTTACGCAAGGCAATGGCTTTATCCACCACATCACGCGTGAGATGCGGGGCAAAACGCCAAATAAAATCATACATATAGCTGCGCAGGAAACTGGTGCGTTTAAAACCGATTTTTGTGGTGCTGTAGCTAAACTTATCGCGCATATCGATAACCACGAGATCTTTATCCACCTCAGGATCTACCGCCATACTGGCGATAATACCAATCCCTAAACCGAGCTTCACATAGGTCTTGATCACATCCGCATCTGTGGCAGTGAAAATAATTTTGGGTTCTAAGCCCACTTTTTGGAATGCGACATCCAGCTCTGAACGCCCAGTAAACCCGTGGGTGTACGTCACAATTTGGTATTCTGCAATATCCTCAATCGTAACGTTCTTTTTCTCGGTCAGAGGGTGCCCTTTAGGGACAATCACACAACGGTTCCAGTGGTAGCATGGCAACATAATAAGGTCGCTGTACAGATGGAGCGCTTCTGTCGCGATAGCAAAATCACTATTCCCTTTGCAAACTTCTTCCGCGATTTGGGTTGGCGAGCCTTGCTGCATATGCAAGGAAACATGAGGATAACGTTCAATAAAGGTTTTAATCACCGGTGGTAAGGCATAACGGGCTTGGGTATGCGTCGTGGCGATTTTTAAACTACCGCGATCAGGAATGGTATGCTCACCGGCGACAGAGCGGATGGCCTCAATTTTGGAGAGCACTTCACGGGAAATGCGTACGACTTCCTCACCGGCTGGAGTCACGTGAGTCAGATGCTTACCACTACGCGCAAAAATTTGAATGCCTAGCTCATCTTCCAACATTCTGACTTGTTTACTGATCCCCGGTTGGGAAGTAAATAACCCTTCTGCTGTCGATGAAACATTCAGGTCGTGATTAACCACTTCAACAATATATCGCAGTTGCTGTAACTTCATACTCACTCCACCTCTTACAGGAAATCATTTCTGCTATAGCTAAAAAACATTACATATAACAAAAAGTAATATTGTTTAATATATATATAACCAATATAACATCAAACTAATGAGAATAAACAGTATGATGATATTATTTCATCTTGCTGTGAAAAAAAGATGGCGCCCAAGTAAGGTATTGCAAAGTCAGATTATTTTTTTCTTCGACTATGCTTGAATAATTAGCATACGAATTTTATTTCCATTTTTGCGGTGAGCATCCTATTTAGACTACAGAGAGGTTATCTAGATGCGTATAAAAGTTTTAGCCATGATGGTCGGTTTATCAACCCTATCCTTTGCGCCTCACTTATTAGCGAAAGAGCTATCTTACGGTCAGCAAAAAATCGTGTTATCTGACACCATCGTACCGGGTAATGATTTTTACCAGTACGTTAACCATGATTGGATTAATAAAGCGAAAATCCCAACAGGTATGCCACGAATTAACTCTTTCGTGGATTTGTATTTAAGTACCGAAAAGCAAACTCAATCTATTATCGATGAATTAAAGCAAGCCCCAGAGAGCAGCTTGGATCATAATCAGAAAAATATTCGTAACTTATATTTGAGCTATTTGGATGAGGCTAGCATTGAAAAAGCGGGTTTAACGCCAATCAAATCCGACTTAGCGGCTATTGCAAACGCCAAAGATCATAATGATATTAGCCGTCTGATGACGCTGCCGGGTTATACCTCCGTGCTCTCTTATTGGGTGGATTTAGACGCCAAGGCGCCAGATACGTATATTCTGTATCTTGGTCAAGGTGGGCTGGGGTTACCTAATCGTAATTACTACCTTGACGATACCCCGCAAATGAAAGAGATCCGCAAAAACTACATTGCGTATATTGCGACTATCTTGAAATTAGCCGGCGAAAAAGACGTTAAGAAAAAAGCACAACAGATCTTCGACCTTGAAAAATCCATTGCTGAAGTACATTGGAGCCCAGAAGCTCGCCGTGACACCATCAAAAATTATCACCCTATGACCCTCGCTGAAATGAAGAAATTTACCGATGGTTTTGCGTGGGATAGCTTTATTCAGCACTGGAAGTTAACCGATCAGCAACTGGCGAAAGTGGTGGTTGAGAATGATACCGCGGTAGAAAAAACGGCACAGATTTTTGCCAAAACCCCGGTTTCAGTCTTGAAAGATTACCTAACGTTCCAGTACGTGAACGACCATGCCAGTTATCTGACCAAAACCTTATCTGATGCACGCTTTGATTTTTATTCGAAAAAACTCAATGGCGTTGAAAAACAGCGGACTCGTCAAGAACGTGCACTTCAAACAGTCAATTCACTGCAAGGTGAGCCTCTCGGACAGATTTATGTAGAGAAATATTTCAATCCACAATCTAAAGAAAAAATCCAAGATTTAGTCAGTTATGTGCGCGGTACCTTTAATGCACGCCTGAAAGATAATGATTGGATGGATGAACCCACCCGCCAAGAAGCGCTGAAAAAATTAGAGCAGTTTACGGTTAAAGTCGGCTACCCTGATAAATGGAATGATTTTAGTAGCGTTAATTTGAAACCAAATACGTTGATGGATAACTATAAGCAAATGGAAGCGTGGTCATATAACGATGCCATGAGCAAAATTGGTCAACCTGTCCGCAAATGGGAATGGGGTATGACGCCACAAACCATCAATGCGTATTTCAATCCAGTGCAAAATGAAATTGTGTTCCCTGCGGCTATTTTACAAGCACCATTCTTCGACCCAAATGTGGATCCTGCTTATAACTACGGTGCCATCGGGGCAGTAATCGGTCATGAAATGGGCCACGGTTTTGATGACCAAGGCAGCTTATATGATGGTACAGGTCAACTACGCAATTGGTGGAGCGACAGCGCCAAAGAGCATTTTAAAGAGAAAACGGCCAAGTTGGTGGATCAATATAATGGCTTTGCCGTCGATGGCCAGAAAGTGAATGGCGAGTTAACCCTAGGAGAGAATATTGGGGATTTAGGTGGCTTAAATATCGCGCTAAGCGCCTATAAGCAATTTGCTAAAGAGAACTACCCAAATGGCGAGCCACCTATTATTGATGGCATGACCGGTTTGCAGCGTTTCTTTATTTCATGGGCCAGAACCTGGCAGGAGTTGTCGAATAAGGAATCCGAACGCAACAAGATCCTCACCGATCCACACAGTCCAAATCAGTTCCGCGCTAATGGCGTCGTCCGTAATATCGATGATTGGTACACCACCTTCGGCGTTGATAAGGATAATGCCCTATACCTCGCACCAGAAAAACGCATTAAGATTTGGTGATGGTTGAGTCGGTAAGATAACGTTGAAAAGCCTCTTGGATAAGAGGCTTTTTTATGACCTATCATATTGCCGTTCCTTCTAAATAATTCGTGCTGTAGCAAGGCGGCAAATGAGCTAATCCCTAGGAGCATACACAAGTATGTGACTAGGGTTAGCGAGTGTAGCCAACACAGCTACAGTGCGAATTATGACGAAGGAATGATGCCGCAGGCCATTCTAGCCCCCCCACCGCCAAGAACCTCTGGATGGTCTGAATAATTATCCCCGCCCGCATGCACCATTAGCGCGCGGTTTTGGACATCTTTCAAGGATTTTAATTTTGGCGCTAGCACGCTGTAGGTGGCATTACCTTGGCTATCAACCACTAAACCCGGTAAATCTCCGAGGTGGCCTGTTTTGTCATAAGGTCCTTTGTGAATCCCTGTTTTGGCTGGATCTAAATGTCCGCCCGCTTTTAATGCTGGTACGGTTTTACCGTCTTTTTCACCCGGTTCGCAACTTGGGTTCTCATGTACATGGAAACCATGCACGCCACCCGCTTGCAGCCCAGAGAGTTTAGGTGTGAAGAGTAATCCGTATTCAGTTTCAGAAATCACCACTTCGCCAATGGCTTTGCCCTCACCTTTGGCGGTTGCTTCTTTCAGCTCTACCGTGGTTTGTGCCGCATACGCTGCGCTAGTTGTGAATAGTGCCGCTAATAAACATAATTTGAACTTCATACTGCCTCCAGTCATTCACTGTGATTATTATCCTTAAGCTAAACGTTAGCATAATAAATGAATGAAAATGGGCGATTGCTGCTTTTGTTATGTGAGAGCTATCGAATTATGAACAAAAAAAGAGCCCTGAGGGCTCTTCTATAATGATTGCGGCTTTGGCTTTGAATAACTCCAAAGCTGTTATTCTAAATAATTCGCGTTAGAACAAGGCGGCGGTTAGCACCAGAGTCATCCTGAATATAATCAATAGTATTTATTCAAAATAATTTGTGCTGCAGCAAGGCGACAATCGAGCTAATCCCTAGGAGCATACACAAGTATGTGACTAGGGTTAGCGAGTGCTGCCAACGCCGCTACGGTGCAAAGTATGAAGAACAAAAAACTATTCTTTGGCTTTCCAAACACCATCAACATAAAAAGCACTCCACCCCGTCGCCTTGCCATCTTTCTCGGACGAAACATATTGCTGTTTTGTCTTGCGGCTAAAGCGAACTACTGTTGGGTTACCTTCTTCGTCTTGTGCTGGTGCTTCCGCTAAGTACGCTAATTTTTCCGGTAATCTGTCTTTAAATCGTTGCAGCTCTGCCACTAATGGCGCACGTGTTTCCCTTGATTTCGGGAAGGTGTTTGCGGCAAGGAATACGCCAGCAGCACCATCACGTAAAACAAAATAGGCATCCGACTTTTCACACGGTAATTCTGGTAACGGTACTGGGTCTTCTTTCGGTGGTGCAATTTCACCACTTTTTAAGATCTTGCGGGTATTTTTACACTCTTCGTTGGTGCAACC
The DNA here is from genome assembly GCF_009706275.1 of Providencia sp. wls1943. Classification (NCBI taxonomy): domain Bacteria; kingdom Pseudomonadati; phylum Pseudomonadota; class Gammaproteobacteria; order Enterobacterales; family Morganellaceae; genus Providencia; species Providencia sp. wls1943. The sequence goes on from NZ_WLTU01000007.1 coordinate 244,607, forward strand.
CATGTATTTCCCAAAACGTCCCATTTTCAGGTGCATTTCAGAACCACATTTATCACACTCAATCACCGGACCATCGTAACCTTTGATGCGGAACTCGCCTTCTTCGATTTCATAGCCTTCACATGCTGGGTTGTTACCACATACATGCAATTTACGACCATTATCAATCAGGTAGCTGTCCATCGCAGTGCCACATTTTGGACAACGACGTTTTGCTCTTAAGGCGTTAGTTTCTGCATCGTCACCTTCGAGGATGTTTAATACTTCATCTTCAGGGATCAGATTGATGGTTTTCTTGCAGCGCTCTTTTGGTGGCAATGCATAGCCAGAGCAGCCTAAGAATACCCCTGTGGATGCGGTACGAATTCCCATATGACGTTCACAGTCAGGACAGATAATCGAGGTGATCACCATTGGGTTGGTACGCATGCCGCCTTCTTCCGGATCTTTTTCTGCGACATCAAGCTGCTTGCTGAAGTCAGAGAAAAATTCATCCAACACCGCTTTCCACTCTGCTTCATGATTCGCAACGTGGTCCAGCTGGTTTTCCATGCGAGCGGTGAAGTCGTAGTTCATCAGGTCGTTAAAGTTTTCTTCTAAACGGTCTGTAACGATTTCACCCATTTTTTCCGCATAGAAGCGGCGATTTTCCACTTTTACATAGCCACGATCTTGGATCGTTGAAATGATTGCCGCATACGTTGATGGGCGGCCAATGCCACGTTTTTCTAATTCTTTAACCAAAGAAGCTTCACTAAAGCGCGCTGGTGGCTTAGTAAAGTGCTGGCTTGGCAGTAATTCCAGCAGTGATAATTCAGCACCTACTTGAATCGCAGGTAATGTTTTATCTTCATCATTTTTACGCAGTGCTGGCATGACTCTTGTCCAACCATCAAAACGTAACGTACGGCCTTTGGCTTTTAATTCGAAATCTCCCGCTTTCACCGTTAATGTGGTGGAGTCGTATTTTGCTGGGGTCATTTGACACGCAACAAATTGATTCCAAATTAACTGGTAGAGGCGCTTAGCGTCGTTTTCCATGTCTTTCAGTGAATCTGGTAATACATCAACACTGGATGGGCGAATAGCTTCGTGCGCTTCTTGAGAGTTATCTTTACTGGTATAAACGTTGGCGTCTTTTGGTAGATACTGTGCGCCAAAGTTATCGGAAATATAACCACGTACCATGTTCACCGCATCTTGGCTCAAGTTCGTTGAGTCCGTACGCATATAAGTGATGTAACCTGCTTCATATAAGCGCTGAGCCATCATCATGGTTTTCTTCACACCAAAGCTTAAGCGAGTACTCGCCGCTTGTTGGAGTGTCGACGTGATAAACGGTGCGCTTGGTTTACTGGACGTTGGTTTATCTTCACGATCAATGACTTGATAACGTGCTTTTTCCAGTAATTTAACCGCAGCTTCCGTTTGGACTTTATTAACAGGTTTAAAGGCTTTCCCCGCTTGGGAAGTCACTTCTAAACGTAAGTTAACGGCGTTTTTATCCGCTAAATCCGCATGGAGCTCCCAATATTCTTCAGGAACAAACGCTTTAATTTCACGTTCACGCTCAACAATAAGTCTTACTGCTACGGACTGTACGCGTCCAGCAGATAATCCGCGCGCCACTTTTTTCCATAATAATGGAGAGACCATATACCCAACAACACGGTCCATAAAGCGACGAGCTTGCTGAGCATTAACACGGTCGATATTCAATTCGCCCGGGCTTTCAAATGCTTGAGTAATTGCATTTTTAGTGATTTCGTTAAACACCACTCGGCTAAAACGAGAATCATCACCACCGATCACTTCGCGTAAATGCCACGCAATCGCTTCCCCTTCGCGGTCAAGGTCCGTCGCGAGGTAGACGTGGTCAGCATCTTCGGCTAACGCTTTTAATTCAGAAACCACTTTTTCCTTACCCGGCAGAATTTGATAATTCGCCTTCCAACCATGATAAGGGTCGATCCCCATGCGTTTAACTAACGCTTCTTGCGGATCCTTTTTAACTTTCTTTGTTTTGTCTGTCTTTGCTTTATCGGTAGATGAGCCTGTACTCTTTGGTGAGCCGGATTGTGAACCAGAGCCGCTTTTCGGCAGATCACGAATGTGGCCAACGCTGCTTTTTACAACGTAGCCACTGCCAAGATACTTATTGATCGTTTTGGCTTTTGCCGGGGACTCCACTATAACAAGAGCTTTACCCATATTTACCTTTACCTACTATCAACGAAGGCGCATTTTTCTATTCAAATGCGCAAAATGAGAATCTCTTTTTTATATTGCGACACAATCACAATATATCAATATTTTTTCGCACAATAATTTGTAACGAAACGAATTTTATCCATCAGCCACATTATTTTGTAAAACATACAAATTGCTCTAGTTGACTGATTTTAACCACATAATGCAGTTTAGCCGCATTGAAAAACACACACTGTACCTGATAAAATGCTAGAAGCAACCAATTATTTTTTCAAGAGAGGCATTCTATGAACAATGAGATTCAAACTATTTCAAAGCAAGAACTGCTTGAAAAAGCCAACGAAATCATCAAAAACCACGATGAGTACCTTGATGGCATGTTCGTGGATAATGTCGAGCAACATCGCGATGTTTTAGTTTTCAAAGGCGAATTCTTCCTTGATGAAAACGGGATCCCATCCCTAAAAAGTCCAGCCGCTTTTAATATGTATAAGCATTTGGCACACCTATTTTCTGATAAGTACCGACTGCAAGAATCAGAATAGTTATAAAAAAATACCGGCTTTCGTAGCCGGTATTTTTAAGGGTAGTTCAACATAAATATTGTGTCATGAATATTCAGTGAACATTATTGGCTTTTTTATAAAAGCGGCTTTTGCCCACGCTGCCACCAGCGTAATAATAGCTTATCCGCACTCTCTGCCGCACTACTGGTAAAGCGATCTACCATTTTCTTGCTCATCACAAAACGGATGCTGATAATTTCTTTGGTTTCGATTGCGTTGATGATCAAATCATCACTAACACCAATTTGGTCAACTAGCCCTTTCTCTAGCGCTTGCGTTCCATACCAATATTCGCCTGTTGCCACCGCTGCAATATCAAGAGATGGGCGATTTTGATGAACAAAATCTTTAAACAGTTCGTGAGTTGAATTCAAGTCTTCAACAAATTTCTTACGCCCCTGCTCTGTATTTTCGCCAAGCATCGTCAGAGTACGTTTATATTCCCCTGCGGTGTGCAATTCCACATCCACATCGTGCTTTTTCAATAAGCGATGAATATTCGGAACCTGAGCCACAACACCAATAGAGCCTATAATAGAAAACGGTGCCGCAACGATTTTATTCGCGATACACGCCATCATATAACCGCCACTTGCCGCAACTTTATCAACTGCAATCGTTAGCGGAATGTTTTTCTCTTTCAATCGCATTAACTGAGAAGCTGCTAAGCCATAGCCATGGACTAAACCACCTGGGCTTTCTAAACGTAGTAAAACTTCATCTTGTTGATCAGCAACTGCCAGAATTGCACTGATTTCTTCGCGTAAAGAGCTAACTTCACGAGCATCCATGCTACCTTTAAAGTCTAATACATATAAGCAAGGCTTTTTAACGGCAGTTTGCCCCATTTTTGCCCCTGTTTTTTCATTTTTAGACTTGGCTTTTTCCTGCTTTTTAAATGCCTTTGACCACGCTTTTTGCTCAGAATCATTCATTTTGATCTGCTGCATTTGACGTTGGCGCTCACGGTAACTTTCACCTAGGTCAGTAATTTTTAACGCGCCTTTACTTCCTTGACGTCTCATACCTACGCCAAATACAAATACTGCAATCACAGCAATGGCGACTACAATGGTGACCACTTTTGCTAAAAACAGTCCGTACAAAGAGAAATACTCCACAAGTTGATCCTTCTAATATTTAACGCTAATAAAAAAATGATCGCATGATTGTTCATAAACAACCAGTAAAAAAACTGTTATCAATAACCACAGACATGAAACAAATGTGGTAAATTGCCCTCCCGTGCAATCTACGCGATGATAACCTTCAACGCGACTCATGACGATAGGAAAAATTATGCTTCATTATCAGCCTAGACAAGATCTTTTAAAGGGTAAAACTATCTTAATTACTGGCGCTACCGACGGGATTGGTCAAGAAGCAGCGTTAACGTATGCACGCTTTGGCGCCGCCGTCATTTTATTAGGCCGTAACCCGCAAAAATTAGACGCGGTGAAACAGCAAATTATTGACTCTACCCGCGCATCCGTAGAAACCTATGTAATTGATTTACTGACTGCGACAGAGAAAACCTGCCAAGTTATCGCTGACGATATTGCAAAACAACACCCTTATTTAGATGGTGTATTACATAGCGCTGGCTTGCTAGGAAATATCGCGCCTATCAGCAAGCAACCCACCCAACTCTGGCATGACGTTATGCAAGTTAACGTCAATGCGGGCTTTATGCTCACACAAACATTACTTCCTTTACTAGAAAAGGCTCCTCGCGCATCGTTGATTTTCACCAGTTCAAGTGTCGGTAAACAAGGGCGCGCTAATTGGGGCGTTTATGCCGTCTCTAAATTTGCCACCGAAGGCTTAATGCAAGTCTTAGCCGATGAGTATCAAGGCACTGGATTACGTATTAACTGTATTAACCCAGGACGCACTCGTACCGCTATGCGTGCAGGCGCTGCCCCCGGTGAAGATCCAATGACCTTAAAAACACCTGCCGATATTATGCCGACTTATCTATACTTAATGGGTGATGATAGCGCCGAGCAAACAGGAACCAGCGTGGACGCTCAGCCCAATTTAAAACCGATCAAAGCTTAAAATCAACTGTAACGGAGCAAACCATGAGCCAAGACCGACACGAAGAACGCCAACAACGTTTAAAGCAAAAAGTGGATGAGCGAATTGAAGCCGCCCAGCTGGAGCGCGGGATCCTGATTGTCTTCACTGGCAATGGAAAAGGAAAAACGACGGCAGCATTTGGCACCGCTTGTCGCGCTGTCGGTCATGGCAAAAAAGTGGCGGTTGTCCAGTTTATTAAAGGTGGTTGGGACAATGGCGAACGCAATCTTTTAGAGCCTCACGGCGTCCCCTTTTATGTAATGTCCACAGGGTTTACTTGGGAAACGCAAAACAAGCAGACTGACACACAAGCTTGCCTTGAAACTTGGCAGCATGCAGTGGAATTATTGCAAGACCCTCAATATGACTTGGTGATCCTAGACGAGCTAACCTACATGGTCAGTTACCATTATCTTCCTCTTGCTGAAGTAATGAATGCATTAAGTTGCCGCCCTGAAAATCAATCCGTCATTATTACGGGTAGAGGGTGCCACCGTGATCTATTGGATTTTGCCGATACGGTGACAGAAATGCGCCCTGTTAAACATGCCTTTGATGCGGGGATCAAAGCGCAAAAAGGGATTGATTGGTAGCCTTTGGCAACATACTCGTTAGCTGCCACAGGCTATTTCGGTGCCACATCCAGTTTTAAAACCCCAGCACTAAAAATAGCGGTAGTTTGCGACAAGAATTGCAAATATTTTTGTCGCTCTTCAAGACAATTATCCCCAGTTTCCCATTGGCTATAGAGCTCCGCCATATTCAATACGGCTACATGGTACTGATTATAAAAGTTCTGTTTTTTTTCTGGATCAGAGGATGCTCGGTAATCTTGAATCAGTGTATTCACTTTCATCGCGTACTGCTGGATTTGCTGATCTTCAAAAACAGGGAGTGTGACAAAATAGTCAAATGTTAAACTCACCGTATTGTTTTGTACGGGTTCATTTTGACGCACAACCAGTTGCGTCATTTGCTTATCATCCGAAGAAATCGCCGTAATTAATTCTGAATAAGAGAAACACTTTGTTTTTATTTTACTTACTGTCGTTAGCGAATTTAATTCATCAGGGATCCGTGTTCCGATCGGGTAATCACAGTTGAATACGTTATTATCAATAATGAAATCATCACTACTCTCAATTCTCCCTTTTACTCGATAATCACCAACAGTTAATTCCTGTATGGTTTTATTATGAATAGAAGGAATTCCATTATTACCGTATACAAAGCTATAAGAATAATAAAGATGCTTTTGGGGATTTAATATCCCCCCTTTATTACCAGGGTAAACCATAAAATAAATGTGCTGACCTTCTTCGGTTGTCATGGAATGCAAGCCTTGTTTTAAATGTAGGCTACCCACTGATACTTTCGGGATCACCATCAGTTTATTATCAATAAAAAAAGAATAATTTTCCGACGAGTCATTACTAAAAAAGAAGCGCCCACTCTCTGAAGTATGTGGTTGATAAACATCACAACTTGTTATGCCAAAACTCAATAGTGCTACATATTTCGCCGACTTTGCACATAACATAAACATTAAAACCTTTTATTGTTTCATTATGATAAAAATAGATTAGATGGATGAGTTGTACAATATAAAAGCCTCATAATGTGACAGATACCTTATAAACTCTTAATTGGCGTATTTTAAGTTTTAAATATCAAAATAACAAAGAAGTAAAAGTAATAAGTGGAATAACCCAGCCTGTTTTTACTTTATCGTTTTCTAGTCAAAAAAAGATAACCAATAAATAATAATTTAAGATTAGGATAGTTTATTTATATTATTGGAAATGATTGTTTGATTTTAAGTCAATTTTTCGATAACAAACCAATTGCTAGATAAATGAAAATTGAATGAATTAATAATTGAAGTGTTCAAAAAGAGTAGCAGATTATTTCGCTATTCTATTTAACTGAAACAAAAATAAAAAAGGCTATGGCAAATACCATAACCTTTATTTTTAACCATTCGAATAACGTTATACGATTAGATTCGAGTACGACGTTTAGCCGTTGGGCGTGAAGTTTGGCGCTTCGCAGCTGGACGAGATGCCACTTGAGTGTGACGTTTCACAGCACGGCGAATTTGGTTAGCTTTGATGCGGCGCTGATCACGCTCAACAGACACTTTACTTTCTGTTTCAACATCCAGTTCAACTAACTCTCTTAAATAGTTAGTTTGCTCTAAACCTAATTCAGTCCAACCACCACGCGGTAAACCTTTCGGTAAATCAATATCTCCGTACCGAACACGGATCAGGCGGCTCACTTGCACACCAACAGATTCCCATAGACGACGAACTTCACGGTTACGACCTTCAGTTAAGGTGACGTTATACCATTGGTTCATCCCTTCACCACCGCGATACGACACAGTTTTAAAGGATGCCGGACCATCTTCTAATTGTACGCCAGTGGTTAACTGACGAATTTTTGCATCCGTGATTTCACCAAATACACGTACTGCGTATTCGCGTTCCACTTCACGGCTTGGGTGCATTAAGCGGTTAGCTAATTCACCATCGGTTGTAAATAACAATAAACCACTGGTGTTCACATCTAGACGCCCTACAGCAATCCAACGAGCCCCAGTCAGTTTTGGTAAACGGTTAAATACCGTTGGGCGACCTTCAGGATCATGGCGCGTGCACAATTCCCCTTCCGGTTTGTAGTATGCCATCACGCGGCAAATTTCTTTTTCTGGCTCTTTTATCGCTAAGACACGACCATCAAGACGAATTTTTGTGGAGGCTTTGACTTCAACACGGTCACCCAATGTTGCCATTTTGCCATCAACACTAATGCGGCCTTCTTTCAATAGGCCTTCGATTTCTCGGCGGGAGCCATGCCCTGAACGGGCAAGAATTTTTTGTAACTTTTCAGTTTGTTGCGGTTTAGAACTCATGAGATCCTCAACTGTCGCCTTCACAGGCGTCAAATAGCTTTTTGCACGATTAAAACACGCCTCACTCAATTAACAAGTCTTGCGTCATCGGCAAAAAGTGATGAATTTGAAAACCTGCGCATTATACACAGGTTTATTGTGATCCCCTATGACTAATCGTCTTTCCTGAAAGAATGCACCTTCAAGGAAGACTGGCTTATTCAAATGGGGTTGGGTCGCCAGTTCCGACACGGGCGACAACTGGTGTGTCGTCGGTAAAATCAATGACTGTGGTTGGTTTTTGCCCGATGTAACCACCGTGGATCACTAAATCCACTTGTTTATCCAGTAAGTCACGGATCTCTTCTGGATCAGATTGGGTAAAATCATCTCCCGGTAAAATCAAGCTAGTGGACATTAATGGCTCACCCACCGCTTCTAACAGGTCGCGGGCAATAGGGTTTGATGGTACGCGTAACCCAATGGTTTTACGCTTTTCATTCATCAAACGACGAGGCACTTCTTTGGTAGCTTTTAAAATAAAGGTGTAATTACCCGGTGTATTGTTTTTGATTAAACGAAATACGGTGTTATCCACATGGGCATAATTAGAGATTTCGGATAGATCACGGCACATCAAGGTAAAGTTATGGTTCGCATCCAATTTTCGGATACGGCAAATACGTTCTAGGGCATTTTTATCTTCTAAACGACAACCAATGGCATAACCTGAATCTGTTGGGTAGACGACAACACCGCCTTTATTCAGGATCTCAACGCTTTGGCTTATCAGCCTTGCCTGAGGGTTGTCCGGATGGATATAAAAAAACTGGCTCATAGTGACCTCTATAGTTGAGTATCGACAGCATCATCCGGTGAACGACCTAAAAATGGCACTATCTATCTATTTCCTACAAAACAAAACGACTCTTATAAAACACAACGGCGCTTATAAGACACAACAGTCACAATATTACCCTTATCAAATAATATTGTGACTCAACAAAATAATTCATATACAGATTATTTTACACCCAAACCGTGATCCATCAACGAATTAGGTAATATTCTTACAAACTAGAGGATTTTAGCTGCCCGTCAATTCACTTTATCCCAGAGGGTCCAAACGGCTTGCTCATCATCAGGGAGCCATAAATTCCGCCCTAACTCAATCCACGAACAAGGACGATGGAAGTCTGATCCAACAGAGGTTTTCAAGTTAGCCTCTTGCGCCAATTCCCCTAAAAATCGCTTCTCATTCGCCGGTTGCTGGCAATGAGAAATTTCCATCGCATCCCCTTGGCAGGCTTTAAAGTGATCGATCAGGCGTCTTAACCATTTATTCGATAATTGATATTTTGATGGATGCGCCAGAACCGCGACACCGCCAGATTGATGAATGGCATCCACGGCTTCTTGAATGCTGCACCACTGAGCAGGCACATAGCCGGTTTTTCCTTTTGCCAGATAGCGCTTAAACACATTATTGATGGTTTTCTCTTTGCCAATTTTAACAATATACTGCGCAAAATGCGCACGTGTGACCTGTCCACCACCTGAAATCGCTTGAGCATTTTCCCACGCATCGTCAATTCCCGCCTTTTGCAAGCGACGACCTATCTCAATTCCGCGTTCTAGGCGACGTTGTGATTGTTGCGAGAGTAATGCATCCATCGCAGGATGGCTCGGTGAAAAATTCAACCCAACAATATGAATTTCAATATTTTCCCACAGGGTAGAAATTTCAACCCCGTTAACTAATGTTAATGGGCGTGAATTATCAGCAAGATACGCTTTGGCGGCGATTAAACCATCACAAGTATCATGATCCGTGATTGATAAAATATTCACACCCATTGCTATCGCACGTTCGACTAACTCAGCGGGAGGTAGCTCTCCATCTGATGCATTCGTATGGCTATGTAAGTCATAGCGAGTCATTATTGGCGTCGAATCTTGCGACATATTGTTACCTTCTCCCTTTTCGACTTAACGAAAATTAAAAATAAATACAAACAGCTATTGACATCAATCGCGCGATCCAGTTTACTAGTACGCAAGATTGCACTGTATTCAAAAGAATTAGTATTCAAAAGCATTTAAAACTTAATTTGTTTATCCAGTGAGGCATGTATGACTGTTTTCAATTTATCAAATCGTTGGTGGCGCGACTTCCCAAATTGGGCGGAAGCCGCACGCGCATAAATTGTTAATGCCTCAGTGCCGAACCCGCCCTCAACCAGCGGGTTTTTTTACGTCTAAAATTAGCTTAAGGCAGCAAAATGAACAAACAAAACACCACATTAGCACATTTTAATCATCTGGATAGCCCAATTAACTATCAACCTGATCCTACGTTGTTATTTAATCACCTGTGCCAGAATAAAGCCGCTACCATGCTGTTAGAGTCGGCTGAAGTCAACAACAAAGCCAATTTACAAAGCCTATTAATCATCGATAGCGCATTACGCATCCGTGCATTTGGTCAACGGGTTGAAATTGAAGCCTTAACTGAAAATGGCCAAGCCCTATTACCTTTAATTCATGCGCAATTAGCCGAAAAAGCGATTTCTCGCGATTTAACCACAAATCATCTGACCGTCAACTTTGCTCAACCCGAAAGCCAATTAGATGAAGATAGCCGTTTAAAAAGCGCATCATGTTTGGATGTATTACGCGCATTGCCTGCACTGGCTCAAGCCCACTTCCCGAGACCCGAAATCCTGTTTATGGGCGGATTATTTGCCTATGACTTAGTGGCAAATTTTGAAGCATTACCAGAAGTCGCAGCCACAAACCAATGCCCTGATTTCTGCTTTTTCGTCGCTGAACACTATTTAGTGATAGACCATCAAAACCAAGCCGCGCGCTTAAAAAGCCTGTTATTTACAGCCGATACCCACATCGTCGAACAAGTAAAACAACGCCACAGCGACATTATCGTTGCGTGCCGCCCTTACTTACCCGCATTACCTCTGGGTGAACAAGACAACTTCAGCGTCACTATCAATAAAAACGATGAAGAATATGGGCGTGTAGTCAATACATTAAAAGAAGCCATCTACCGCGGTGATATTTTCCAAGTCGTCCCATCACGCAAATTCAGTATGCCATGTGCGCAGCCGCTGATTGCCTATCAAAAACTTAAAGCGCAAAACCCAAGCCCGTACATGTTCTATATGCAAGACAACGATTTCACCCTGTTCGGTGCTTCACCAGAGAGCGCCTTGAAATACAGCAAACAAACTCGCGTGGTGGAAATCTACCCAATTGCAGGTACCCGCCCTCGTGGTCGCAATGCGCAAGGAAATATCGACTTAGATTTAGATAGCCGCATTGAACTGGCTATGCGTACCGATGAAAAAGAGCTTGCCGAACACATCATGCTGGTGGACTTAGCCCGTAATGATTTAGCACGAATTTGTGAAGCAGGCAGCCGCTATGTTGCCAACCTGACCAAAGTTGACCGCTACTCTTTTGTAATGCACTTAGTTTCCCATGTTGTTGGCACTTTACGCAGCGATTTAGATGTTTTCCATGCTTATCAAGCCTGTATGAATATGGGGACATTAACCGGCGCGCCGAAAGTTAAAGCGATGCAACTGATCGCAGAATGTGAAAAAGAGCGCAGAGGCTCTTACGGCGGCGCTGTGGGTTACTTTAATGGTAAAGGCGACTTTGATACTTGCATCGTTATTCGTTCCGCGTATGTCGAAAACGGCATTGCCACCGTTCAAGCTGGCGGAGGTGTTGTCCTCGACTCTTCTCCACAAGGTGAAGCCGACGAAACTCGTAATAAAGCCCGCGCAGTGATCCGCGCCATTGCCCAAGCCCACCAAGTTGAGGAGTTATTTTAATGGCTAATATCTTACTACTCGATAATGTCGACTCCTTCACCTACAACTTGGTCGACCAATTACGTGCTGGTGGTCACCACGTGGTGATCTACCGCAACACCGTTAATGCGGCACATGTTTTATCCGTATTGAATCAACTCGATGATGCGATTTTAGTCCTTTCACCAGGCCCTGGAAAACCCAGTGACGCGGGCTGTATGCCGGAAGTACTTAAGTCGGTAATAGGCACCATTCCTGTGATTGGCATCTGCTTGGGGCATCAAGCCATTGTTGAAGCTTATGGCGGAACAGTCTCCCCTGCGGGTGAAATTTTACACGGCAAAGCATCAATGGCGACCCACGATGAACAAGCCATGTTTACCGGCTTAGAAAACCCTATTTCAGTGGCTCGCTATCACTCTTTAGTGGGTAGCCAAATCCCTGAATCATTAACTATTTGCGCACAATCCAATGGCATGGTCATGGCGGTACGCAATGATGAACAGCGAGTGTGTGGATTCCAGTTTCACCCCGAATCCATCTTAACCACCCAAGGAAAATTGTTGTTAGAAAATACGGTGGCATGGGCGCTTTCTTCCCCCAACAAAACAACATCACATTCGCACTAATGGGACACAGAGAGCCAATCATGCAAAACATTTACGATAAATTATTTAAGGCGCAAGCGTTAACTCAACAAGAGAGCCAATATTTATTTAACGCAATTATTCAAGGTGAACTCACTGAGCCCCAACTTGCTGCCGTCTTGATCAGCATGAAAATGCGCGGAGAACAACCGCAAGAAATTGCCGGTGCAGCACTGGCATGCTTAGAAAATGCCCAACCTTTCCCACGCCCTGACTATCAATTTAGTGATATTGTCGGCACAGGGGGAGACGGCGCCAACAGTATTAATATTTCCACCGCCAGCGCCTTTGTGGCGGCAGAATGCGGGATCAAAGTCGCGAAACACGGCAACCGCAGCGTTTCCAGTCGTTCAGGTTCATCGGATCTGCTCGCCGCCTTTGGCATTGCTTTAGATTTAAGCGCTCAAAGTGCCCGTGATGCGTTAGACGAATTAGACTTATGTTTCTTATTTGCGCCGCAATATCACAGTGGATTCCGCCATGCCGCGCCTGTGCGTAGCCAATTAAAAACCCGTACTTTATTTAATGTTCTGGGCCCATTAATTAACCCAGCTCGCCCACCGTTAGCATTAGTGGGCGTCTATCAAGATTCATTGGTTGAACCGGTAGCAAAAACCATGCAAATGCTTGGGTTTACCCGCGCTGCTGTGGTACATAGTGGAGGGATGGATGAAGTTTCACTTCATGCACCAACCCATGTCGCCGAGTTAAAAAATGGTGAGGTTCAGCAATATACTCTGACAGCTGAAGATTTTGGCTTAGCGCCTTATCAGCTGAAAGATTTGGAAGGCGGTACCCCAGATGAAAACCGTTTTCTACTGACACAATTATTACAAGGTCATGGTCAAGCGGCTCATGAAGCTGCTGTCGCCGCAAATGTCGCCATGTTGTTACGCATTAATGGCTACGAAGATTTAAAAGAAAACAGCGAGCACGCACTCAATATTATTCGTAGCGGTAAAGCATTTGACCGCGTTCTAGCACTAGCTGCAAGGGAGCACTAAGATGAAAGGCACTGTATTACAAAAGATTGTGGATGATAAATTTGCCTATTTAGTAGAGCGCAAACAGCGTCAACCGCTGGCAAGTTTTCAATCTGAAGTGCAACCTGCGCAACGAAATTTCTACTCAGCCTTACAAGCGAAGCGCCCTGTGTTTATTTTAGAGTGCAAAAAAGCTTCTCCATCCAAGGGGCTTATCCGTGAAGATTTCGATCCTGCCGTGATTGCGGGCATGTATGCCCCTTATGCTTCTGCGATTTCAGTTTTAACTGACGAAAAATATTTTCAAGGCAAAATGGATTATTTGACCATCGTCAGCAATACCGTGAAACAACCCGTTCTGTGCAAAGATTTCATCGTTGACCCTTATCAGATTTACCTTGCTCGCTATTACCAGGCGGATGCCATTTTATTAATGCTGTCCGTATTAAATGATGAACAATACCTTGCCCTTGCCGATGTTGCACACCAACTGAATATGGGCGTACTCACTGAGGTGAGCAACGACGAAGAGCTGGAGCGTGCGATAGTATTGAAAGCCAAAGTGGTTGGGATCAACAACCGCGACCTGCGCGATATGTCCATCGATTTAAATCGTACTCGTCAACTCGCACCGCGTTTACCCGCAGGAACCGTGGTGATCAGCGAATCGGGTATTCTTCAACATCAACATATTCAAAGCCTTTCGGATGTCGCCAACGGTTTCTTAATCGGTAGCGCCTTGATGGAGCAAGCGGATTTACCACAAGCACTGCGTAACCTGCTGATTGGTGAACATAAAGTATGTGGTTTAACCCGAGAGCAAGATGCGAAAGCTGCATTTGCCGCAGGAGCCAATTTTGGTGGACTGATTTTCGCTGAAAAATCCCCCCGTAAAGTGACGCTGTCACAGGCAAAGCAAATTATTCATGCTGCACCACTTAAATTTGTGGGCGTTTTCCGTAATCAATCCGCGGATTTTGTAGCACATATTGCCCAACAATTGGCGCTACATGCAGTTCAACTCCATGGCGATGAAGATAATACTTACATGGCACAATTACGTGAAATGTTGCCCGCTCACTGCCACATTTGGAAAGCACTGAATATGGCTGATAGCCAGATCGCCGATTATGACCCTGAGTTAATTGATTTACTGGTATTAGACAACGGCGCTGGTGGCACAGGAAAAACCTTTGATTGGTCATCAATACCCACAAATAGCGGCTACAAACTGATGGTGGCTGGCGGACTTAACCCTGAAAACTGCCAGCAAGCGGCCGAACTCGTCTGCAATGGGCTTGATTTTAACTCTGGCATTGAAATCGAACCGGGTATTAAATCCGAACAAAAATTAAACCAAGTCTTTGATGCATTGAAATCAGCCCGTATGGCGATTTAGCACAAAGCCATATTAATCATACTGAACATATAAACTTAAAATGGATAATAAAGAATGAGCAAATTAGATCCCTATTTCGGTGAGTTTGGTGGGCAATATGTCCCAGAAATTTTGATCCCAGCATTGAACCAGCTAGAAGATGCCTTTATTGACGCACAAAATGACCCTGCGTTCCTAACTGAATTCCATGACCTACTTAAAAACTATGCAGGTCGTCCAACGGCATTAACCCTGTGCCGCAACCTGACAGCCGGTACTAAAACTAAGCTTTATTTAAAGCGCGAAGATTTACTTCACGGTGGCGCGCACAAAACCAACCAGGTGTTGGGTCAAGCATTACTCGCCAAACGTATGGGTAAAAATGAAATTATTGCTGAAACGGGTGCAGGTCAGCACGGTGTCGCTACCGCCCTTGCTTGCGCCTTATTAAATATGAAGTGCCGTATCTACATGGGTGCAAAGGACGTTGAACGCCAATCTCCGAACGTGTTCCGCATGAAGCTCATGGGCGCCGAAGTGATCCCAGTGCATAGCGGCTCAGCTACCCTAAAAGATGCCTGTAACGAAGCGCTAAGAGACTGGTCTGGCAGTTATGAAACCGCACACTATTTATTAGGCACGGCGGCGGGTCCTCACCCATATCCGACCATTGTGCGTGAATTTCAGCGCATGATCGGTGATGAAGCAAAACAGCAAATTTTAGATAAAGAAGGTCGCCTACCGGATGCGGTGATCGCCTGTATTGGTGGCGGTTCCAATGCTATCGGTATGTTCGCGTCATTTATTCCTGAAGAAAGCGTCGGGTTAATTGGGGTTGAGCCTGCCGGTCACGGTATTGAATCAGGGCAACACGGCGCCCCATTAAAACATGGTCGTGTTGGGATTTATTTCGGCATGAAATCCCCAATGATGCAGACCTCTGAGGGGCAGATTGAAGAATCTTATTCCATTTCAGCGGGATTAGATTTTCCATCTGTGGGGCCTCAACATGCGCACTTAAACAGTATTGGTCGTGCGGAATATGTTTCGATTACCGATGATGAAGCGCTAAACGCCTTTAAATTGCTGTCACGCAAAGAAGGGATTATTCCTGCATTAGAGTCATCTCATGCACTGGCTTACGCCCTCAAAATGGCAGAACAAAATCCAAATAAAGAGCAGTTGTTAATTGTCAATTTATCCGGTCGTGGTGATAAAGACATTTTTACGGTACATGATATTTTGACCAGCAAAGGGGAAATCTAATGACGCGTTATACTCAACTTTTTCAGCGTTTAAACCAACAAAATCAAGGCGCTTTTGTTCCCTTTGTCACGTTAGGCGATCCTGATGCTGAGATTTCTTTAAAAATTGTCGATGCGTTAATTGCAGGTGGTGCGGATGCTTTAGAGATAGGCATCCCCTTCTCTGACCCGTTAGCGGATGGCCCGACAATTCAAAATGCCAATTTACGTGCCTTTAAAAGCGATATCACACCGACGTTATGCTTTGAATTATTAGCGCGTATTCGTGCCAAACACCCCGATATGCCGATAGGCTTACTGGTATACGCTAACTTGGTTTTCACCAATGGTATCGACCATTTTTACCAACGTTGCCAACAGGCTGGCGTAGATTCCGTTTTAGTTGCCGATGTGCCAATGCGTGAATCAAAGCCGTTCCGTGAATCAGCCATCGCCCACGGCATCGCCCCTATCTTTATTTGCCCACCGAATGGGGATGACGCACTGCTAAAAGAGATAGGAGAACATAGCCAAGGTTATACGTATTTACTCTCTCGAGCTGGCGTCACTGGCACAGAGCAGCGAGCGCAAATGCCATTAACCCATTTAGTGAGCAAATTAACTCAATATGGCGCAGCGCCCGCGCTTCAAGGATTTGGTATTTCAGAGCCTGCTCAAGTGGCTGAGGCAATTCGTAATGGGGCTGCGGGGGCAATATCAGGTTCCGCTGTGGTAAAAATCATTGAAAATAACCTACAACGTCCACAAGAGATGCTCAGTAAATTAACGGAGTTTGTGGCAAATATGAAAGCCGCCACACAAAAATAGTCACCTTAATTTATTTTCTTCATTGCGTCAGAAAGCCATCCATATTTTGATGGCTTTTTTTATTTCAAATAGCCGTTAACGCATTCAATTGTTTCTATCAAAATTCCACTTCACAGATAATATTTAAAATATATTAGGTAAAGTCATTCAGACTAATTTAGTTTAAATATCTATCTTGATATTTAATTATAGAATTAAATTTGCACTCTGATTATTAGTCTTTTTTGGTGTTGTGAAATTAATGTTAAATAAAATATAAGTAATTTAACATTGCACGCTCTATTCGTTATATTCTTTCTTCTCTAAAAACGAAAAATCCGGGAATATATTCCCGGATTTCTTTACTGCTTTCTAATCCATTAGCTAGCAAGAATAAACTTGCTGAAGTCCTTGAGAAATTAGAAGCGGTAACCCACACCAAACATAAATACAAATGGGTCTAAACGAGTATCAACTTTAACTCGGTCTTCACCAGCTTTGAATTTAACGTCAGTGTCAATATTCATCCACCAAACAGAGGCGTTTAACATCCAGTTTTCATCAAGCATGTAGTCCATACCGGCTTGCGCTGCAAAGCCCCAAGAGCTTGACAGGTCTAGGTCAGACAGACCCGCAGCTTTACCAGTACTATTGAATTTCTCATCAAAGAAGAAAGTATAGTTAAGACCTGCACCTAAATAAGGACGCAGTTTATCTTCTTTGCCACCAAAGTAATATTGAGCCATCAGAGTTGGTGGCAAGTGTTTAACTGTTGCGATATTTCCTGTTGGACCAGTGCCAACTTTATGCTCAAACGGAGTTGCTGCTAATAATTCCACACCAATATTATCGGTGATCATATAACCGAAAGTTAAACCTAATTGGGTATTATTATTTGCATCAAAATGGCCTAAATTAGCATTGCCTAGTTTAACATCATCCCCGCCAACATTTGGTCTTACAGTTGCCGTACCTGCACGGAATAAAAAGTCGCCAGCTTCATGAGCAAATGAAGCTGCTGGAGCTAAAGTTGCAGCAGCCAATACAAGCGCAGTGAGTTTTTTCATTGTCAATCCCATTCCTATGTTTATTATTTAGCAAAATATAGCCTATTCTTAAATTTAATATTCAAATCAAGATCACATCTTTTGCTAATTTATATATTTCGTAATAAAGCTGAGTTTATTATTCCATTACTGGTTTTTTCTATTTTGATTTGAATCAATTTTCATGAAATAACTATTAAAATAAGAAATGATTTTATATTAATGGCTAATTAAATCGCGATTTAAATATATATTTAAAATACACCTTTAGGATTATTCTTTATTAATAGAGACACACCCATTTATTGAGTAGCGCACCTATTTAGGCTAACTCCCAGACTTTTCTTATCTTTCTCTACCTATACGTCCGATACTCAGTTACAATCACCGTCAAATTTTTATTCCGTTTGTAGATAGGAGCAGTTACATGTCCATTTCGGCCAACTCACTCTTTCGTGACAGCATCAACTTTTTTAAAAACCAGTTGAATGGCCTCTTCACCATTGTGTTAATCGCCACCGCAATCAGCGTGATTGTCTACGCAATGTTAATTCCTAATGAACGGATGATTGGCGTGTTACTTGAAGCGCAGAACCAGCTACTTGAAGCGGGTAATGCAGGGTTACAGAATTGGGTACTGAACTTACCTGAAGACGAGAAAAACAGCATTCTGCGTGTGTCTATGGGCTTGATTTTATCCGTAGCATTGGGAAGTTTGGTACTGATGTGCGGCGTGCTTTCTTATATCGCCAATTTATCTCGTGGTGAAGCTGTGAACGGGACTCAAGCACTGGTTTCATCATTACCTAAAGCCCCTGCGATGTTCCTACTGCTAATTATCTGTTCGTTATTAATTCAGCTGGGTATCACCCTGATGGTACTTCCTGGTCTGATTTTGGCGATTGGCTTTTCTCTTGCCCCTGCCATTTTAATGAATGAAAAAGTGAATCCATTTAATGCCATGGGCAGAAGCTGGAAGCTGGCGTTTGCCAATTGGCGTATCGCTGCCCCAATGATTTTAATTTGGATGGCAACGCAAATGTTAGTGAGTATGCTGTTAAGCAGCCTGCAACTGAATCATATTGTGGTCAATGGTATTTCATTCCTGATCAACAACATGATTGCCGCTTTTGCCTTAATTTACTTTTTCCGTTTATATATGCTGAGCAGCAAAAACGCATAAATATAGACAGATTTAATGATCTAAAAAGGGCATCTCTTCAAAGTGACGCCCTTTTGTTTTTCATTCTATCGAAACCATTACTCTGACAATTTATTATCGACGATTCCTTCCTCACTCTCCTTGCGTTCTTCAACACTTTTTTGCTGAATATGCTGCTTACTTTGGATCAAGCGGATAGCGAAATAGATATCTGGCACCACCAATAAATCATCATCAGAACGGCTAATTTTATTTTGTGATAACCAACGGTTTAGGGATGTTCTTCGCCCAGCCAACACCAGCGTTACCCCTTTCGCTTTTAATGACGTCACAAGCTCGTTAAGTGCAGAGAAGACGCTCACGTCGTTATGGGTGAAGCTAACGGCGGCATCCACAATGACCCACGCCGGACGTTTACGCTGGCTATCGATATGCTTGTTTAAGCGATCTTTAAAATAGTTCACATTGAAATAAGTCAACGGTGAGTTAAAACGATAAATCAGAACCCCTTCAACCGCCTGAATATCATTATCAGGGTTCATAGAATGCAACATGCCCTGTTCATCAACCCCTAATAATTGATCTGTTGGGCGGAATATCACCCGCAAAAATTGCAGCAAACCTAATAACACGGCAAAGCCCACGCCGCTGATCAAGCCGACCACAAGCACCGCGCAAAGTGTGAAAACGCATAAGAAAAAGGCTTGTCGGTTACGTTTACGCATTGCATAAATGCTGCGAAAGCTAATCAGTGAAAACGTCGAGACCACTAGCACCATCCCTAATGCGGGCATCGGAATATAACCCAGCAGATCCATTGAAAACAGCAACACCACCAAAATAGTGAGCGCAGCAATGACCGATACCATCTGCGTTTTGCCGCCCATCATATCGTTTACAGCAGTTCGGCTACTGGCCGCACTTACCGCAAATCCTTGAGATAATGCAGACGCGATATTCGCCATGCCTAAGGCGCGCAGCTCTTGGTCTGCATCCACGGTATAACCATTTTTGCTGGCAAAGCTTCGCGCCGTCATCATAAAGCTCACAAAGCTGATCACCGCTAAGTTTAAAGATGGCGTCACCAAATCCCGCAATAAGCCGGGGTTAAAATCCGGTGCTGCTATCGAGGGTAATCCATTACCCAGATTACC
The DNA here is from genome assembly GCF_009706275.1 of Providencia sp. wls1943. Taxonomy (NCBI): domain Bacteria; kingdom Pseudomonadati; phylum Pseudomonadota; class Gammaproteobacteria; order Enterobacterales; family Morganellaceae; genus Providencia; species Providencia sp. wls1943. The sequence continues at coordinate 264,619 of NZ_WLTU01000007.1, forward strand.
GACGGTACTAATGCCATATTGCTCAAGATTGAAAATAATGCTGGCGCTCGTTGCCAAGACCATCGCAATTAACAGTGAAGGCCATTTACTGCGTACCCGTTTGATGGTCATCGTCACCGTTAGCGTTAATACCGCCACCGTTAATGTCGGAATATGGGTTTCTGGTAGCGCAAGCGGTAATGCCACTAAACGCTCGATAAACCCAGATGGAAGCGAATCAATACCAAAAATTTTCCCTAGCTGACTAACAATAATGGTCAGTGCGACCCCATTTAATAACCCTTGTAAAATCGGTCCGGATAAAAAATCGGCAAACATTCCCAGACGAAAACGTGCCGCAATCAAGCACCATATTCCCGTCATTAAGCTCATTACAATGATTAATTGCCAACGGGTATTTTCATCCCCCATCGCTAAAGGCGCAACGGCAGCGGCAATCACCGCACAGGTTGCCGCATCCGGTCCAATGATTAATTGTTTAGAGGTGCCAAACAATGCATACATCAGCATCGGTAAAATACAGGCATATAGCCCGACAATGGCATTGATCCCCATGAGTTCAGCATAAGCAATTGCCACAGGCAGCGCCACGGCGGCGACCGACAGCCCCGCTTTCACATCCGGCCCCAAGTTCGTCAATTGATATTGACTAAAGGTTTGTAAACCGGGCATCAGATTAAATAATCGCGCCTTTATCATGGAAAAAATCTCTAAAAATTAATCAGTTAATTTCTTACGTAGACTATTTATATCCGAACTATTAAAGTTTATCTAGGACTAAGTCAAATAAGGGTAAAATAGTGCAAATTTGATTGGTTTACAGGCTTAATTCTTGGTAAAAGAGAGCAAACTTTTAACAATCTGCGCAAAATCAGTTAAACTACGCCACTACGTTTAAGTTGACTCTGTTTGAATTGACTCCATTTAAGCTGATTATGTTCACGTTAAGGATCTGAATCCACCGTTATGAAACAACTTATTGATTTTATTCCTTTGGTTATCTTTTTTCTCTTTTATAAGCAATACGATATTTATGTTGCTAGCCAATCATTACTGATAACCACCCCGATTTCCTTATTGGTCACTTACTTTATTTATAAAAAAGTGGAAAGAGTAGCAAAAATCACCTGTGCGATTGTGATGGTATTTGCAGGGTTAACGGTGTTATTTCATAGCGCTGACTTTATCAAATGGAAAGTCACCATTATTTATGCTCTTTTTGGTATTGCTTTGTTTGCGAGCCAATGGTTTACAGAAAAACCACTCATTCAAAGAATGCTGGGTAGCAACCAAGAAATTAAATTAGCAGACAGTTATTGGTTAAAATTAAATACTGCTTGGGGTATTTTCTTTGTTGCTTGCGCTGTTATTAATATTTACGTGGCTTATTGGATGGCTGAGAGTGTCTGGGTCAACTTTAAAGTATTTGGATTGACGGCTGGTACCTTAATTTTTACGATCCTTAGTGTGGTGTATATTTTCAAACACATGACTAAAGAGCCTCAGGCAGAAAAGCCAGAAGAGTAATTTATTTCTTCGAATTATTATGATGATAAAAAAGCTGCGCACTTTCGCAGCTTTTTTATGCCTATCACAGTGATTTGTTACAATTATCTGTGACTGGATGTACTCTAGCGGTTTACTATACTTATGTTTGTTTGCTATAAATGAGCAACAAAATCATAGTGTTTAATTCCTTTTAATAAAGAGTTTGATATGCAATTACCTAACGGTGAACTCGTTTTACGTACTTTGGCAATGCCTTCAGATACCAATGCGAATGGCGATATTTTTGGTGGCTGGCTAATGTCTCAAATGGATATTGGCGGCGCGATTTTAGCAAAAGAAATTGCTCTGGGTCGCGTAGTAACAGTGGCAGTCAATGGCATTAAATTTCAAAAACCAGTTGCTGTTGGTGATGTTGTTTGTTGTTATGCTCGCTGCTTAAAAACAGGGAAAAGTTCCGTCACTATCAATATTGAAGTGTGGGTGAAAAAAGTGGCAACCCACCCTGTAGGTCAGCGCTATCAAGCTACTGATGCGGTATTTACTTATGTGGCGGTCAATGATGACAATACGCCTCGAGCATTACCTGAAGATAAGCAACACTTCGAATTAGAAAGTTCGCAGCCTCAAGCTTAATCATTCATATACTGAAAGGGCACTTTGATAAGTGCCCTTTTTTGATCTTCACATTTTCTAACTGCTAAGCTTGGCTTACCGTGCCATCCACTTTGAAGTAGATTTCAGTGATATAACCTTTCGCTGGCAATTTTTCGTATTTCCAACGGTTCATTGCACGCTTCACGTCTCGCTCAAACATCCCTTTTGGTGAAGCTTCAACAAACTCAATATTCTGCACTCGCCCATCTTCATCGATGTCATAGCGTACTTTCACATAACCATTTTTTCCTAGACGACGAGCGCGATCTGGGTATTCAGGCGCTTGTTTACTTAATGCTTTTGGACCACGTTGCCCCGTGGATTGGTTAGATGCTGTTGCATTATTTTTGACGTTAGTATCAGTTCCGCGCGTGTTGGTGACTTCTTTTGGCGTAGTATCTGTATTTGTGGATGGCGTTTTGTTCATCGCCAGTTGTTTCTCAACGGGTTTAACTGGCTCTTGAACTTTTTTCGGTTCTTTTTTAGGTTCTTTCTTCGGTTCAGGTTTCTTTTTTACTTCTGGTTTTTTCTGCGGTAAGACTATCGCCGGTTCAACAACAGGCTCAGGTTCAATGATAGGTTCAGGTTCAACGACCGGCTCTGGCTCTGCCTGTGTTTCGGCTGGTGGAGTGGCGGCGGGTTCAGCAAAGGAAAGCATTGCTATCGAGATTGGCTCCTCAGGTTGAGGAAATTTCGGTTGATTAAAAATCCACGCCATAGCCAAGCCCGCATGAATTGATAATGAAACAGCAATGATGACTAACAGTCTGATACCACGCATATGCAATTTTTACCCTACACCGTTTACTTATTGAATATGGCTAATAGTTTAAATGCAAATAGCAATCATATTCAATAAGGTTTGGCGAACAAAGTTAAAAATGTGAGTATAAACGTGAATACCCTTACTCAATCCACTGTGTAAATAACAGGGAATGACGACGTTTATAGATGTCCATTTTGCGGAGCGAATAAATGTGCATATTGCGGCGAGAGTGTCTTTCTAACCAACGGCGACGGCGGCGAACGACTTGTCTTAGCATTCTCCAGCGACCCACTTCTTGCCTACTGCGTCTCATCTTTTTAATCCTTATCAGGTGTGTGTTCGTAACAGCGAAATATTATATGCCTTTACTCACGAGAACCAAGAGGAAGTTATCAAGGAAAAAACAAAATCATCACGCAAAAAATGGAGTTGAACCAATTAATTTATCATTAATTGCACTTTTATCTATTTAACTCAGTTTTTATTCAGAACTTTTACTAAATTCTGGTATGTTTATTCTTAGTCTATATTTAATAAGACATATTTTCTTTTTTCGACTCTTTTTTCTCTCTGTCAGTGAGGCTTGTTATCCATTATGGCAACCGTCTACACCTTAATGAGTTGGTTACTGTTTTTCCTGTATTGGTTAATTGTTGCTGGGGTTACTGTCCGTATCCTCGTCACTCGTCGCCCCGTCACTTCGGCGATGACATGGTTACTGATCATTTATATCCTGCCACTGGTGGGGATCATCGCGTATGCCGCATTTGGTGAACTCCATTTAGGTCGACGTCGTATCGATAAAGCTCATCAAATGTGGCCATCGGTTGCCACTTGGCTGGAAAATCTACGCCTCTCCAAACACATTTTTGCTAACGATAACAGCCCCGTTGCTGAGCCATTATTCCAACTGTGTGAGAAACGCCAAGGTATTGCAGGCGTCAAAGGCAACCGCATTCAATTACTGACCACCAGCGAAGACTCACTAAAAGCCATTGCCAATGATATTAATAATGCCAAAAACTCTATCGAAATGGTGTTCTATATTTGGCAGCCAGGTGGGCTTGTCGATGAAGTCACTGACGCCCTTCTCAATGCAGCAAAACGTGGCGTTAAGTGCCGCATTATGGTGGACTCCGCAGGAAGCTGGCATTTTTTCCGCAGTGATTATCCCGATAAAATGCGCGCCGCGGGGATTGAGTTTGTCGAATCTCTAAAAGTCAACCTTATGCGTTTTTTCCTGCGCCGTATGGATTTACGCCAGCATCGTAAAATCGTTGTCATTGATAACTATATCTCTTACACCGGCAGCATGAACATGGTGGATCCGCGCTACTTTAAACAAGATGCGGGTGTCGGTGAATGGGTGGATATTTTAGTTCGTATGGAAGGCCCAGTGAGTACCACATTAGGGATTGTCTACGCCTTTGACTGGGAAATGGAAACAGGACAACGCATTTTACCGCCACCACCAGATAGCAATATCATGCCGTTCGAGCAAGATAACGGACATACTACCCAAATGATTGCTTCAGGCCCGGGTTTCCCTGAAGAACTTATCCAGCAATCATTAATGACAGCGATGTTCTCAGCTCGTAAGCAGCTGATCATGACCACCCCATACTTTGTACCAAGTGATGATTTGCTGCATGCAATCTGTACCGCTGCTATGCGCGGTGTTGATGTCAGTATCATCATGCCTCGCCATAATGACTCTTTCTTAGTTCGCTGGGCAAGCCGCTCTTTCTATACCGAATTATTGGAAGCTGGCGTGAAAATTTACCAGTTTGAAGATGGGTTGCTGCATACCAAGAGTGTCTGTGTTGATGGGGAATTAAGCTTAGTCGGTTCAGTAAACTTAGATATGCGCAGTTTATGGCTGAACTTTGAAATTACAGTCGTGATTGACGATAAAAGTTTTGGTAGCGATCTGACGCTGGTTCAGTATGATTATATGGCTCGCTCCACACGCTTAGATATTGAAGAATGGGAACAACGCCCGTTCTGGAACCGTGTGATTGAGCGCCTGTGCTACTTCTTTAGCCCATTATTGTAATTATAATAACTATAATCACCATTGCTTAACTGTTAGGAAAACGTCATGAGCCAGAACCCAAGTATTAACCTAATCGATGAAGATGAAATCATTGAAATTGCCTATGACCTTTTCCTTGAAGGTGCGATGGAGAACTTAGAGCCTGCCGACCAAGTGATTTTCGCTTTGCAGTTCGAAGAGTGTGGCGCGGCTGAAATTGTGCCATTCAGTCAAGATTGGCATATTCTCGCCACTCAAGGATTACCTTTAGCGCAAATGAGTGAAGTGGTGATCGGACTTGCTAAAAGCCCAGAGGATGAGATTGACGATATCTTTGCACGAATTCTTATCAGCCGGAACCCTAAGCACCCTTTCCAACATATCGAATGGAAACAGTAAAAATAAAAGATGGGGGAAATATTCCCTCATCTTTTATTAAACTTTATTCTGCTAAATCCAACTGCAAATGATGTTTCTTAATATAGAGATGCAGATTATTGCGAATATAATCACTCTTATCTAATGGGTATTTTTCCCACGCCGCCACAATATACGGTTCCACCCCATCAGCAAATTCAGGTGAACGCGCGACAGCTTGGATCGCGGTTAATGCAATTTCACTCTTATCCGCAATCATATACTCAAAGTAGTGAGCGACCTTTTGACTAAAATTGACATCGTGGGAAGCAGCATATAATGCACTGACAGCAATCTGACCATCCACATGACTAAATAAGTGTTGAAAATCTTCCACTTTGACCGCTTGTAATTCCTTGAGGATATACCCCGCAAAACTCACCGTATCTGCATGCTCGCTCTGTGCTAATTTGGCTAAAATAGCCGATTGAAACTTCGCTAAATCGGCTTTTTGATACCAATAAATCAGTTGTAACCCACGATTGATTTGCGCAGGATCTTGGCTCTCAAGCGTTTGGGCTAAATAGTCCGATGAAGCAGCAACGGAATATTTTGCTAATACTTCCAGTGCCTTCACATGGTAAATGTTGAGTATTTCGTTATCTAATATACGAGTGAGTTGCTCAATGCCCTTTTCCGATAATGACGGTAACTTTTTCAGTCCTTCTAGCGCCGCTAGCTTCGTTTTTTCATTATCTTCATGATGAAATAGGTTGAATAACGTCGTTTCATCACCGCCCATCCGATGCCCAAACCAGCCAGTATCATATTGCTGAATAATTTCATCTAGTCAGCGTTCATACCAATCCAATAAATGACTTTCATAAGCAAACTGATACGGTGTTGGCGAGTCACACCATTCGTGGGTATAAACCAGTCGCCCAGCATGTTTGCCCGTCACCACCAGCAGAATGTCATACGTACAGCCGCAAGTACCAAGGTAAAACAGCCCTTGGTGAAGCAAACTTTCCCGTAAGTCGTACTCTTCATCACTGCAATTTTCCATTAAGTGACTGAGTGTTTGCCACTCATCATTGCTCATGGTTGGGCTAAGCACGCAAGGTAATGCCACTGCATCATAACGATTTTCACTGTCTTCAAAACGCTCTATACCGTAGTAAGGGCCTACGCCGCCATTACCCAATTGCGTCATAAACTGCACATATTCTTGGGGTAACTGCACACCAGTACGTCGCTGCCACTGTGCTATCTGTGCCATATCCAAAGGTGGATTGAGCTGATAATGGTGGCTGTCCGCTCCGAACAACGCTTCATCGCTGTCCATTTGCTTAGCAAGGGGGAGTTTTTGTTGAATACGTTGGATTTGGTCATCTGCATAGCGCTGGTTGATGGCTATCCATGTTTGATGAATCTGCTGCGAGTGGTCACTCATTAACAATTAGTATCCTATCCAGTTTTAATTACTTATTTTTAATATCATCGCTTTTAATATCGCTGCCTTTAATATCATAGCTAACTGATTATTTTAAGTAGCAATTAGGTTTGAATTTTCTGAAAATTGTTCCCCATAAAAAAGGCCCCACTTTATGAATAATAAAGGGAGCCTTAATACAACAATAAAACGCAAATCTTACCGATTACAGTGGATCAATTTTCAAACAAGACACTGCATGCTTGAAACTTCCTTCTAGTAATGGACGGGTTTTCGCGCATTCAGCATCCGCACTTGGGCAGCGGGTTCTGAATACACAACCTGAAGGCGGGTTAATCGGTGATGGCAATTCCCCCTCAAGCAGCTCAATTTGCTTATTTTTTTCCTTATCTGGATCCGGTACTGGCACCGCAGACATCAATGCACGCGTATAAGGGTGCAGCGGGTTGTTATACACTTCGTCGTAAGTTCCCAGCTCCACCGCATGTCCTAAATACATGACGAGTACACGGTCCGAAATGTGTTTGACCACCGCGAGATCGTGGGCAATAAAGATTAAAGAAAGCTTCATTTCCCGCTGAAGTTCTTGCAGTAAGTTCACCACTTGCGCTTGAATGGAGACGTCCAGCGCAGACACTGGCTCATCACAAATCACCAATTTCGGCTCTAAAATCAGCGCCCGTGCAATCCCAATGCGTTGACATTGACCACCAGAGAATTCATGAGGATAGCGGTTAATCAGATTGGGTAGTAGCCCGACTCGCATCATCATTTTTTTCACTTTTTCAGTGATTTCTTTTTGTGGCATCTTCGGATGATAAGTTTTTAGTGGCTCCGCGATAATATCTCCAATCGTCATCCGTGGGTTTAAGGATGCCAGTGGATCTTGGAAAATCATTTGGATATCGCTACGCACATTACGCCACTGTTTATCATTCATGGTAAGTAAATTTTGTCCTAACCATGTCACCGTGCCACTGGTAGATTTCACCAAACCAATTAATGCACGCGCAAATGTGGATTTACCGCAGCCAGATTCCCCCACCACACCCAAGGTTTCCCCTTCGTATAAACGTAGTGTCACCCCATCGACGGCTTTTAAACTTTTATCCGGCTGCCAGAACCATTGTTGTTTATCTCTGATGGAAAAATGCACTTTTAAGTCATTGACTTCCAGTAGCACCTGCCTATTTTCTTGGCTCATACTAATTCCTCCACAGGCTTAAAGCAGGCACGTAAACGTGATTGTGCAAAACTGGCTAATTGAGGTTCTTGCTCTACACAGTGCTGGTTTGCATATTGGCAACGCGGTGAGAATGGGCACCCTTTTGGTAAGCGTAATAAGTTTGGCGGGTTGCCTGGAATAGTGGCTAAGTTATCGTCATCACCATCTAAGCGCGGCACTGCCGCTAATAAACCCAGCGAATATGGATGAGATGGCTGATAGAAAATATCTCGTGCGCTGCCATACTCCATCGTGCGCCCCGCATACATTACGAGTACCTTGTCACACACACCAGCGACAACCCCTAAGTCGTGGGTAATTAAGATGATTGCGGTATCAAATTCCTGCTTCAGTTCATTCAGCAAGGTCATGATCTGCGCTTGTACCGTGACGTCCAAGGCGGTTGTTGGTTCATCGGCGATCAGCAATTTTGGTTGGCACAGTAGCGCCATCGCAATCATCACACGCTGGCGCATACCACCAGAAAACTCATGCGGATACATATTCATGCGTTTACGCGCTTCCGGCATTTTTACCGCATCCAGCATACGTACGGATTCTTCAAAGGCCTCTTTCTTACTCATCCCTTTGTGCAGCATCAACACTTCAGATAACTGCGTACCAATTTTCAGGTATGGGTTGAGGGAAGTCATAGGATCTTGGAAAATCATGGAGATCTCTTCCGCGCGCATGCGGTTAAGCTCTTTCTCCTTGAGGTTTAAAATCTCACGGCCATTAAACATGGCGGAGCCACCTACTCGGCCATTTTTTGCCAGCAGTCCCATCAAGGCAAAAGCGGTTTGGGATTTCCCCGAGCCGGATTCCCCCACAATTCCCAGCGTTTCCCCAGCACTCAATTCAAAATTGAGTTTATTCACCGCCGTCACATCCCCATCTTGGGTCGCAAATGTGACGTTTAAATCTTGCACCAATAATAAAGGGCTTTTGTGTATTGAATGTTCCATAAATTAGCCCCTTAGCGATCTTTCGGGTCGAGGGCATCACGTAAGCCATCGCCGATAAAGTTAAAACAGAACAGCGTGATAACTAGGAACCCAGCGGGGATCAACAGTAACCACGGCGTGACTTCCATAGAGTTAGCGCCATCACTGAGTAAAGCTCCCCAGCTACTGAGTGGCTCTTGCGTTCCTAAGCCAAGGAAGCTTAAGAATGACTCAAACAGGATCATACTTGGGACTAATAATGATGCGTAAACCACGACTACACCCAGTACGTTCGGTACGATATGACGCAGGATAATGTGGCGCGTGCTAACACCGCAGACTAACGCCGCTTCAATAAACTCTTTGCGTTTTAACCCTAATGTTTGCCCACGCACGATACGCGCCATATCCAGCCATGACACCATCCCAATGGCCACGAAGATCAACAGGATATTGGTACCAAATAACGTCACTAACAAAATAACGAAGAACATAAATGGGAAGGAGTTTAAAATCTCCAGTAAGCGCATCATGAAGGAGTCGACTTTACCACCCACATAACCTGCCAGTGAGCCATATAAGGTGCCGACCACCACCGCGACTAATGCCGCCGCTACGCCCACCATTAAGGAAATTCGTCCACCAATTGCCACGCGCACAAGCAAATCACGCCCTGAAGCATCGGTTCCAAAATAGTGTCCCGTCGCCCAATCAGGTGGCGTTGACATCATTTCCCAGTCGGTATCATCATATAAAAATGGCGATAACATCGGGGCAAAAATCACAAACAGCGTGATAAAAAATAGCACGCATAGGCTAACAATTGCCGCACGGTTATGCATAAAGCGTCGTCTTGCATCTTGCCAAAGACTGCGCCCTTCAATATCTAATTGCTCAGAAAAATTTTCCAGAGCTTCACTATTTTTGTTGTTTAATAACATAGTGTTTCTCCGGTTCTAGTAACGAATTTTTGGGTCGATGACGGCATACAGCACATCGACAATAGCATTAAAGGCAATGGTCAATACCCCAACTAAAATCGTTAAGCTGAGCACTAATGAGTAATCGCGGTTCAGTGCACCATTGACGAACAACTGCCCAATTCCCGGTAAGCCGAAAATGGTTTCAATCACCATTGAGCCCGTGATGATCCCCACAAATGCAGGCCCCATATAAGAGAGCACTGGCAGTAATGCGGGTTTTAACGCATGGCGGAAAATAATGGTACGCAGCGGTAATCCTTTGGCGCGTGCAGTACGAATAAAGTTTGAGTGCATGATCTCAATCATCGAGCCACGGGTAATACGCGAAATACTGGCGATATACGCCAAAGAGAGCGCCACCATTGGTAAAATCATGTGCGTAACGTTACCGCCATCCCAACCTCCACCGGGGAGCCATTTCAAGTGAATGGCAAAAATCAGCACCAAAAGTGGTGCCACAACAAAGCTTGGGATAACAACCCCCGTCATGGCAAAGCCCATGACTGTAAAGTCCCATTTGGTATTTTGATTTAATGCGGCAATTACCCCCGCAGTCACGCCAAATAACACAGCGACCACAAAAGCGGTGGCACCTAATTTTGCAGATACGGGAAAGGCTTTCGCAACTAATTCGTTGACGCTGTAGTCTTTATATTTGAAAGAAGGACCGAAATCCCCTTGAGAAAGCTGGAATAAGTAGCTGAAATACTGCTTATACATTGGGTCATTAAGGTGATATTTCGCCTCAATGTTGGCCATGACTTCGGGTGGAAGTTTACGCTCCCCAGTAAACGGGCTACCCGGCGCGAGTCGCATCATGAAAAATGAGATGGTAATGAGAATAAATAAAGTCGGAATTGCTTCAAGCAAACGACGCAAAATAAATTTAAACATTGCCCTTTCCTACTTCTGTTGCCATTTAGGCTAATGGCTGGCTCACGCGGAACCAGCCTGTTGTAATTAGTGTTTGATGATATACAGATCTTTAGTATGTAAGTTATCTAATGGATCTTTACCCGTATATCCACCCACATAAGGTTTCACTAATCGGGTGTTAACATAATAGTAGAGAGGGACTATCGCAGAATCTTTGTCAACAATCTGTTCTACTTGTTTGTATAAATCAGCACGCTCGTCATCTGTTTTTACTTGGAGCGTCTTTTTCATCGCGGCATCAAAATCTTTGTTTTTATAATGTACGGTGTTATTACTGCTGTAAGAAAGCAGCATATTTAAGAAGGATGACGGTTCGTTATAGTCTGCACACCAACCTGCGCGTGCGACATCATAAGCACCTTGGTGACGGCTATCTAAGAAAGTTTTCCACTCTTGGTTTTCGAGTTTAACCTCTGCACCAATATTTTTCTTCCACATGGATGATGCGGCAATAGCAATACGTTTATGTAAATCTGATGTGTTATATAACAAGTTAAATTTCAATGGGTTTGACTTATTATAACCCGCTTCTTCAAGCAACTGTTTAGCTTTTTCATTACGCTGCTCTTGGGTCATATTCGCATACCAATCCGGTTTTTCTGTTTTCATACCATTGGTAAATGGTGGTGTAAAACCATAGGCAGGAATATCACCCATTCCCTTGATTTTATTAGCGATAGTATCTCTGTCCATTGACAGTTTTAATGCTTCTCTAACGCGAGGATCATTAAATGGCGGTTTCTCATTATTAATTTCGTAATAGTAAGTACATAAATATGGACTTACACGCAAATCCTTCTGCATTGTTTGTTGAATGTTTTTAAATTGTTCGATAGGTAAATTGGTATACGTCATATCAATTTCGCCGCTACGATAACGGTTTACGTCCGTAACTTCCGATGAAATTGGTAAGAAGGTGACTTGGTCAATGACTGTATGTGCATTATCCCAATAGGTTGGACTACGCTCTAAAACAATACGTTCGTTAACGGTCCAATCTTTCAATTTATAGGCACCATTGCCCACAAAATTACCCGGTTGAGTCCATTTAGCCCCAAATTTTTCAACGACTTTTTTATTCACTGGTGACATTGATGGGTGAGAAAGTAATTTGGGAATATACGGTACGGCTTCGCTTAATGTTAGCACCAACGTTTTATCATCTAACGCTTTAACGCCTAATTCTTCTGGTTTTTTCTTACCGGCAATAACATCATCCACATTCTGTACGTGGGCATATTGCAGATAGCTAGCGTAAGGAGACGCGGTGTCTGGATCTGCCAGTCGGCGCCAGCTATATACAAAATCTTCTGCAGTGACAGGATCACCATTCGACCATTTAGCGCCATCGCGAATTTTAAAGGTCCACTCTTTGAAATCTTTATTTTCCCAGCTAATCGCGGAGCCAGGTAATGTTTCCCCTTCAGGTCCAACAATCGTAATCCCTTCCAATAGGTCCCTTGCTAAATGGGATTCAGGTACCCCTTCAATTTTGTGCGGGTCAAGGGATTGTGGCTCGGAGCCATTATTACGTACGATAACTTGTTTATCGGCTAGCTCCACGCCAGCAGGAACAACTGCGGCATAGCTTGTCGCCATCGTTGCCGCCATAACACCAGCAGCAACGCTTAAAGCAACAAAGGTCTTATTCAGTAATTTGCTCATTATTTTGGTTACTCCCATACTATTGTTTTGGTTGTGTTGTTGATGCGTCTACTTACTGAGTCAGTAAGCAATTATTTTGTTTATTACAAAATTATTAATTAGTAGAATTAATATATAACCGCTTAATATCCATGTGATCAAGAGGGTCTTCGCCTTTAAATCCTCCGATTGTGGGCTTGATCATCCTTGCACTCACACGGTAATACACGGGAACCAGCGCAGAGTCCTTATCCAGCAAGCTTTCTGCCTGTTGGTAAATTTGTTGACGAGCTTGATCATTCGGCGCCGTTAAAGCCTCCAATAGCAGTTGGTCATAGGCTTTATTTTTATAAGCTGCGGTATTGTTGCTGTTTTCTGACAGTAATGAATTTAAGAATGCAGACGGTTCATTGTAATCGGCGCACCATGTTGCTCTTGCAACCTGATAATTCCCTTCATGGCGATTTTGCAGTGTGGTTTTCCACTCTTGGTTTTGCAGTGTGACTTCCGCGCCAATATTTTTCTGCCACATGGATGCCGCCACAATCGCCTGCTGTTTATTTTGATCTGAGGTGTTATAGAGCAGAGTAAACTTGAGCGGATTTTTGGCGCTATATCCGGCCTCCGCGAGCAACGCTTTCGCACGTTGATAACGCTGTTGTGGCGTAAGCTTTGCCCATTCTGGCACCGCAAAATTACCATTATGAATAAATGTTGGCGTAAAACCGTAAGCCACTGTCTGTCCTTGATCGATAATTTTATTGGTGATGGTTTCTCTGTCTAAACCTAACTTAATGGCTTCGCGTACCCGAGGGTCGGTGAACGGGGCTTTTTGGTTATTAATTTCATAATAAAACGTACACAGAAACGGACGAACATACAGTTCGTTCGGCTTTTCCGCTTTCATCTTTTTGAACAGCGTTGGGGGAATAGCTGAATTACTAATATCAATTTCCCCACTGCGATAACGGTTGTTATCACTGACTTCAGAGGTAATAGCTAAGAAAGTCGCTTGGTCAATCTGCGTTTTTGCGTCATTCCAATATAACGGATTACGCTTGATGATAATTCGCTCATTGACTGTCCACTCATCCAACACATAGGCGCCATTACCCACAAAGGAACCCGGTTGAGTCCACTTATCACCATATTTTTCAATGGCTTTACGGTTAACTGGTTTCATTGATGTATGGGAAAGCATATCGATAAAATACGGGACGGGATGGCTTAGCGTAACTTGCAAATGTTTGTCATCAAGGGCTTTGACACCCAACGATTCTTTGGGTTTTTGACCTTTTAAAATAGCGTCTGCATTTTCAATATAAGCATTTTGTAAATAACTGGAATAAGGCGAACCAGTTTTAGGATCCGCTAAACGCCGCCAACTATATACAAAATCCTCTGCAACAACGGGGGTGCCATCGCTCCACTTGGCATCATCTCGCAAGGTAAATGTCCATGTGGTGTAGTTCTCATTCTGCCAGCTCATTGCCATACCGGGCACGGCCACTCCATTAATATCGTCGTAAACCAACCCTTCCAATAAATTTAAAATAATATTGCCTTCCGGTACCCCTTCGACTTTATGAGGGTCGAGTGAAGTGACTTCTGAACCGTTATTGACCACTATTTTATTTATGGAAGTTTTATTTGATGAGGATTTATCGGGGATTGATGAGGCTTGAGCTGAAATTGCTAATGAGAAAATGAGACAGGAAAGTAAACTGTGCTTAGTAGTAAGTTTCATCGTTGCGCCTTCTCCATTTCATAGTTACGGTTTTACAGTTAACGTTTCAACGTATGTTGAACGACGTTTAGTTCGCCTACATATTGTTGATTTACTACTGCTCTAGTCACTGTTTCCTAAGCTGTTTTCTAATTTGACTGCCAAAAGCTTTCCTTAAAGGTTCAATTTTGCTCAGAAAGCTTATAAAAAAAAGTTATAAAAATTACATTTATTTAACATTGCAAGTTAGAGAACCTATTTGAAAGGGGTGACACACTTTCTCAACTTTTAAATACTCAAATAAAAACAATTAGATAATAAAAAAACCTTAAGTAACTCTTAAAATCTTCATCAACAATAATCCAAACATATCATTAACAATCTCTGATGAGAATAGTGAATAAATTTACGCAGCTCACATTTCCTTACTTTTTATGCCTGATTCTGCAAAAAGTGCGACACATAATCACATTTCAAATTTATTGCGCAGAGGAATTATTTTGGTTGTAAAGGACAGCTTGGTTGCATAGAACACACCAAGATAATTGAGTGAGTATTTTGAATTCGAAAAGAATAATGGAATGACGGGAAAGGTGGATGAGAATAGCCGCCTCGTAAGACGGCTAAATAATGCTCACTATAAAAGTCCTGGAAATATGGCTTTAACACCGGTTACAGCGATTTCGATGCCTAATGACATAAGTAGCAGGCCCATGATACGGGTGACAACGTTGATGCCCGTTTGCCCTAGGTAACGAACCAGTAAAGATGCAGAACGGAACAACAGCCAACAGCAAAAAGCGAACAAAATACTGGTTAACGCTAAACCAATAAAGTTCTGCAAGCCAGTCCAACGTGATGACCAGACAATGCACGAGCTGATTGCACCGGGACCCGCCATTAACGGAAGCGCTAACGGCACCACCCCAATACTATCTCGCACTGCGGTTTCTGTTTTTTCTTGTTTGTTCTGTTTGTCCTCACCAATTTTACCGCTGATCATCGATAACGCGATGGTGACAATCAGAATTCCCCCCGCAATACGGAATGAGTCAATTGAAATACCAAACAGCTGTAATATCGAGTCCCCCACCAGCAGTGATGTACAGAGAATAATTGCGACTGATGAGTTGGCTATCGTATTGGTTCTATTGCGGCTAGCAACGGTTTGATAGTTTGTCATACTAATAAACACAGGCAGGATACCAACCGGGTTTACCAACGCAAATAGACCAATAAAAAATTTAATATAGCCTGATAAATCAAGTAATGTTGCGCTCACCCATTAATACCCTCATAAAATTCTTAAACAAGAAACGCTTACCTGAACTAATTTTATCACTGAAATCGCTAAAATCCTTAGTTAAAAAACAATTTTGTGCATCTTAATAGAATTATTTATTGCAGATTATCTTAGCAGTCAAAAATGGATGATTAATTCACCTCTTTTTAGCGATAATTTAATCATTTTTTTGCAAATCAATGAACCCCGTAAAAATGGCATGCTGAATGGAGTCAGCTTGCATACTTTGTGATTTAGATCACTTTATTAAATTCCCTTTTTGTTAATCTAGTCTCAATTGATAAACGCTGTGATCAATCAGTTAATTTTTACTTTTTGAGCTATTTATCTGAAATTTATAAGCCAATTAGCATGGGTGAAAAGCATTATTATTAAGTTTATCTATACTGTTGTTTTAGGTACTTATTTGGAATGGCCACTTTGGATGTTCTAGGCGCAACAGCTTTTTTTAGATGCTTTGCTCATTGGCTTAA
The DNA here is from genome assembly GCF_009706275.1 of Providencia sp. wls1943. NCBI lineage: Bacteria > Pseudomonadati > Pseudomonadota > Gammaproteobacteria > Enterobacterales > Morganellaceae > Providencia > Providencia sp. wls1943. The sequence goes on from NZ_WLTU01000007.1 coordinate 280,627, forward strand.
AAATTTTAACTTTATCAGGAGTAATCTATATGTCCGTAACAAACGTTACTGAACTCAATGAACTTGTTGCTCGTGTCAAAAAAGCTCAACGTGAATTTGCCAGCTTCTCTCAAGAGAAAGTGGATCGTATTTTCCGTGCCGCTGCCCTTGCTGCTGCTGATGCACGAATTCCATTAGCAAAACTTGCGGTTGAAGAGTCAGGCATGGGAATTGTTGAAGATAAAGTGATAAAAAACCACTTCGCTTCTGAGTATATCTACAACGCCTATAAAGATGAAAAAACCTGTGGTGTTCTTTCTGAGGATCCAACCTTTGGTACCATCACCATTGCTGAACCGATTGGTATTATCTGTGGTATCGTTCCAACCACTAACCCAACCTCGACCGCAATTTTTAAATCATTAATTAGCTTAAAAACGCGTAACGCCATTATTTTCTCTCCACATCCTCGCGCTAAAATTGCGACCAACCGTGCAGCTGAGATTGTATTGAATGCGGCCATTGAAGCTGGCGCTCCAAAAGATATTATTGGCTGGATTGACTCCCCTTCTGTTGAGCTGTCCAATGCGCTGATGCACCACCCTGACATTAACCTGATCTTAGCAACAGGTGGTCCAGGCATGGTGAAAGCGGCTTACAGCTCTGGTAAACCAGCGATTGGCGTTGGTGCGGGTAACACGCCAGTTGTTATCGATGAAACTGCAGACATCAAACGTGCCGTTGCCTCTATCTTAATGTCAAAAACGTTTGATAACGGCGTGATTTGCGCATCTGAACAATCTGTTGTCGTGGTTGATGCAGTTTATGATCAAGTCCGTGAGCGCTTCTCTACCCATGGTGGCTACCTGCTGCAAGGTAAAGAGCTCAAAGCAGTACAAAATATTATTTTGAAAGATGGCAACTTAAATGCGGCTATCGTGGGTCAACCTGCATTTAAAATTGCAGAAATGGCTGGAGTTGTTGTTCCTGAAACAACTAAGATTTTAATCGGTGAAGTCAAACTTGTTGATGAATCAGAACCATTCGCTCATGAAAAACTGTCCCCACTCTTAGCGATGTATCGCGCTAAAAACTTTGAAGATGCAGTAGAGAAAGCTGAACAGTTAGTGGAAATGGGTGGTATCGGTCACACATCTTGTCTCTATACTGACCAAGATAACCAGCATGACCGTGTCAGCTATTTTGGCGAAAAAATGAAAACGGCGCGTATTTTGATTAATACCCCTGCGTCTCAAGGCGGTATCGGTGACCTGTATAACTTTAAACTGGCGCCATCTTTAACCTTGGGTTGTGGTTCTTGGGGTGGTAACTCCATCTCTGAAAACGTAGGACCAAAACATTTAATCAATAAGAAAACCGTGGCAAAAAGAGCTGAAAATATGTTGTGGCATAAACTTCCTAGTTCAATCTATTTCCGCCGTGGATGTCTTCCAATCGCTTTAGAAGAGATAGCCACTGATGGTGCAAAACGCGTCTTTATCGTGACCGATAGCTACTTATTTAATAATGGCTATGTTGATGAAATTGTCGATGTTCTGAAAAAACACCATATTGAAACTGATGTTTTCTTTGAAGTCGAAGCTGATCCAACATTATCCGTTGTGCGTAAAGGTGCTGCGCAAATGCAAGCCTTCCAACCGGATGTAATCATTGCCTTAGGTGGTGGTTCCCCAATGGATGCCGCGAAAATCATGTGGGTGATGTACGAACATCCAGAAACACACTTTGAAGAATTAGCGTTACGTTTTATGGATATCCGTAAACGTATTCACAAGTTCCCGAAAATGGGGGTGAAAGCAAAACTGGTCGCTATCACCACCACTTCAGGTACAGGCTCAGAAGTGACACCATTTGCCGTTGTGACTGATGATAAAACAGGTCAAAAATACCCATTAGCGGACTACGCATTAACACCAAACATGGCGATTGTTGATGCTAACCTTGTGATGAATATGCCTAAATCCTTAACCGCGTTTGGTGGTTTGGATGCAGTAACTCACGCATTAGAATCTTACGTTTCTGTTCTGGCAAATGAGTTCTCTGATGGTCAAGCGCTCAAAGCACTGACCCTGTTAAAAGATTATCTGCCAGCAAGCTACCATGAAGGGGCAAAAAACCCAGTAGCAAGAGAGCGTGTTCATAATGCAGCAACATTAGCTGGTATTGCTTTTGCTAACGCCTTCTTAGGGGTTTGTCACTCAATGGCGCATAAACTGGGATCGGAATTCCATATTCCACACGGTTTAGCAAACGCCCTATTGATTTGTAACGTAATTCGTTTCAACGCAAATGATAATCCAACTAAGCAAACAGCATTCAGCCAATATGACCGTCCTCAAGCACGTCGCCAATATGCTGAAATTGCAGACCACTTAGGGTTAACCAAAGCGGGTGACCGTACTGGTGCGAAAATTGAACGCTTACTGGCTTGGTTAGAAGAGATGAAAGCTGATTTAGGCATACCTAAGTCTATCCGTGAAGCGGGTGTTGCCGAGGCAGACTTCTTAGCTCACTTAGATAAACTATCTGAAGATGCATTTGATGACCAATGTACTGGCGCTAACCCACGTTATCCGCTGATTTCTGAAATTAAACAGCTGTTACTGGATTCTTACTACGGCCGTGAATTTACTGAACAAAGTGCAGAGCCAGTGGCACCAAAAGCTGAAAAGAAAAGCAGCAAAAAATAGTTAACATACTGGTGGCTTAGCCATTAATAGATAAAAAGGCTTCAAAAGATTTAGGGTCTCCCTAACGCTTTTGGAGCCTTTCTCGTTATTTAGCCATCATAATGTACCAACTGATTGAGAAAGTGCCTTTTATTTCAGCTGGCAGCCATTACATCAACAAAACTACAGCACAATGAGCGGTTCAATTACTGATATACGTTTACTGCTAATTAAAGTTCACTGTTATTTAAAGTTTATTGCTGCGGTGAAAAATAGCCTTCCTATTTATATGGGTTTTAATATTCTTTCAAGCAATTGTATTTTTGTAGGTAGAGACAGTGCTAGAGGGAAGCTTGACCTAATCCAGAATCATTATAGCCGCTCTATTTTGCCTAGCCCCTACAATAGTATACTGAAGGTTTCAGGCTGCTTTAGTCGTATTTGAATAAACTGAAACAGTGAAATGCTAAACTTTATTTAGCCTACTGTTTTGTGCGAATTTTCATTGTTTGATTATAAATAATCTAACAATGTGTGAAATTAAACAGGTATAAAAAGAAAGCCCCATGTTAAAAACATGAGGCTTGTCAAATTTTATTCAATCCGCTTTTATTCTATGAATGTTGAAGCTTTATCTGTGATACATCCCTTTTTAGAACTAACGAACTGAGTGTTTTATTAATCCATTTACTTTATTTGACAAAAATATCTTAATAATCTGATATTCCTATTTGTAAACTATATGAAGCATAAATCTTAATTAATGCTTATTTGAAGTTAAATGGTATTTTTTCAATTGCACCACTATTCATTAATTGAGCTTGCTTAATGGCTTCAGAGTAATGCTTTCGGCAAACTGAGATATACTTTTCATTCCCGCCGATATCCACTTGAGCCCCTTCGTATACAGGGATGCCATCACCACCAATCCGTAAAACTTTATTTGCCTTACGTCCACAGTAACAAACTGTCTTTAACTCAACTAACTTATCTGCCCACGCCAATAAATACTGACTTCCTGCAAACAATTCTCCAGAAAAATCCGTTCGTAAACCATAACAGAGTACCGGAATGTCTAAATTATCGACAACATCACATAATTGCTCTACTTGATGTTTTGTCAGAAATTGGCATTCATCAATAAGTACGCAATGTACTTTTTGTGCATCATTCTCGTTCTTGATAATTTCTGCCATATTCGTTATAGGCGAAAATAATAACGCATCCGCAGATAAACCTATCCGCGAAGATACCTTACCCTGACTGAAGCGGTTATCGATTTCAGCGGTAAAAATCAACGTACGCATCCCTCGTTCGTGATAGTTATAAGAAGATTGTAATAATGAAGTCGATTTACCCGCGTTCATCGCAGAATAATAAAAATATAGCTGTGCCATTGGGCGGTTTCCTAAAAAATAATATTCGCAAATACTTTAGCATAAAGGCATTTTAAGATTAACTTAAACCTACGTAGATAACTAAGTGTATGAATTTCCATCTATCACTACGTTAAATTAATTCCTTTAGATCACACATCATCTGTGTTGTAGACAATTAATCTCAAACTGATATTAACTTTATCTGGTATAGCCATTGGCACATATTGCCAAATTAATTCTGTCAAAAAAAGAAAATTTCCGTTAAAGACATCCATTGATACATCGACAAACAAAAGGTAATGGTTATCACTAGGCTATTAATATAAAATTTAGTGGCATTTTCTAATTACCTTTTTTCATTAGTACCGTTATTGATAATAGAGCAATTTATAGCAACGAAAATTTTTATAATTCTTTTGTAAAAAAATTGCATTCGTTAAAGATAACTTTTAAACTACTAAAGTAATTTAGCTATTGCAGAATTTAAAATAGCACTCTATTATTACTGTACACATGCCAACATATAAAATTGAGACCAGGAAAATGAGCGAATCATTAAAAGCATTAAATAACATCCGTACGCTTCGTGCTCAAGCACGAGAAATGACTTTAGAATCTTTAGAAGAAATGCTGGAAAAATTAACTGTCGTTGTTGCTGAACGTCGTGATGAAGAAAGCCAAGCTCGCGCTGAAATCGAAGAACGTAATCGCAAACTGGAAAAAATTCGCGAAATGATGTTAGAACAAGGCGTAGATTTAAATGACCTCCTGCAAACTATGGATTCAGGTAAAAGCACCAGCACTCGCGCTAAGCGTGCTGCTCGCCCAGCAAAATATAAATATGTTGATGAGAACGGCGAAACTAAAACTTGGACAGGCCAAGGTCGTACTCCAGCAGTAATTAAAGTTGCAATCGAAGAACAAGGTAAATCTTTAGACGATTTCTTAATCTAAGATTAACAACCTTTCAAATTCTAAACACCCTTTTTATAAGGGTGTTTTTATTTATAACAACCCCAATATTATCCATCCTTCATCTTTCCTAATCCATTTTTCTTCATCCAGCGCTAATCAAAAATAATAGTACAAAATAAAATATAGCGTTAAAGTAAAGTTACGTAATCTCATCAGATAAAATTCTTGAACTCACCTTGATAGGTCTTACGCTAATTAATTCACACGCGACACGGGTGTTATAGATTTATATTATATTACTGACATTTAATGACACTTAAAATCCGAATACTCCCTTTATAGATTTGTATAAAAAAAGCTAACCATTTTGGTTAGCTTTTTATACACATAAAGGGAGTTTATCTATTAATTAGATTTCGCAGTAGTATCTAAATTAGCGGCTAACTCTTGAATCCATACGGAAAAATCATTTCCTAACGTATCGTGTTGCATGCCATATTCTACGAAGGCTTTCATGTAACCTAATTTATTTCCGCAGTCATGGCTTTTACCACATAAGTGGTAAGCTTCAACAGGTTCTTTATTTTCCATCATTAAAGCGATGGCATCTGTTAATTGAATTTCGTCGCCAGCACCTGGGGCAGTTTTTGCCAATGCATCCCAAATTTTTTCAGATAATACATAACGCCCTACGATAGATAAATTGGATGGCGCTTCATCACGTTTCGGTTTCTCCACCATACGAGAAATAGGTTTACTATCGCCCGGGTGTAAAGTCACACCGTTGCAATCCACAATTCCGTAGTTAGAAACATCTTCTTCTGGTACTGGCTCAACTAAAATTTGGCTAGCCCCAGTAGTTTCGTAGTGTTCTAACATCTCTTTAAGGTTGAATTTCGTTAAATCGGTGCTGTAGCGGTCTAAAATAACATCCGGAAGGATCACGGCAAAAGGCTCATCACCGACTAATGGCTTAGCACACAGAATGGCATGACCTAAGCCTTTAGCAATGCCTTGGCGTGTTTGCATGATAGTCACATGACTTGGGCAAATGGATTTAACTTCATCCAATAATTGGCGCTTAACTCGCGCCTCTAAAATGGCTTCAAGTTCAAAACTGGTATCAAAGTGGTTTTCAATAGAATTTTTAGATGAATGCGTCACTAATACAATTTCATTAATCCCTGCGGCAATACATTCATTAACCACATACTGGATTAAAGGCTTATCAACAACCGGTAGCATCTCTTTAGGAATGGCTTTCGTTGCTGGAAGCATACGTGTTCCTAAACCTGCTACTGGGATTACCGCTTTACGCACCTTGCGTTTGATCATCTCAAGAACTCCAAAAATTTAATAAGCGCCGTTTATATCTTCAATAAACTATACTGGCGCGTTTTTAGTGCGCGCCAGTATATCAGGATTCATTATTGAATAAATAGAGATAGGCTCGTTTAGGATAAATAGAACCTATATTCATTAAATAAGTGCATTATTTCTGAGCGTCAGGATTAAACATTAACTTAATTTTCTGATTAGAATTATGAATAAGACACTTCCAATTCTCGCCTTGAAAACCTAATCGATTTGAATGATATGTTTTTAGCGTACCTAATGGGACATTGCGCGCAAGATGATAATGATGGTGCTCCGTTGTAATATTGGCTTCCAGCCCTGCACTCGCCAAAATCACACTTTTAGATTTGGCATTAAAGTAACCAAGTAACAATGGGAACTGACCAGAAAAGCCAGAGTCTTCCAGTAAGTGATTTATTTGATTAATAATATTATCAATTTGTGGTAACTTTTTATCTCGGTTGTTCACTGCACTCTTTAACAAATCATTAAACACAACACGAATTAAAAAGGCCGCCATCACACCTTCTTGCGGGGAGCGTTCTATATCAATGCAATAAAATCCAATTTGATCTTCCGATATTGCAGCGATGTCCAACAGCAGTCCAAAACGATTCGCTTCGTTTAATTGTCTATAGTTTATCTTATAGCCATTGATAACTTGCGCCACGGGAGGCTGTAATTGTTTCAAAATAGCTAACATATCCAACTTGTCATTACTCAAAATATTAGAAATATTTTGGATTTCATTTTCAATGAGTGCGTCAGAGTCATACTGTTCTGGATACAGGGCCGCATGAATTGTCACTTTCACTTCATCAAGATTTTTTATTGGCTTTAATAAAGCATCTTTCGCCCCAAGACGAAACATTCTATCTAATTGCGTGAAGTCTGTGGTTGCCGAAATAACAATCACAGGTACATTAATATTGCGCTCCACCAGCTCCGCCATAAATGATTCTCCATTCATGACAGGCATATTGAGATCACAAAGAATGACATCGGGAGTCACCTTTTTTTGCGTGATCAGGTCAAGTGCAAGCGCACCGTTATCCGCGATGTAGACTTCTGTTTCTAAACTTTCGAGGTATTCACGAAGAATAGTACAAAAAATTTTTTCATCTTCAACTATGAGTATTTTTCTATTTTTCATATCATACCTACCACGACAACCCTGGTTTCATAAGTAATATATTCTGACGACAATAGTCATATTATAAAATCATTAACGACTATATCTTTAAGTATAGTTATTTTATCGAGAAAAGAATGAGCCAATCTTTAAAAAATAATTGTAGCTGTGGTCATCCTCTGCCGTTTGACCAATGCTGCTCTCCGCTGTTGCTTGAGCAAGCTATTGCTGAAACCCCAGAGCAATTAATGCGTTCACGATACAGCGCTTATGTCCATCACAATGCGGATTACCTCATCAAAACATGGCATCCAGATTGCCAAGCACAAGAGTGGCGAGAGGCTATCTTAGATAGCTTTGAACAAACTGAATGGCTGGGCCTGCGTGTCATTAGTTCTTCTCATGCTAAAAATCCTGACGAAGCTTATGTCGAATTTTCGGCTTGCTTTATTGATGAAAAAGCTGATCATAAACAGCTTATTCACGAACGTTCCCGTTTTCTTCGCATTGATACACAGTGGTATTACATTGACGGAATAACACCAAAAATTGGGCGCAATGATGATTGCCCATGCGGCTCAGGAAAAAAATTTAAGAAGTGCTGCGATAGTTATTAATTCTCTGTTTATCAATTCGTATATTCATTGCACAAATTACGATGAGCCTAAATTATTAGGCTTTAGTCAGTTAAGGATTAGACAGTTCCATGCAACACAAAAATGTACAGAAAAAAATTCTCAGAACCATTTGTCCTGATGCAAAAGGATTGATCGCTAAAATCACCAACATTTGCTACAAACACCAGCTGAACATTATCCAAAATAATGAGTTTGTTGATCACCGTACTGGTCGTTTCTTCATGAGAACGGAACTGGAAGGGATTTTTAACGATGAAACTTTACTGGCTGATTTAGATGATGCATTGCCGGAAGGATCTAAGCGTGAATTAAACACTGCAGGGCGTCGCCGCATTGTTATTATGGTCACAAAAGAGGCGCACTGCCTTGGTGATCTTCTGATGAAAAGTGCTTACGATGGGTTAGATGTCGATATTGCTGCCGTTATCGGCAACCACGATACTTTGAAAAACCTAGTCGAGCAGTTTGGTATTCCATTCCACCATATTAGCCATGAAGGGTTAACCCGCGAACAGCACGATGAAAAGCTCACTGCGCAGATTGATCAATATCAGCCTGATTACGTAGTCCTTGCGAAATATATGCGAGTGTTAACCCCTGCTTTCGTTCAGCATTACCCTAATCAAATTATTAATATTCACCATTCATTCTTACCTGCATTCATTGGTGCACGACCTTATCACCAAGCCTATGAGCGTGGTGTTAAGATTATTGGAGCAACCGCTCACTTTGTGAATGATAATTTGGATGAAGGCCCAATCATCACGCAAAACGTTATCAATGTGGACCACACATTTACTGCGGATGATATGATGCGTGCGGGTCGAGACGTTGAAAAGAACGTATTGAGCCACGCTTTATATTGGGTATTAGCACAGCGCGTCTTTGTTTATGGAAATCGAACAATTATTTTATAACATAGCGCATCAGTTATTAATTGTAGTAATTTGTTGATTTATCACGCATTAAGATTAAAAAATCAGCATTCAGACATTTTTTTTCAATTAATACTTTACAGGGGCGCGTCATTTGATATGATGCCGCCCGCTGTGAACGATTACAGCAATTCAAAATCTGGTGGGATACCCAAGCGGCCAAAGGGAGCAGACTGTAAATCTGCCGTCACAGACTTCGAAGGTTCGAATCCTTCTCCCACCACCATCTAAGCAGTCTCTTTTCCAAGTTTATCAACTACCCCAATAAATCGATTTAATACACTTGAATGTGATTTTGATTTATAAATATAACAGTCACTTTTATCCAAAATTCCATTTAATGAAACATAGATCAGCGACCTATCAATCAGCTCATCCTCAGGATAGTGATCAATAATCCCGATAAAATCACCGTCTTGAATGAAACTCTGGCAACACCCAATATTATCCATCTGTCGTATACTGGATTTACTCTCTGCGGTTTCAACTTTAGCCAGCAAGTCACTCATAAGTGAGCTTTTATAAAATGAAGGGTCACATAGCCAAGTGCTTTGCTGTAGCAATACGACAACATCATGATTAAATTTTTCATATAATTCTTTTCTGCAATAAATACCTAAAGGAGCATTCTCTATTTTTTTTTGTAATGAAAATCTTTCACTGACGACTAATTCAGAACTTAAAATTAAAGTATTCCCATCATAATCGACAATTTCATCTACCTCATCATAGTTAAATCTTAATATATTAACCTGTACATTATTTTTGTGTGCTGCTTGATATAAATTAATTAGATGATTTTCCTTTCCCCAGTCATAATAAATATTGGCTTCATTGACGATATAACCAGAAAAATGTTTTTTCGTTATTTCTTTCTCCTGCAAGTAGAGATCTCTAAGATCATTATAAAGTTCTTGGCCATCCTTAGTTAATGTCATTCCAAATTTTTCTCGTTTAAAAAGCCGTTTACCCAAACTCGTTTCAAAGTCTTTTATGGATTTTGCGATGGGGGGTGTCGTGCGGTTCATCACCCTTGCAGCCTTGCTTAGCGAGCCATTTTCAACAACTGCCATAAACGCCTCTAATTTTCTTGAAAAGAACATATCTATGACCCCATTCTATTTATTGAAATGTAAACCAACATGATTATTTTAAATAACAGCATGTTGATTAACCCATAATCTTCCACATCAAATAAAAATTTAAATAAATTTTTTCATTTGATGGTTAACAATATTTCATAAAAGTATTTTTATAATTTCCAACATAGCAAAGCAATATATTATATTGTTTCATTTGATTATTTTTTATTGCCCCACCATTAAATCACATTAAAATATAAATAACCAACTGACTTTAAATGAACTTTTTAGTAGTTAATTATAAAACTAACAAACATTTTTTAATTAACAGTCATAGATATATTATTATTAAAAATTAAAGTTCCCTAATAAATTATGGGCAATTATATAAACAAAAAATATTTAATAGTTACACTATTGTTAGCATCTGATAGAATCCCCTCAGTCATGTTCAAAGCAATGGGTGATAAGTAACCATGAAATTTATTTCGTTCAACATTAATGGTCTAAGAGCACGTCCTCATCAACTGGAAGCGATTATTGAGAAGCATCAACCTGAAGTCATTGGGTTACAAGAGACAAAAGTCCACGATGATATGTTCCCTTACGAGGAAGTCAGTAAATTAGGCTACCATGTTTATTTTCACGGTCAAAAAGCCCACTATGGCGTAGCATTACTCCTGAAAAATGAACCACTTGCCGTTAGAAAAGGTTTCCCAACGGATGATGATGAAGCTCAGCGCCGCATCATCATGGCTGATATTCAAACCAGCGAAGGAATTCTGACTGTCGTTAATGGCTACTTCCCTCAAGGGGAAAGCCGTGATCACCCAACCAAATTCCCAGCAAAAGAAAAATTCTATCGTGATCTGCAAGATTACGTAACATCAACGCAAACCGCGGATTCCCAATTGCTGATTATGGGTGACATGAACATCAGCCATACGGATTTAGACATCGGCATTGGTGAAGTTAACCGTAAGCGTTGGTTGAAAACCGGAAAATGCTCGTTCTTACCTGAAGAGCGTGAATGGCTGGATAAACTACTGAGTTGGGGACTTGTTGATACCTATCGTGAACAGCATCCAGATACCACCGATTGCTACTCATGGTTTGATTATCGCTCCAAAGGCTTTGACGATAACCGAGGTCTGCGTATTGACCTTCTGCTCGCCTCAAAGAAACTCGCCAGCCGTTGTAGCGCAACAGGTATTGATTACGATATCCGTGGCATGGAAAAACCGTCTGACCACGCACCTGTTTGGGCTGAGTTTGACCTTACTAAGTAATCCTAAGCCTCCCTTTATAGGGCATAATCATATGCCCTATGCTTTCCCCTAGATCCCTTCCTACATTCATCCTTGGTGCACACTAAATTCAACCAATTACTGCTTAGTGCGCTCAAGTTTAGAAATCCACTGCGCCTATGCTGACGGTGAGGATTTTTTCCCTTTACTCGCACTTGCTTTTTTCGCGCCCTTCTTTGCCCCTTTGTTATTGGCAACAGGTGGCAACTCACGAAACGCGCGCAAGTTTGTATATTGACGAGCTTGCTGAATTAAGTTGATTAACGTCTGGCTTAACGGCTGCATAAAATCATCGTAGCGCGTCTGTTTTTCGCTGATCTGCGTTAGCCTTGATTCCCAGTGAGCCGTCATATCGGGCAAGGTCGCCATATCAGGTAAAACGTGGATCAGCGCTCGCCCAGCGGGTGAGGCGTGAATATAGCGCCCTTTTTTAAACAAAAATTGACGCTTAAACAGTAAGTCAATAATCCCCGCTCGCGTCGCTTCTGTGCCTAAACCATCCGTTTCACGCAATACTTTTTTTAATGCTTTATCCTGCACAAAACGAGCGATCCCCGTCATCGCAGACAGCAGTGTTGCATCGGTAAATGGGCGAGGTGGTTGAGTTTGCCGTTCAACCACTTCCCCTTTTTCACACAAAAGCTCATCGCCTTTTTTCACGATAGGCAATGGCATACCGTCGTTTTCCGCGTCACGCTCTTTCCCACCTAATACGACTCGCCACCCCGCTTCTGCGAGAAAACGTGCTTTGGCATTAAATTTGCCGTTTTCAATGTCTAAATCGATGGTACATTTGCGGTAAACCGCATCTGCCATAAATTGGATAATGTACTGACGAGCAATTAACTGGTACACATTGCTTTCATTTTCAGTTAAACGCACAACGGCTGTTTTAGCCGTCGGAATGATGGCATGGTGGGCATCCACTTTCTTATCATCCCAACAACGGTTTTTCTTATCCAGTTCAGGTAATTCAAATTCAGTTAATGCGGGTTGGTGTACCGCAATCGCATTTAATACCGCATGGCGCCCTGCAAAATGCTCATCCGGCAAATACCGGCTATCCGAACGCGGGTAAGTGATAAGCTTATGGGTTTCATACAGTTTCTGGCAAATATCCAGCACCTCTTGAGCACTTAAACCGTATTTTTTGGCGGCTTCAATCTGCAAAGCGGATAACGAAAACGGCAATGGTGCAATCTCAGTTTCCTGTTTATCTTGGTATTGCGTGACAATCGCCGGCTTACCTTCGATGCGAGAAACTACATGTTCCGCTAATGGGCGATGAATTAAACGCCCTTCTTCATCTTGAAAATCGATGCAAGATTCACTTGGCTGCCAAACTGCGACAAAGCGCTCATCCTTTGGCGTGACAATGTGCGCTTTAACTTCAAAAAAGTCTTTCGGTACAAAGTGTTCTATCTCTTCGTCGCGCCTAACGACCAACCCCAATACAGGAGTTTGTACGCGCCCAACAGAGAGAACCCCTTGGTAACCACCTCGCTGTCCTAATAAGGTATAGGCGCGAGTCATATTAATTCCATACAGCCAATCTGCACGAGCGCGGGCTAATGCAGAAACACATAATGGAATAAATTCACGGTTTTCACGTAAACGATCAATCGCTCTCTCAACAGCTTGAGGGTTCAAGTCGTTGATTAAACAGCGTTTCACGCTTTTGCGTTTTTCGGGATCAAGCTTGAAGTAATCCAGCACCTCATCCACCAGCAGCTGCCCCTCTCTATCGGGGTCTCCTGCGTGGACAACGACGCTGGCTTGTTTAAGTAGCGCGTCGATAGTGTTTAATTGTTTGGTTACTGCGGAACGCGGCTTCAATTGCCACTTCTCAGGAATGATCGGCAAATCTTGCAAATTCCAACGGGCATAACGCGGATCATACGCATCCGGTTCAGCCTGTTCTAAAAGATGCCCAATGCACCACGTGACCATCTGGTCATCGCCACATTGAATAAAACCATCCCCTTTACGATGAGGTTTTGGCAGTACATCCGCAATGGCCCTTGCAAGACTGGGCTTTTCCGCAATAAACAAACGCATAGATTAGTCGATCACTTCAATTAAAGGCACACCGCTTTGTGCAGGTAATAAGGTACCGACAGACTGTAACAAAACACCTTGCTGCTGTGCAATCTCTTTAATTTTAGCGACTTCCGATGATTTAATCGCGATGAGAAGCCCGCCTGACGTTTGTGGGTCACACAATAATTGGCGCTGCATATCACTCATTGGTCCAATTAAGTGACCGTAGCTATCAAAGTTGCGCTGAGTTCCACCCGGCACACAACCCGCTTCAATGTATTTTTCCACATCAGCAAGTTTTGGCACTTTGTTAAAGGAAATCTGAGCACGAACACCGGAGCCTTCACAGATCTCACTTAAATGACCAAGCAAACCAAAGCCCGTTACGTCCGTCATCGCCGTCACGCCGTCTAAAGGCGCAACAACCGCACCGAACTTGTTCATTTGGCACATAGTTTCAGCAGCAAGGTGCGCATGTTCTGGTGCTAACACGCCTTTTTTCTCAGCCGTGGTTAGCACACCAATACCCAACGGTTTGGTTAGGAACAGTTCGCAATCTGCGCTCGCAGCACTGTTTTTCTTCACATAATCTGTGTTCACGACCCCAGTCACCGCTAAACCAAAGATAGGTTCTGGTGAGTCGATAGAGTGACCACCTGCCAGTGAAATTCCTGCATCCGCACAAGCAGCACGTCCGCCTTCAATCACTTCGCGAGCCACTTCTGGTGGCAATTTAGCAATCGGCCAGCCGAGGATCGCAATCGCCATAATTGGCTTACCGCCCATCGCGAAAATATCGCTGATGGCGTTCGTTGCAGCAATACGTCCGAATTCAAATGGGTTATCCACGATAGGCATAAAGAAGTCAGTGGTACTGATAATGCCGATGCCATTACCTAAATCATAAACTGCGGCATCATCTTTGGTTTCATTGCCCACTAATAAGTGAGGATCATGAAATTTAGCTTGTTCAGTATGTAAAATTTGCTCTAACACTTTTGGTGCGATTTTGCATCCGCAACCAGCACCATGGCTATATTGGGTCAGTCTAATTTTTTCTGTCATTGTCTGTCTCTTTAGAAATTCGCTATCTACTTAAAAATAGGACACAAAGCCTGTCATATCAGGTTGTTGAGCTTTTGTAGGTGCTCTTAATTCTGGGGTGCCTAAATAAAGGAAACCGACAATATGGTCATTTTCTTCACAACCTAAACCGTCACGCACGATAGCGTCTTCCGTCCATGAACCTGAACGCCAAATACCGCCAAAACCTTGTGCTAATGCGGCCATTTGCATCGCTTGTACGGTGCAGCTTGCGGCAACAATTTGTTCCCACTGTGGCACTTTGGGATGATCTTTCACTTTCGCAATCACAGTAATGATGAGCGGCGCACGAAATGGTGCATTACGCGCTTTTTCTTCAACTTCCGCACCTAACTTGCCTTCTACAGCTGCTTTTTCAAGCAATTGGCTGAAGCGAGCGATACCTTCTCCTTGCATAACAACAAAGTGCCATGGCTTCAATGCCCCGTGGTCTGGCGCTCTCATTCCTGCGGCAAGAATATTGTCGAGTTGTTCACCTTGCGGCGCTGGAGTGGTTAAGCGTGAAGCTGAACGGCGGTTCAACAAAAGGGTTAATGCATCCATATTGATCTCCGATTAAGAGTAAGCTGATGTAGTGCTCAGCAAAATAGAAATACCATCGAGCTATTGTACAACGCTCACAATGGTTTTGTTATGAATAATCCTGTATTACATTATTTGGTATCTGTCATCGTTTGATACTGTATAGGATTAAATCTATTGATTAATCTATCTATTAATCATCTGTCAAATAGATGATATTCTAAATCATTCGCGCGTCATTTTATGCCGCCAACTTGATTGATATCCTCACACTGGAGAAAAAATGCGACAACTCTGGGATATTTTCGCCACCGTTTTTAAGTTTAGCTGGCGAGTCATTAATTTCATTCGACAATTTGTTTTCAACGCACTTTTCTTCGTGTTGCTATTTTTAGTGATCGGCGGTTATTCTCTCTTGCAATCCGACAGCGAGCCAGAAAAAAACTATTTTGGTGCACTGGTTGTTGATCTACAAGGGGTTGTTGTCGACCAGGTCTCTTCCCCGGATCCTTTCGGACGCATGAGCCGCGAATTGCTGGGTACCTCGAACAACTTAATGCAGGAAAACTCGCTATTCGATATCGTCGATACCATTCGTACCGCCGCTGACGATGACCGCATTACAGGTCTAATACTACGTTTAGATAATCTGGTTGGTGCAGATCAACCCTCCATGGCATACATCGGTAAAGCGATTGAAGAGTTCAAAGCCTCTGGAAAATCAGTCTATGCAATGGGCGATAGCTATACACAAGCTCAATATTATTTAGCTAGCTTCGCAGATGAAATTTATCTCGCACCCCATGGCACCGTCGGAATTTACGGTTTCTCAACGGATACCCTGTATTACAAATCTTTATTAGAAAAACTCAAGGTAAGCACCCATATTTTCCGCGTTGGTACCTACAAATCTGCAGTTGAACCGATGATGCGCGATAATATGTCACCTGAAGCCCGTGAAGCTAACCTACTTTGGTTAAATACCTTATGGGATAACTATTTAGGATCTATCGCGGAGAATCGCCAATCTAAAGCTGAACAAATCTTCCCAGGAGCGGATAAGCTCATTGCACAACTTCGCGCCGTCAAGGGTGATACTGCGCAGTATGCTTTGCAGCAAAAATTAGTGGATAAGATTTACACTCGCGAGCAAGCCGAAAATGTGTTCTCTAATCAGTTTGGTTGGAATAAAGAAGATAAAACATTCAATGGCATTAGCATCTATGATTACTCCACTAAAATTGCCGATACCAGCAACAGCGACGGTAATATTGCAGTTATCGTCGTTCAAGGTGCCATCATGGATGGTCCACAAACTCCCGGTATTGCTGGTGGCGAAACCCTCGCAGCTCAAATCCGTGATGCGCGCTTAAATGAAAACATTAAAGCCATCGTATTACGCGTTAATAGCCCTGGGGGAAGTGTCAGTGCTTCTGACCTGATCCGCAGTGAATTAGCCGCTGTGCGTACCGCGAAGAAACCAGTCGTCGTGTCAATGGGTGGCATGGCCGCATCAGGCGGTTACTGGATCTCAACACCAGCTGACTACATCATTGCTAGCCCAAGCACTTTAACCGGCTCTATCGGTATTTTCGGTGTGATCAATACCTTTGAAAGCTCATTAGAATCTATCGGCGTTTATACTGACGGTGTTTCGACGTCCCCATTAGCAGGCGTTTCTGTCACTAAAGGGATTAGCCCACAATTTTCTGATATGATGCAAATCACCATCGAAAATGGCTACCAAACCTTTATTGGCTTAGTTGCTCAATCTCGCCATAAAACACCGGAAGAAATCGATAAGATTGCCCAAGGCCGCGTTTGGATTGGTAAGGATGCGCTGAAAATTGGTTTAGTCGATGAACTTGGTGATTTCGATGATGCCGTCGCAAAAGCCGCGGAGTTAGCAAAAGTAAAATCTGTCGAACTGGATTGGATGCAACCTGAACTGTCCTTTATGGATCAGTTGATCCTTGAATTGACTAGCAACGTTCAAGTCATGATGCCTGATGCATTGCAAACTTTCCTACCGCCGGCTGTCGCTACCGATATTCGCCGCCAAGCTCAGTTTTTCTTAAAAATGAACGATCCACAAAATCGTTACGCATTTTGCTTAAACTGCGCAGAAATTAACTAACTATTCATTTTCACCAATGGCACCCCTCTCAAGACAACCATAGAGGGGCTGCCATTCGCGGTGAATCACGCTAGCGTAAACGGAAGTTTCCATCACAACAATCTGCAATATCTTGTTTTATCCATAGATTATCTCCAGTAAATAAGCCAAAATCCTTATAATCCAAATTATTCACACACAGAATTTCTTATTCATACAGAACTTCGCTTGTCATCGTTAGGTAACAAAATGCAGAAGAAATCGATTTATGTCGTTTATACGGGTGGCACCATCGGCATGCGCCATTCTCCTCAAGGCTATATTCCTGTTTCTGGTCACCTACAGGCGCAATTAGCCCAAATGCCTGAGTTTCATCGCCCTGAAATGCCAACATTTACGATCCGTGAACACCAGCCGTTAATCGACTCCTCGGACATTACACCGGAAGATTGGCAAAATATCGCCGATGACATCAGTGAAAATTACGATAAATATGATGGTTTTGTGATCCTACATGGCACTGACACCATGGCATTTACGGCTTCTGCACTCTCCTTTATGTTTGAAAACTTGAAGAAGCCGATTATTGTGACAGGGTCACAGATTCCACTGGAAGCCCTACGTTCCGATGGGCAAACCAACCTGCTTAATGCACTCTATTTAGCGGCAAACTACCCGATCAATGAAGTGGGTTTATTCTTCAATAATAAACTGTATCGCGGTAACCGCACTGTGAAAGCTCATGCGGATGGTTTTGAAGCGTTCACTTCGCCAAACTGTTCCCCACTGATGGAAGCCGGTATTCATATCCGTACATTCAATGCCTGCCCAGCACCGATTGGCGTTGGCGAATTAAAAACCCATCGCATTACCCCACAGCCTATTGGGGTTGTTACGCTCTACCCGGGGTTATCCATTGAAATCGTAAGAAATATTCTTCAGCAACCAGTTAAAGCGCTAATCTTGCGCTCTTACGGTGTAGGAAATGCCCCTCAGCAACCGGAACTTCTGCGTATTCTTCGTGAAGCGACTTCTCGTGGCATTATTGTTGTCAACCTTACCCAATGTATTTCTGGGCGGGTAAATATGGAAGGTTACGCCACTGGACACGCATTAGCAGAATCTGGAGTGATCAGTGGTTTTGATATGACTTTTGAAGCCGCATTGAGTAAATTACATTACTTACTAAGCCAAGATTATACCTCTGAGCTTATTCGCGAATTAATGCAAAATAATCTACGTGGTGAATTAAGCTACGCCGATGAATAAGCCATAACCTACTGAGAAGAATGATGAAATCAGCATTACTGTTAGTCGACTTACAAAATGATTTTTGTACTGGTGGTGCTCTCGCTGTAAAACAAAGCGAACAGGTTATTGAAACCGCAAACCACGTTATTAAGCAATGCCAAAAACAAGGTATCACGGTTTTAGCCAGCCAAGATTGGCATCCAGAAAACCACCTCAGTTTTGCCGTCAATTCTAACCAGCCTGTTGGCACCCTTGGCGAACTGAATGGATTGCCACAAGTTTGGTGGCCGGTTCACTGTGTACAAGGCTCCCATGGTGCTGATTTCCATCCAGAGCTTCATCGCCAAGCTATTCAGAAGGTATTTACTAAAGGTGAAAATCCGCAGGTAGATAGCTATAGTGCCTTTTTTGATAATGACCGAGTCAGTCAAACTGAACTTCATGTGTGGCTTCAGCAGCAACAAATCAGCCATTTAATGATTATGGGTATTGCGACCGACTATTGCGTGAAGTTTACTGTGCTGGACGCGCTAAGACTGGGCTACCGTGTCGATGTGCTCACGGATGGATGTCGCGGTGTTAATTTAGACCCTGAAGATAGCCAGAAGGCGTTAGCAGAAATGCAGAGTGCGGGCGCTAAGTTAGTGACATTGCCACTCTAGCGTTCCATCTCCCTACTAATGGGTTTCAAATTTTGGCCCTGCTAATTTGCAGGGCTAACTACCTTATTCGTCGTTTTCTTGCGGTTTCAACGTCGCTAACCGCTCCCCTTGGAAAAGCGCTTTTAACTCTTGCTTGCTCTTCATGGTAATTTGGCCGTCTGTGCCGACCGTCATATGCTCCGCATCATGATTATGGCGAGATTGCCATAACATCACCATCTGTAAGGTATTTTCTTTTTGTTCTGGCGTTAATGCCACGCCATCAGGCCATTTACCTAACTCCACTGCCGTCACTAAACGCTGGTAAATTTCAAGGGTCATGACAGACAGTAATTGGTCTATTTGTTGTGCATCCATTTCTACGCTCACGTTACACGCCTCATCACATCAATTTAGTGGCAATCAAGATAATTATTTTTTTACGGTATTATTTATACATTGTATTTTGAATAATTAGCTGAATCGTTATTTCCGAACATGCCTTCACACTTCAGCAAGCTTCAGCACGTTATCCTGCGGTCTTTTCGCCCGTTTGGTCATCCGTAAAACTTAGCGATGCTGAATTTATGCAGTAACGCTGTCCGGTTGGTTGTGGACCATCGGGAAATACATGTCCAAGATGCGCATTACAATTACCACAGCGCACTTCAATACGATGCATTCCATGAGAGAAATCTTCGATAAATTTTATCAAACTTTCATCAATTGGTTGAAAGAAACTCGGCCATCCGCAGCCCGCATCAAATTTGGTCTCAGAAAGGAATAAAGGGGTTCCACAACAGAGACATTCATACACGCCATCTTTACGGTTATGCAATAATTGACCACTAAATGGGGGCTCTGTGCCAGCCTGTTGTGTAACATACAGCTGGACTTGGTTAAGCTTTGATAAATCAATAGCTTGCTTATCTTTATTCGACATCGATTACCTACTCTTTTTCAAAAAGATGCGTATTAAAGCGATTTCGCATCCATTTCAAGCAACAAAAACTTAACAACGCTCAGTGGAAAACTATTCTAGACTATTAAGGTTAGAACTTTACGGTTTGATTTGTGATGAGCCTCACATATATCACTGATGGATGGTTTCATTATGCTGAACAATCCCGATAATACGTGCGGCTGTATTTGCTGCTGAAGTGACTGACAAATATGCAGATAGTGGTATCAGAATTGATTTTTTTCAATAATTGACACGATTCCGCTTGACGGCTGGCAAGGTTTTGGTAACTTTAAGTACATCTTAATTCACGAAATAAAATAGCTGGTGGAAATACTATGACTATCAAAGTAGGTATTAATGGTTTTGGTCGTATCGGCCGTATCGTTTTCCGTGCTGCACAAGAGCGTTCTGACATCGAAATCGTTGCTATCAACGATCTGCTCGATGCAGAGTACATGGCATACATGTTGAAATACGACTCAACTCACGGTCGTTTCAACGGTACTGTTGAAGTTAAAGATGGTCACTTAGTTGTTAACGGTAAAAAAATCCGTGTTACAGCAGAGAAAGATCCTGCAAACCTGAAATGGAACGAAGTCGGTGTTGATGTTGTTGCTGAAGCAACTGGTATCTTCCTGACTGACGAGACTGCTCGTAAACACATCCAAGCAGGCGCGAAAAAAGTTGTGTTAACTGGTCCTTCTAAAGATGACACTCCAATGTTCGTTATGGGCGTTAACCACAAAGCTTACGCAGGTCAAGAAATCGTTTCTAACGCATCTTGCACAACTAACTGCTTAGCTCCACTGGCTAAAGTTATCAACGACAAATTTGGTATCGTTGAAGGTCTGATGACCACTGTTCACGCAACCACAGCAACACAAAAAACTGTTGATGGTCCATCTCACAAAGACTGGCGTGGTGGTCGTGGTGCTTCTCAAAACATCATCCCATCTTCAACTGGTGCGGCTAAAGCTGTAGGTAAAGTTATTCCTGAGCTGAACGGTAAACTGACTGGTATGTCTTTCCGTGTTCCAACTCCTAACGTTTCTGTTGTTGACCTGACTGCACGTCTGGCAAAACCAGCAACTTACGCACAAATCTGTGACGCTATCAAAGAAGCGGCAGAAGGCGAGCTGAAAGGCGTTCTGGGTTACACTGAAGACGACGTTGTATCTACCGATTTCAACGGCGAAAAACTGACTTCAGTATTCGATGCTAAAGCAGGTATCGCTCTGAACGACAACTTTGTGAAACTGGTTTCTTGGTATGACAACGAAACTGGTTACTCTAACAAAGTTCTAGACCTGATTGCTCACATCTCTAAATAAGAGCTGTTAAGCAACCAGTGTGACTGAGCCGCCTCTTGGCGGCTCTTTTGTATCTTTCATACATTCAAAATTAAAGCCCAGCTCAATATACTCCAAGCTGCGTCCCCCGCTTCATTCAATGCCACTTGCAGTATCGTGAGTTTGTTATATTGTTATTTCTAGTTACTGCCCTATTTATAGGCGCTGTTCTATTTATAGTCGCTGATTTAGGTCGTGATGATGGACCAACAACCACAGGCGCAAGACAATGCATGATAAAATTTTTGCTTTACCTGTTATCAAACAAATTTCCCCTTACATTACCCAACGTCAACTTGGCGATTTACCGCTGATCGTCATTTCCCACCCAAAAGTGCGTGGTGCCGTGAGCCTACAAGGTGCCCACTTAATTGACTGGCAACCCGCAGGTCAAAAACCCTGCCTTTGGTTAAGCCCAGAAAGTGCGTTTAAAGAAGGAATTGCCATTCGTGGCGGTATTCCTATTTGCTGGCCATGGTTTGGTCCTGTAAATAGCCCTAGTCACGGTTTTGCCCGTATTTTACCTTGGCAATTTACGGCTCATAATGAACATGATTGTGGTGTCATTCTCACCTTTACCCTGACAGACAACGAATACACCCGCAAACTCTGGCCTCATGAGTTCACGCTGATCCTACGTATGAAGCTCGGGGAAACTTGCGAACTTGAATTAGAAAGCTACGGTGACTTCGAGGCCACCGCCGCATTACACAGCTATTTCAATATCAGTGATATCCAGAAAGCCACCGTTTATGGCCTTGGTGGGCATTACATCGATAAAGTCGCCGATAGAGAAGCCTATATTTCAGAACCGCTAAAGTTTAATAAGCACACTGACCGCATATATACCGAGCCAGAAGAATACAGTTTATTGCGTGATGATGGCTGGAATCGCACTATTGAGTTGCATCACTATCATCATAGCGACGTGGTGTGCTGGAACCCTTGGGCGGAGTTATCGTGCAGCATGCAGGATATGCCTAATAATGGTTACAAACAGATGGTTTGTGTGGAAACGGCTCGCATTCATATGCCAATGAAATCTGAAGCTCAAAGCCCTTCTCGCCTTTCTCTCGTAATGGTATGCCGCGAAAATAAACCGCAGCCACAGCAAGAATAACCACGCGTAAAATAATCGTAAGAATAAATGCAAAAATAAAACCCCAAAACAGCCTAGCCATTTTGGGGTTTTTCATTCTATTCCAGCGTATAAATTAGAAGGTGTAAGTGACACCACTCCACATAATCGCTGAGTAGGATTTATTAACCATTGGGCTATCTTTCACTTCGCTAGACAGTTTATCAACACGACCCAGCGCAAACAGTGACCAGCTGTCTGTCATTTTATAATTTGCTGACAGCTCAACATATGGCGTCCAGCTTGAATTTGGTTCATAACGTTTTAACCCGCTATTTGCAGATTCTTTAGATGTCACACCGAATTCATAACGGTTCAGTTTCGCGCTATCCCATTTGATACCGACACCTGGGGTTAAAGACCAGTTATCACCTTTAAATGCATACAGGTAAGCCGCTTCCGCACGCATGCCTTCGCTTTCCCATAACATGTCGAGAGAGCCATTGAAACGCAATGTACCCCAGTCAGCATTATGACGGTAAGTAAAGCCACCCATTACGGTATCGCGACGGCGATCCAGCTTACGCATGTCGGCATCATCATTATCTTTTGGTTTAAAGAAATGTGGGTAGTAGTATGCATCTAAAGACAACTGGTCAACTTTATCATTCCAGAGGTAATAACCTACAGCCAAAGTACGGAAGTAAAAATTTTCACTTTCATAATTTACAACGGGAACAGGCGAAATATAGTCGCTCGTTTTGATGCCTTTATACGGTGTTGCTTGTGCTAATACAGAGCCACCAACAGACCAAGTCCCAGCAAACGCAGCAGTTGAGGCCGCACTTAACGCAATGGCAAGTGTGGTCATTTTGATTGTTTTAGACATTTTAAATTAAACCCAAATTATTCAGATGAAGTTAACAATAAGAATGAATAACGTGGGAAATTTCACCCACGTTAATGAGATGGTTCACATTTAAAGCTAAATTACTTTGATTGTCTATCTTTCCCAATCAAGAATATAAGCCAAGTGAATGAATGATGTACTTTTTTATTAAAAATCAATAGGTACGCGACGTGCTAGCGCACATAATAATTCGTAACCGATTGTGCCCGCCGACTGTGCCACATCATCAACAGGTAAATTCTCGCCCCACAACTCGACTTGAGAGCCAATAGCCGCTTCAGGACAGTCACTAATATCAATCGTGAGCATATCCATGGAAACCGCACCTAACAGCGCACATCGCTGTCCCTGACACCACACTGGCGTTCCAGTTGGCGCATGACGAGGGTATCCATCGGCATAACCACAGGCCACAGTCGCGATACGCATCGGTTTTTCTGACGTAAATTTGCTACCGTAACCAATGGATTGGCCTGCTTCAATATCATGGACTGCAATAATTTCCGATTGCAGCGTCATCGCCGCTTTTAAACCATACTCAGCAATATCACCCCATTTGCCACTCGGAGACGCGCCATACAGCACAATTCCAGCCCGCACCCAATCATAATGGGTGTTTTTATGCCATAAAACCGCCCCTGAATTCGCAATGCAGGTCGGAAGTGATAACTGAGTAAATTGTTGAATTTTCGCTAACGGCGCTTGTATTCCCTCAACCATATCTGAATTGGCAAAATGGCTCATTAATGTCACATCCGCAACATTTTCCATCTGGCTCAGTTGAGACACAATATCCGCATACTCATCCACCGAGAAACCTAAGCGATTCATTCCACTATTAAGCTTAATGTAGACAGAAATAGGTTTATTCAGTAAAGCTTGCTCAATGGCGGCTAGCTGCCAGCGACTGTGTACGCTGGTTGTTAATTGATACTGGTCAATAACTACCAAATCATCAGCTTGGAAGAACCCTTCCAATAATAAAATTGGCCCCTTCCACCCTTCATTTCTCAATAAAATGGCTTCATGAAGATCTAAAACGGCAAAACCATCAGAATCTTTTAGTCCGCGCCAAATTCGTTTAATACCATGGCCATAACCATCCGCTTTCATCACTGACCAGACCTTCGCTTGACCGATTTTCTGGCGGATCACTGCTAAATTATGTTCTAAATTATGTTGATGAATGACAGCACGAATTGGGCGTGGCATTGCGATTCCTTATTATTATTGATATTTTACGTCGCTCAATTAACGCGCAGGCGATAAGTGACCCGTACTGACTAATTTCGTATTAAAACCATCGGTATATCTGAATACCGATAAATCATCCGCAGCGATGTCCGGCGTATTCCCTGAAATTAAATCAGCCAACAATTTGCCAGAGCCGCAAGCCATTGTCCAACCTAAGGTTCCATGCCCCGTATTCAAATACAAGTTGCTAAATTCTGTCGGCCCAACAATCGGGGTTCCGTCTGGCGTCATTGGTCGTAATCCTGTCCAAAACTGGGCTTGATTAATATCGCCGCCGCCTTGATAGAGATCTTGCACCACCATTTTTAGGGTTTCACAGCGTTTTTTCAGTACATCAAGATTAAAACCAACCACTTCTGCCATTCCCCCAACGCGAATACGTTGGTCAAACCGTGTTACAGCTATTTTGTAGGTTTCATCCAACACAGTCGAAACCGGCGCTCGAGATTCATCGATGATTGGCATCGTCAATGAGTAACCTTTCAGAGGATAAACCGGAATCTTCACCAATTGCTGCAACATCTGAGTGGAATATGACCCCATGGCAACGACATATTGATCCGCCAGCAAAATCTCACCATCGACCTTAATACCGCTGATGCGCTTGCCATCCGTTAAAATTTGCTCCACATGGCAGCCAAAGCGGAATGTAACCCCAGCTTGCTCTGCCATTTTCGCCAGTTTTTTGGTGAACTGCTGGCAATCCCCTGTTTCATCATTTGGTAAGCGTAAACCACCTGTCAGCTTATGTTTTACAAAAGCTAATGCAGGCTCAGCTGTAATGAGCTGATCTGAGGTCAGTAATTCGTATGGTACACCTTCTTGCTGCAAAACCGCGATATCATTGGCCGCATTATCAAACTGTTTTGCCGTTCTAAACAACTGTAACGTACCGCCTTGGCGACCTTCATAACCAATGCCAGTATCTGCTCTAAGTTGGCGAATACAATCACGACTGTATTCTGCGATCCGCACCATACGGCTTTTGTTCATGGTGTAGTGCTGCATGTCGCAGTTTTTCAGCATTTGCCACATCCAGCGTAATTGGAACAGGCTACCGTCGGGTTTTATCGCCAAAGGGGCATGTTTTTCAAACATCCATTTGACGGCTTTAAGAGGGATCCCCGGCGCCCCCCATGGGGTTGCATATCCTGGAGAGATTTGCCCGGCATTACCTGCGCTGGTTTCTTCAGCCACATCAAGCTGCCTATCAATGACGCAAACTTCATGCCCTTCTTGTGCTAGATACCACGCAGTGGTAACACCAATAACGCCAGCACCTAAAACGAGAACTTTCATAGAACCCCTCTAGAGAACAAAATGGAATTACTGTTAGCATAATATTCTAGCTTTTATTTTCCAATACAGTTAATTAACATTTTTAACAAAAAAGTTAAATCCTCTATCAAATTTAGGTTCCCTTAAATCCAGTGAAATTTTATTCTACCAATTAAAAAGAGGATAAATCAATTTAGTCTATATAAATCAATTTATTAGAAATAAATCCCCAAAATTAATTCTGATTAAATAATGAGTTAAACAGAGTTTTATATTCATTCATCAAAAGATTATTCCATTTCAATATTTAGAAGCTAAATATCGAATAACTCACCACGCCAGATAATAACATTGATAAATTTCAATTAAGCAGATGATTATACCAATCAATTAATCGGAAACAAAAAAAGCCAGTGCAAGGCACTGGCTTTTTGTTTGAAAATGGTGGTGTTAAATATTATTCGCGAGGTCAGATGGCATATTACTTTGCATATTGTGCCAGATCACGCCGCTATCTTTACCGTAGTTTCTGACGCAATCCATAATACGATCATAGGCTTGCTCACGGCATAAATTGCTCAGCTGTTGGTAAAAACTTAACGCTAAACGGCGCGCTTCAGGGTTAGAGAAATAATAACGCCCAACTCGCGTGTATAACCCTCTTAATCCATTAATAATCAAACCATAGATTGGGTTACCGGACGCAAAGGCCAGTCCACGGAAAATATTGTAATCCAAATCGCTAAATGCATCTGAGTTGTCTTCAACTTTATCTTTACCCGATAACACTTCTAATGAGGCTTCCGGATCATTACGAAATGCGGTACGAATAAAAATAGCAGCGATATTAGTACGTACTGCCAATAAGTTATCAATTAGCTGAGGCACACGGTCGTGATCGAGTTTTGCCAGCGTTTCCAGAATATTTAATCCTGACGTTTCCCAGTAGTTATTGACCTTGGTTGGCTTACCATGTTGAATAGTTAACCATCCGTCACGGGCTAAACGCTGTAAAACTTCACGTAATGTCGTTCGGGTTACACCGATTAATTCAGATAGCTCACGCTCCGCGGGTAAGATAGATCCTGGAGGAAAACGATTGTTCCAAATACTCTCAATAATGTACTCTTCCGCAAAACCTGCCGGACTTTGAGCTTTAATAACCATATTTTTATTATTCCAAACATTTTTAGACGGACTACGCGGAAGCATACCAGATTGTCACAATCTGAGATAGTTAGCTTTCCAATAAACCGCAGGTGAATCGTAAAAACCCCATATAATTAATGGATTATCTATTAGTAAATAAGCTTAAATTCTATAAAAGATAAGAGTAGTATGTAACGCGCTGTCACACAACACCAGTTAAAGAGGATTAAAAATCATAATGGATTTTAGTTTAAGAAGAGCATTTTTGAAGAATTTTTTGGGAAATTCTCCAGATTGGTACAAACTTGCTATCATTTTGTTCTTAATAATAAACCCAATTGTTTTCTACTTTGTTAACCCATTTATCGCCGGTTGGTTACTCGTCATTGAATTCATTTTCACTTTGGCGATGGCACTAAAATGCTACCCATTACAACCTGGCGGGTTATTAGCCATTGAAGCCGTGCTAATTGGTATGACTTCCCCTGCACAGATTTCTCATGAAATCAGTAATAACCTTGAAGTGGTTCTGTTACTGATCTTTATGGTGGCTGGCATCTACTTTATGAAGCAACTTCTGTTATTTGTGTTTACAAAGCTGTTAATAAACGTCCGTTCTAAACGAATTTTAGCGTTGTCATTTTGCTTAGCAAGTGCGTTTTTATCCGCTTTTTTAGATGCTTTAACCGTCATTGCTGTGGTCATTAGCGTTTCTATTGGCTTCTACTCAATTTACCACCAATATGCCTCTAGCCAGCCGAGCAATACGGATCTACAAAACGATTCCTTCATTGATACGGTTGAAAAAAAGCAGACATTAGAACAGTTCCGTGCGTTCTTACGTAGCTTAATGATGCATGCAGGTATCGGTACTGCCCTTGGCGGCGTAATGACTATGGTGGGTGAACCCCAAAACCTGATCATCGCAAAACATGTTGAGTGGGACTTTATTACCTTCTATCTGCGTATGGCACCTGTCACTATCCCCGTTTTCTTATGTGGGCTCGTGGTCTGTTTCCTCGTTGAAAAGTTCAAAGTATTTGGCTACGGGGCTGAATTGCCGGATACCGTGCGCCAAGTATTAACCGAACACGACAAAAAAATGAGTGCTAAGCGCAGTAAGAAAGAGCAAGCACAGCTTATCGTCCAAGGTCTTATCGGTATTTGGTTAATTCTTGCGTTGGCATTTCACCTTGCTGAAGTGGGTCTGATTGGTCTGTCCGTCATCATTCTTGCCACGACATTCTGTGGGATCACTGAAGAACACGCGCTCGGAAAAGCCTTTGAAGAAGCCTTGCCGTTTACTGCCCTACTGACGGTCTTTTTCAGTGTTGTCGCCGTGATCATTGACCAACAGCTATTTACGCCATTTATTCAGTATGTGCTGCAATCCTCTGAATCATCGCAGCTATCCCTGTTCTATCTGTTTAACGGATTGCTCTCTGCGGTATCAGATAACGTGTTTGTCGGCACCGTATACATTACCGAAGCACTGAAAGCCGCGAATGCGGGTTTAATTTCCGCTGAGCAGTACCAGCACTTAGCGGTCGCGATTAACACCGGAACAAACTTGCCGTCGGTTGCAACGCCAAATGGACAAGCCGCCTTCCTGTTCCTGTTAACTTCTGCACTGTCGCCACTGATTCGTCTGTCTTACGGTAGAATGGTTTGGATGGCATTACCATTTACGGTTGTGATGACCATCGTCGGTCTGTTAGGTGTTGAGCTCTGGCTTATCCCATTAACTGATTGGATGGAAAGCTTAGGGTTAATTTCTATTCCACGTTGATCGATATTGATTGTTCAGATTCTGAATTTAAAGCCGCATATTTATGCGGCTTTTTTTGTAATAAAACGTAAAAACTAAGCTAATCTTATTCTAATCTGATTTTGCTGCTTTTTTTATCACCTAGATAGAGGCAAAATAAGCCGATTATTAATGAAGGGAATTTATTATGTTCAGATTTTTTAATTACTGTTCTCAAGGACGGTCAGCTTGGCTGCTTATGGCATTCACTGCTTTTATGCTTGAATGTGCTGCTCTGTATTTCCAACATATTATGAAACTGCAACCTTGTGTAATGTGTATCTATGAGCGCGTTGCATTGATGGGAATTATTGCTGCAGGTTTAATCGGGGCGATTGCACCGAAAAGCACCGTCGTTAAAGTGATTGCGATTGTGGTTTGGCTGTATGCGGGTTGGCGTGGATTAGACCTTTCATGGGAACATACCATGCTGCAACTTTACCCGTCTCCGTTTGCATCCTGTGATTTCTTTGTCAATTTCCCAGACTGGTTACCGCTGCAAGAATGGGTACCTTCTGTGTTTGAAGCGACAGGGGATTGTGCGGTTAGACAGTGGGCATTCTTAGGGTTAGACATGCCGCAGTGGTTAGTTGGTATTTTTGCAGCTTACATCTTAGTTGGCATCATCGTTGCAATCAGCCTCTTCTTCCCAAGCAAAAAATAACCTTTCTCTTTTCGCCCATCAACTGTGCTTGATGGGCGATTCAAATCATTAGCTCACCAAAATACTTAGATACAGGCCCCACTACGAATTGCCGAAACGGCACAACGGCGCCCATTTGCAAACTGGCAAACTGGGGTCTTTTCACCATTGAGTTCTAAATTCAGTGAAGGTAACCCACCCGCTGAAGTGCATGCTTCTTGTGCACCTGGGCCCAAATTCACCACTTGTTGAGCATATTGAGAACCGGATGTTTCTGCTCTTGTCATCTTACTGTTATCAGGGCTACTGCACGCTGAAAGTAAAATGGATAACACGGTAGCTGAACCCATTGCCACGACTGCTTTTAACAGCGCCTGACGTTTCCTTTTCATTCTCTTTCTCCGATAGTATCAGCGCTGTTTTGCATCCCATTATGTTTTGAACCTGATTAATGGGTGCCGCTTTTAGAAAACAGGTTGATGACCAATACACCAATGATAATTAATAGCATACCAATAATTGCGGGTAAATCGAGTTTTTGGTTATAAATATAGATAGCCACCACAGAAACCAACACAATTCCCAATCCTGACCAAATGGCATACGCGATACCCAACGGCATTACCTTCACAACTTGGGAAAGCCCCCAGAAAGAGACTGCATAGCCAATGATAACCACTAAAGAGGGCCAAAAACGGCTAAAACCATCCGACGCTTTTAACGTTGTTGTCGCGATCACTTCCGCAATAATGGACATTAATAAGAAGCCCAATCCTTTCATTGTTCACCTTTCTCTATTCTTTCACCTAAAATTTGGCAGAAATTTAACACACAAAAAAGCACCGTACTAACCTTTAATTAGTACAGCGCACAATGAATAAATCTAGCTTAATAATTAGCAGCAGTTGACTGTTTTCCTGCAAAAGCTGAGCGATAGCGAGTGTAGATAAACACACACCAAGAGAATGCTAAAAGGCTGATAATCGCTCCCACATAACCAATATTAGTCATTCCCATATGGGTAATAACTTGGTTTCCTAATAATGCCCCAGCACCAATACCAATATTAAATAATCCAGAGAAAATCGACATCGCCACATCGGTCGCATCTGGCGCCAAATCCAGAACCTTCACTTGGATCCCGAGGCTAATGCACATAATCGCCACTCCCCAGAATATACAGGTACCAATCAACGTCCAAACATCACCACTTAATGGCATAAATAACACTAAACAAAGTGTCAGTAAGGCCATCGATACCGGTAAAAATGAGAGAGTAAAGCGGCTACTGTAGCGGCTAAACAAGACGCTACCAAAAATGCCAGCCCCACCAAAAATTAATAATAAGAGTGTGGCAAAATTTTGACTCTGTAAGGCAATATCACGTACAAACGGCTCAATATAACTATACGCAGTAAAATGAGCCGTAATGACGACGGTGATTAACACAAAGACACCCATCAATGCGGGGCGTTTAAACAGAATCGGTAGGCTTTTTAACGAACCGGAATGTTCGCTCGGTAAACGAGGTAAGAATCGCAATAACGCAATCAGGGTGAATAACGCCAGTACGCCGATACACAAGAATGTCACCCGCCAGCCCATCCATTGCCCAATCACTCGCCCTAATGGTAATCCCAACACCGTCGCCAGTGCCGTTCCCGTGGCGAGCAAGCCCAATGCTTGCGCTTTTTTACCCGCAGGCGCGACACGGATCGCCAATGATGCTGTAATCGACCAGAAAACTGCATGAGATAACGCGATACCGATACGCGCAATAATCAGCACTTCAAAATTCCACGCAATCCCACATAAAATATGACTGAGAATAAAGACAACAAACAAAATCCCCAGTAATTTTCGCCGCTCAAATTTCCCCGTCATCAGCATTAATGGTAAAGACATCACTGCGACAACCCACGCATAAATGGTGATCATCAGCCCTGTATGGGCAACGGTCATATCAAAACTTTCGGCAATATCACTCAGTAATGCGACGGGAACAAATTCAGTAGTATTAAAGACAAAAGCCGCAACGGAAAGCGCCAATACACGGATCCACGCAGTGCTTCGAGAAACCTGGGACATGGTTTACGACATCCTGTTGATGATAATTAAGGCCAATGACAGCCTTCAGTACATTTTTGTGAATAATATCACATTCACCATTCATCTTTAAAGGATTGAAAACTATCATGTTCACACTGTTTTTTCATAGAGAAACAGTTACTCCCCTTTAATTTTCATGTCAGTTTGAAAAGCGACAGAATCATTTCTTCTATGCTACAATCTGCAAATTACTTTTTATTCTTACAGGAATTCCTAAATGAAAACCCATTTTCCAACTGAGCCAGACGTAAACGCATTAGCAGACGAAATAACTTGTTTAAAAAATCTTGTTACTCATATGCTTAAAGCTATCGGTCAGGCTGACGCGGGTAAAATTTTGATCAAAATGCAACGCGAAGTCGCTTCGATAGAAGATGAGAAGCAAGCTGAGACTTACAAAAACATTTTAGAACAAATCAAGACTGGTTATCGTCAATAAGAGCTTTAGCGATAAATGCGATTCTAAGCGCTAACTCAAAACAGCGAACTAAAGTGCACAAAAACCTAAGTTTCGTTCACTAGAATCCTTTATCTTTGATCTCGAATTAAACCATTCTTTATTCATTTAGCTCCCCCTTCAGATCCCTATGAAGGGGGCTTTTTTTTACCTAAAACCCTACCAAATAATTCATACCCAAAAACAAAAAACGCCACTCTTTCGAGTAGCGCTTTAATAAATACCCTATCTGTCTAAATAACCTAATAAACGGACTTAAATCGGGCCTAAATTCGTCATGACTGCGTAAACAATCGAGATAATCGAAATAATGATCCAAGTTAATACCAGCGGCCAGATAAACTTCAGCCACTTGGTATATGGGATTTTCGACGTCGCTAATACTGCCATCAAAATACCTGACGTTGGGTTAATACAGTTCACGACACCTTCGCCCATTAATACTGTTTGAACAGTCGTTTGACGAGTGATTTCTAACAGATCGCCCATTGGGGTGAAAATAGGCACTAAAACTGCCGCTTCCCCGGAACCTGAAGAAATAAAGAAGTGCATAATCGCTGCTGTACCGAACATAGAAAGCGCAGATAATGTTTTCGGTAAGCCATCCATCAGAGAAATAATCGAATTCACGATGGTGTCTAAGATCATGCCATCCGCTAATACAATCGCAATCGCACGCGCCATACCAACGATAAATGCCCCACCAACCATGCCAGCACAGCCTTTCAGGAAGCCGGTTGCAATATCATTTGGTGACATTCTGTTCAGTACGCCCACACCCACGCCTAAGATGATAAACATGGCCATCATCTCTTTCTCGCCCCAACCCCACTCAATCGCACCAAAAATAAAGCCAATTAAACAGAATGCGGCATAGGATAATGTAATGACGTGGCGTAAAGAGATTTTTGAGGTCTCAAATTGGCTATCATCAATTTGCACTTCTGGGCGAACCATCCCTTGACGGCGGCTTTTCTTCGCGTACAGCGTTAAGAAGATAATCCCTGCAACCACAAAGCTAATATAAACCACAGTACGAAAGCCAAATGCCGATAGCAGTGGAACGTCAGCTAAACCTTGAGATAACCCGACTGTCATCGGTGCCATTACTGAGGCGTTAAAGCCGGAGTAAGCCGCAACATAGACAATCGCTGCGCCAAACTTGTCATCCATTCCGACAGACTTTGCCACCAATAAACCTATTGGTACGAATGCAATTATCGAATTCACCACAATCCCTGTCGTGCCCAAAATGGAAAACACCACAAAGAAGATAGTGATCAACAAAAAGTCATTGAGCTTTTTACTGCGTGAAATATTACTCAGAACTTTGTTGATTGCGCCCGTCGTTTCAAGCAGATGTAACGCACCGCCAGTAAAGATAATCAGGAAAATGATCGGAGCCGCTTTAACTAGCCCGTCTGCAATCGACGTGAAAACCTGCCCTGGTAGAACGCCATGCTGTTCAGGTAAGCGCTCATAACTCCCCGGAATGGTATAGGAACTCTTAACTTGGGTTTCCACGCCATCTTTGATAGTCGTGATTACTTTCGTTTCAGAGGCGTATTGCCCTGCCGGAACGATCCAAGTCGCAACCGCTGCCGCTACTAAGATGAAAAAGAGCAATACATACGGGTTTATCCCATCAGAACGCTTTTTTTGTGGTGTTGTTGATGTTGCTTTTGATGTTGTTGGTATGGATGTTGCCATAGATTTATCCTGTTGGATTATTATTTGTTTTGTTAGCCATAATTACTGCGTAATGCGTTTTAACACATTGAAAAATAACTGAGCGCGCTCAGTTAAAGAGGGAATTTCGAGGTACTCTTTGTCACTATGTTGATAGCCGCCAATTGGGCCTAAACCGTCTACCGTTGGTGTCCCCACTCCTGCGGTAAATGAAGCATCAGAACCGCCGCCTGTAGAGACATCTACCAGAGTGATCGCCAGTTTGTCGGCTTCTTGTTTGATGATGTCGATAAGCGCGGCGCTTTCTGGCGTTTTTGCCATTGGTGGACGGTTGATCCCGCCGGTCAATGAAAGCTGAATGCCTTCTAGAACGGGCTGGCTGCACACTTCACGTACTTTCTTATCTATTTCAATACCTTGCTGCTCAGAAGAGATCCTCACATCAATTTCTGCTCGCGCATTTGGCGCGACGGTATTCACGGATGTTCCACCTGTGATCAGACCCACGTTCACCGAAAGCCCTTTGTCATGTTGAGAAAGTGCATGTAAGCTTTGGATTTTAAAAGCAAGTTCTTGGATAGCGCTGATCCCAGCTTCAGGAGCAATACCTGAGTGAGAGGCTTTCCCTTGAATGGTCAGAACATAGGTTCCCACACCGCGACGGGCGCTAACAATGGCACCATTCGCACGTGCTGGCTCCATCACTAGCGCATAGCGTTTGCTTTTTGCACATTGCTCGATGAGCGACCGTGACGAAATAGAACCAATCTCTTCGTCGCAGTTCAGCAGCACTTCAATTTTTTTGTAGCGCTCATCGTTGGTGGCATAAAGCTGTTTGATCACCTGATGCACCATGACATGGCTGCCTTTCATATCGATAACACCGGGACCATAGGCTCTATCACCCTCAATGCTAAATGGTCTTTCCGCTACGGTTCCTTTTGGAAATACAGTATCAAGATGCAGTAAAATCAAAATTTCAGGTGTGGTGGATGGGTGATAAATGCGATAGTTATTACCTAATTTTTCATTTGGGATTATCTCAACTTCAAAGCCCATTGATTGGTAGCGTTCACACCAAAATGCCGCGTGATTATCAACACCCTCTTTATCGTATGAACCGGATTCGGTATTAACCACTTTCTCTAATAATTCCAGCATCTCTGCTTCGTGTACTAAAAATTCATTGTGCATGTTGAGTTCCTATTATTTATTATTTTATGGCGAGATATTTCAATGAGGAAATTGGCCCCGCACGATAAGACTTTTATTCCAAACAAAATGAAATGTTTATTACTCATAGGCGATAATATTATCGATATATTCCATTTGACGCGTAAAAACACACCGCCATCTATGCATTATTAATGCATAAACAACAATGGCGAGTAACTAGGAGTTTAACCCAAGGTGGAACAACCCTATGATAATCCGACATTTAGCTTGATTAAAAAGGATACTTTTGCACCATAACATAATAGACAAATAAATTACAAATAATTATTAACGCATAACTATGCATTATTTTTTGAATCTTTAAAAAAGTAATAGTTACAGAAAGGAATTATAAAAATAATCATAATCAATATATTAATTATGGTAAATAATTTTCAAAAATTAATGGCATGCTATTAATTTTAGTTAACCATAAATATGTAGCATTACACACGGTCTTTATTTTTTTTATTTACGTTATTTAACGCCAATAAAGCGTATTCATCATTTAACTTTATTTAAATTAAAATAATC
The DNA here is from genome assembly GCF_009706275.1 of Providencia sp. wls1943. Taxonomy (NCBI): domain Bacteria; kingdom Pseudomonadati; phylum Pseudomonadota; class Gammaproteobacteria; order Enterobacterales; family Morganellaceae; genus Providencia; species Providencia sp. wls1943. The sequence continues at coordinate 316,150 of NZ_WLTU01000007.1, forward strand.
ACAAAGGAGTATTTAGTCTATTTATTCAACATTTATAAGATAAATAAACATCAGCGCCTAAAAAACATACGGAGTTTTTAAACTGAGAGTTTAATGACATTCAATTTAGGTGCGATTTTCTTTCAGTATGTTTATTTAGCTCTCTTCAGCATAAAATGCGATATACCTTTCTTCTACAGGCGTACCACCTTGCTGGCACTATTCGCTGGAATAGTTAGATAAAATGATAAATCAAATACCGCGGGGATAGAGGTAGGATAGGTAATAAAAAAGGGAAACATCATGTTTCCCTTTCATTTACCACATTAACACCGTAGGCTATTTCAGATACTGGCCTGAACGTAATGCTTCAATACGTTTATCTAATGGTGGGTGAGATAAAAACAGTTCGCTAAATGCTTTACCGCGGCCGTTGATACAAAATGCCATCAAGCGCCCTTCTTCTTGCGGCTCATAGCTCGTTTTCAGGCGTTGCAGTGCAGCAATCATTTTCTCTCTACCAACTAATTTGGCAGAACCTGCGTCTGCATGGAACTCGCGGTAACGAGAGAACCACATCGTAATGATGCTCGCTAAAATACCAAACACGATTTCTAATACCATCGAAACGGCAAAATAAACCATTGGGTTACCATTGCTGCTTTCACTTTCATTGTCATTATTGTTTGACATAAAGCCAGCCGCAACTTGCGCCAAAATACGAGAAATAAAGATAACGAAGGTATTCACAACACCTTGCAGTAAGGTCATGGTAACCATATCACCGTTAGCGACATGACTGATTTCATGAGCAATAACGGCTTCAGCCTCATCACGGCTCATGTTTTCCAATAACCCTGTACTTACCGCAACTAAAGAGGCATCACGGCGTGCACCCGTTGCAAATGCGTTAATATCCGGTGCATGGTAAATTGCCACTTGTGGCATTTTGATACCCACTTGTTGGGATTGACGGCTAACGGTGTTAACTAACCACTGTTCCATCTCATTACGTGGATGTTCGATAACTTCACCACCAACGGACTTCAGCGCCATCCATTTGGACATGAGTAGTGACACAAATGCACCACCAAAACCAAACAGTGCTGCCATGATCAGCAGACCCTGAGCACTACTTCCACGTATCCCGGTTAAACTCAAAATAATCCCGAACACAAACATAACAGCTAAGTTTGTGAGCAAGAATAAAGCAATTCTCATCATTTTTTATAGGTTCCTTGGTCAAAACAAACATCACGACAAATTTACTTTATAAATAAGGTTTTTTCACACCATTTCAAGCCCATTAACAGGAAAAAATCATAAAATAACATATCTTTACACACGGGAATAAAAAATGCCGTTTTAATAAACGGCATTTAAATGATAACGATAAGGCACTACGAGAAAATGATCAGCTCACTTTTCCTTTAGTTGGTTTGCCCTTAGAAACCTTTGCGGTTGTTTTTGCAGCAGCTTTAGCTTTATCAGCTTTAGCCTTGTCAGCTTTAGCTTTGTCAGCTTTAGCTTTGTCAGCTTTAGCTTTGTCAGCTTTAGCTTTATCGGCTTTAGCTTTATCGGCTTTAGCCTTGTCGGCTTTAGCTTTGTCAGCTTTATCTTTTGCTGCTTTGGTTGTGTCTTTTTCTACCGCTTTAGCTTTGTCGGCTTTTTCCTTCACCGCTTTAGAGGTTTCCTTCTCTTTAGTCTTGGCTTTATCTGCTTTCTCTTTTACCGCTTTAGAGGTTTCTTTCTCCGTCGCTTTTGCCTTATCTTTCACAGCTTTCGATGTTTCCTTCTCAGCTGCTTTAGCCTTATCAGTTGCTTTTGATGCTTTATCTTTTGCAGTTTTACTCATGTTGTCACCTGTCTCTTTGATAGAATCTACCGCTGATGGTTTGCTGGACTGCTTTGCCACACCCGCCCCAATACCCGCACCAATACCTGCATTTTTATTGATTGAGTTTTTTAGTTCATTTGTACAGACTTGCTCCGAACGACTGGTTGTTCCGTCATTACAGATAAATTGCCCGCCATCACAACGAGCAATTCCGCCTTTAGCGCCTGAACAAGGGTAGTTACTTGCATTCGCAGAACCCATTGACGACATCATGACCGCCATGACAGTTAATAAACCTACAGATAATTTACGCATTATTTTGCCTCATTAATAAGGGATATTACTAACTGAAGTGTAGGATACTTTTGAAAAAGCGAAAGAAAACCCAATAATATTTTAAATAAAAATTTAAGTTTAGTTGAATTTAAGTCTGTAGATAAAACACCAAATAAAACAAATCATTTTAAAATCAACCAATTATAGTATTTTTAGATATAAAAAAGCCAGCTTGCGCTGGCTCTAGAAAATACTCTTTATTTTTACTGCTTGGCACCAGAAAGCATCTTAGTGTTCTGATTCGAAAGGTCTATTGCCATTTTCACCGTTTCATCTAAATACGGATCTGGCGCTTCGTAATCTTTCGGTAAATCATCAATCGACTTCAATAATGGCTTGCCAAGTTTCGCATTGCGCTCATTAATGCGCTTCAGTTTGGTCGCATCAATTTCATTATCTTCCTTCTGACGCTGAGCATAGTTCAGAGAAATCAGATTTTTCGTCGCTTTCAAAGACTTGTAACGCGCAATATCCTCATCGATATATTTGAATTCAGGATCAACACTGATACGAGCTAAATGCTTGGTTTTAATCGGTGATAAATCAGCGTTGATGTCCCCAGATTTAGTGTAATTTGCAGCTGGGATGCTATCCCAAGGCAATGCGTTATCTTCAAAGCTTTCACCTGTTTCTGCTGGATCTTGCCCTGTTGGCATGACCACATCTGGCGTCACGCCTTTACGCTGAGTACTTCCACCATTTACACGATAGAACTTCTGGATAGTGTATTGCACTGAACCTAATGATGGCCATTCTGGTTTAAGCATTTGATCATAAACGCGGCTTAAACTTCTATGCTGCTGTACCGTTCCTTTACCAAAAGTCGGTTCGCCCACAATCAAAGCGCGGCCATAATCTTGCATTGCTGCAGCAAAAATTTCTGATGCAGAAGCACTAAAGCGATCAACCAGAACCACTAATGGACCTTTGTAATAGATAACATCATCGTCATCCGCATCTTGGCGAACTTGACCATTGTTATCACGAACTTGAACAACAGGCCCTTTGTTAATAAACAATCCAGATAATGCAACCGCTTCTGTTAATGCCCCACCGCCATTACCGCGCAGGTCAATAATCAGAGCCGATACATTCTCTTTTGCCATTTTTTGTAGTTCAGTTTTGACATCGTTGGTCAAACCAACATAGAAACCTGGAATATCTAATACACCAACTTTCTCTTTACCTTGCTGTTTGATAGACAGTTTTACCGCTCTATCTTCCAGTCGGATCTGTTCGCGAACAATTGTCACGATACGTGGCTTAGCACCTTTCGTGTCTGAAACGACTTCTAAACGAACTTGGCTGCCTTTTGGTCCCTTGATTAACGCGACGACGTCATCTAAACGCCAGCCCACAACATCAACAATAGGCTTACCAACTTGACCGACACCGATAATTTTATCGCCGACTTTTAACTCTTTACTTTTAGCCGCAGGACCACCTGCAACTAAAGAATTAATTGTCGTATTATCATCATCTTGTTGTAATACAGCACCAATCCCCTCAAGAGATAAACTCATTTCTGAGTTAAATTGTTCAGTGCTACGAGGTGATAAATAACTAGTATGAGGGTCAATTTCGCGAGCAAACGCATTCATGATTAATTGAAATACGTCTTCGCTTTGTGCCTGAGATAAGCGTTTCAATGCAAAATTGTAACGCTTAGTCAGCTTGTCTTTGATCTCTTTGTCATCTTTGCCCGTTAATTTCAAACTCAACCAATCATAGCGGACTTTTTGATCCCATAAACGGTCTAGTTCTTCTTTATCTTTCGGCCAAGGTGCTTTAGTGCGATCAACTTCAATAGAATCCGTCGCGTTTAAATCAATCGGTTGATCTAAACGCGCGAGTGCATATTTGAAACGTTCAAAGCGACGTTGCTGAGAAAGGTTATACAGGTCATAGAACTTATCTAACTTGCCATCTTCAAGCCATTCGCCCGTTTTTGCTTTATCTTTTGCATACTGGTCAACATCGGATTGAAGTAAAACATTGTGTCCGTAATCAATCATATTGAGATAACGGTCAAATATTTTCCCAGAAAACTCTTTGTCTAAATCGAATTGGCGATAGTGAGAACGCGTAAAACGCGATGTCACCCGCTCACTCACGGTACCGTGTTGTGTATTCTGCTTTAAAAGAGGTAACTGAGCAGCAGTGACCGAAGTCACTGCCTGAGTATTAGCTATTGCTGTGCCGAAAGTCGCGAGACTCACAACAAATGCAACTTTGAGTAATTTGTTCATGACCTGAGTGACCTCCGTATCAGAACTTTAAATGTTCCGCGCGCACAATCATTGCCAGACCAGATGGCAATTGAACCCTAACACCATCTTTGGCAATTTCCAGCACAGAGGCATCCATCATACTGCTACCCACTTTCACTTTCAGAGTCTGACCGACTTTCAGTGTGTTGATATCAGTAACTGATTTCAAATTCTCTTCAGCTGGGTTGCTACGAGGTTTTTTCGGAGCTGTATTTTGTGGGCGTTCTTTTTTGTCTGATGGACGGCGACGAGATGTGTTCTCTTTGTTCGCATCATTTTGACGAGGTGCTTTGTCGCTAGGCTTTTTCGCAGCAGGACGCTTTTGCGTTTTTTGTTGCTCTGCGCGTTGCGCTTGGACTCTCGCTTTCGCTTCAGCTAATTGTTGACGCGCATGGGCAATGTGCTCTGCATCTAATTCACCGCAGTCATCTCCATTTAAGTCAACACGTTTTGCGCCTTCTTTAACACCGTAAAGGTAACGCCAGCTAGAGGTATACATGCGTAACGCAGAACGTAATTGCGTTTTGCTAATACCATCTTCTTCGGTCAAGTTCCCTACGATATCTTGAAAAATTCCGACTTTAAGCGGACGTGCTTCGCCTTCAGCGATAAAACAGCGTGGAAAACGCTCTGCCAAAAATGCGATAACTTCTTTACTACTATTCAACTTAGGTTGATTTTCCATGAAATTTCCTGATAACAACGATTTTGCCAACCTCACGGGCATGAACAAGCGGACATTATAATCGTGTTGCTGACAATTGCCACGTTCCTATTGATTTTACATACCAATAATTAATAATATTTTGGTATAGAACACATCACCAAGTGCTGGCATAACTGGTCTGTAAGGTATTGAAGCCCTTTTTCATCTTCTTCATCGAATTGACCGATATTTGGGCTATCGATGTCTAAAACCCCAATTATCTTGCCATTTACACTCAGAGGGAAGACGATTTCCGAGTTACTTGCCGCATCACATGCGATGTGACCTGGGAAAGCATGCACATCTTCTACACGCTGAACTCGCGCTTCAGAAAATGCAGCACCACAGACGCCTTTATCGAACGGGATCCGTACACAAGCGACTTTGCCTTGGAAGGGGCCGAGAACCAGCTCCTTTCCATCACTCAAGTAAAAACCAACCCAGTTGATACCGGATAAACGTTCAAATAATAACGCACTGCTATTTGCCAAACTGGCAATTAAATCATACTCTCCAGCGATAAGTGCAGATAAACTATCTGAAAGTTCGAGATAATACTTCTTTTTATCCATATTTATTTTCAGTTATACATAAACAAGTAAAAAATATTAGTAAGCGTAGACCGTAGGTTAGCAAGTTGTCACTTTTACGTAAATTTTTTTACACTAGATTACAAGCAAATTAATTCATACAATAAATATATATGACCCACATTAATCATACTGCCATGAATTTGCAACGTTGTTGCCATTGTAACCAAAAAATAGTGACTCCGCCTTTTCAACCACAGCAAGTCATTGTTTGCCCAAGATGTTCTAGTCAACTAAATGATGGGCGCTCATGGTCACTCCGTCGTCTTGCTCTATTATCTATCACTTTATTGCTTCTTGCTCCCATCGCTTTTTGGCAGCCATTGATTTCTATTCATCTATTTGGCACTCAAATCAATGCTAATGTGCTTGATGGCATCCGCTTAATTAGTGAGCAAGGTGACCCTTTTACCGCCAGCATTGTGGCTTTTTGTGCGATAGCAGCACCGTTACTTTTGCCTATTTCAATTTTATCTTTGGTATTAGCGCGTTACCTGTCCATCAACATGCGCCCCATTTTACTGATGATGAAACATCTCAAAGAGTGGGTCATGCTGGATGTCTATCTTGTCGGTTTGGGTATCGCTACGATTAAAATGCAAGATTACGCGACGGTTTATGTTGGGCATGGTTTGATTGCGTTTGGAATTATGTCTTTGATTAGTATTATTATTTTAATCCACATTAATCTCGATGAACTGTGGCGACGGCTTTATCCTTTAGAGGAAAATGCAGATGCTCCTCATGCAGAAACCTGCCTAGCCTGCCATTTTACTGGCGAACCCAATAAGAAAGGCAAGTGCCAGCGCTGCCACCGTCCACTTCACCATCGCGAACCTTTAAGCTTACAAAAAACATGGGCCGCACTGATTGCCGCCATGGTGTTGCTAATCCCTGCTAACCTACTGCCTATTTCGACGTTTTATTTAAATGGGCGACGTCTAGAAGACACGATTTACTCCGGTGTTGTTTCCTTAATTGACTCAGGAAACTGGCCGATTGCCATTATCGTTTTTATTGCCAGTATTTTGGTGCCCTTCGTGAAGATTATCATCATGGTACTGTTACTATTTTCAATTCAGCTTAAAAGCCATACAGACCCTGTATTACGGATGAAATTGCTGAAATTCGTTTCATGGATTGGGCGCTGGTCGATGTTAGATTTATTCGTCATCGCCTTGATGATGACCTTAGTTAACCGCGATATGCTAATGTCATTTACGATGGGGCCTGCAGCTTTATATTTTGGTACCGCTGTTATTTTAACTATCCTTGCTGTTGAGTGGTTAGACAGTCGATTAATTTGGGATTCTTATGGAAAATCAAAACCATCAAAGTGAAACTTCGAATGAAGTTTCGGAGGCTATCAGCCGTAAAAGGACGACAATTTCGCCCTTTTGGCTGCTTCCCATCATCGCGATCATGATCGCAGGCTGGCTGCTATTTCAACAATGGGTGGAGCGTGGCACGCAAATTACCATTCAATTTTCATCCGCCTCTGGCGTTGTGGCAGGTCGAACGCCAATTCGCTACCAAGGTGTAGATGTCGGCATGGTACAAACCGTCTCTATCAGTGATGATATGAAAAGCGTCATTGTTACTGCCAATGTGAATAAAGACATGCGCTCTGCACTCACTTCAGGAACGCGTTTTTGGCTGGTAACACCTAAAGCCTCTCTAGCCGGCGTATCAGGCTTAGATGCTCTGGTAGGTGGGAACTATATTGGTATGCAACCAAGCACTGGCTCGCCAAAATCCCAATTTGTGGCGCTCGATACACCACCTCAGCGAAACTTAAATGAAGGTGAATTACTGATTTACCTCACCGCGAAAGATTTAGGCGCATTAAACGAAAACTCCCCCGTTTATTACCGTAAAGTTCCGGTCGGTTATATTTCTGATTATTCTTTGTTACCTGAAAATAAAGGCGTCTCCATCGCGGTTATTATTAAAAAGCGCTACGTTAATCTCGTCCGGTCAGATAGCCAATTTTGGAATATCTCCGGTATTGAAGGTGGCTTCGACCTGAATACTGGCGCCAGCATCAAAATGGAAAGCCTGTCGGCAGTGATCAATGGCGCTGTCGCATTTGATTCTCCAGAAAACAGCCTGCCAGCACAAACAGGGCAACAATATGAATTGCAGCCAAGTAAAGATGATGTCAAACCGCTTGATCAGCAAGGCAATATAGACTTGCAACTGACCCTCACCGCATTGGATACCTTCGGGGTAAATGTGGGGCAACCTGTTATCTACCGTGGAATAAAAATCGGTGAAGTATTACAGCGTCACTTAACGGATGACAATGTTCAGTTCCAAATTGCCGTGTTTAATGAATTTAAACATTTGGTTAAACAAGACAGTAAATTTGTCGCCAATAGCCGTGTCGATGTGCAGTTAGGTATGAGCGGATTACAATTCCAAGGCGCAACGCCGCAAGAGTGGCTAGAAGGCGGCCTACATATCATTCCAGGGAAAGGTAAAGATACATTACCAGACTCATTCCCGTTATATCGTACCGATGAAAATGCCAAGGCGGGTATTTTAGGCTCCGCACCGCCGACCACCATTACGCTAAACACCAATACCCTTCCCGACATTCAACAAGGTTCAGTGGTGTTATATCGCCAATTTGAAGTCGGTAAAATTGTGTCGATTAAACCAAACAATGACGGCTTTGCAGTGAATGTGTATATCTCAGGGCAATACCGTAACTTATTGACTCCACAAAGTGTTTTCTGGGCTGAAGGTGGTGCCAAAGTTCAGTTAAATGCTGGAGGTTTAACGGTTCAAGCTTCCCCACTCAGTCGTGCGTTTAGTGGTGCGATTAGTTTTGATAATATTCAAACTGGCTCATTAGATACTTCACGCCAACATACACTTTACCCATCAGAAACTGCGGCAAAAGCGATTGGTAGTGCGGTAACACTGACGACCTTTGATGCGTCTAAGCTCTCCGAAGGCATGCCTATTCGTTATTTAGGTATTAACATCGGGCAAATCGAATCACTGAAGCTGTCTGCGGATAATCGTGAAGTGAAAGCGAAAGCAATTTTGTATCCTGAATATGTGGAAAATTTCACCAAAATTGGCAGCCGTTTTGCCATTGTCACCCCTGAGCTTTCTCCATCGGGGGTTAACAACCTCGATACACTGATCCAACCATATATCAGTGCAGAGCCAGGACGCAGTAATAAGAGCCGTTTCCAATTTGAATTGCAAACTGCCAACATTACAGATTCCCGTTATCTTGATGGTCTCACCATTATCCTTGATGCTAGTGAGGCGGGTTCTATTCAGGTAGGAACGCCAATTCTGTTTAGAGGATTAGAGATCGGAACCGTCACTGGGCTTTATTTGGGAGAGCTTTCCGATCGCGTTTATGTTGCAACGCGTATAGGTAAAGAATACCAATATCTGATCCGTGATAATACCCAGTTCTGGTTATCTTCAGGTTATAACCTCGCCTTTGGCTTAACAGGCGGCGTGGTGAAAAGTGGCACATTCAAGCAGTTTGTTCGTGGTGGAATCTCGTTGGCAACCCCGCCAACAGTGCCACTCGCACCTAAAGCTAAACCTGATCAGCATTTCATTCTGAAATTAGAGCCACCAGCGGACTGGTTAGACTGGGGAACCCCTATCCCCAAAAAATAATCCCTAACAAGGCGTCATGTTTCTCAGCATGACGCCTTTTTTATTCTCTATTACTGAAAATATATTTTGGAAATGAATTCCATTTATACTATGCTTAATTCCGTTGGGCTGATTTTTTATTGTAAAAATAAAGAGTAAAGAGGAAATGTTATGAATATAGTTAAATTGAAAATCTCTTCCTATGAAATCAATGATGCCGTTATGGCTGATAAGCGTAGCGATACTGTGAGTATTCCTTGCGATTCCGATTCTGAATTTTGCATGCAACTGGATGGTTGGGATGAACACACGAGTATCCCTGCGACACTGGATGAAAAACCGGTTCTGCTCTATCGCCAGCGTTATGATAAAGAAAATCATCATTGGCTAATGAGAATTGCTTGATGAAGATGGTGGTATTAAATAGAACGGTCAGATGGGAAATAATACAAAAAAAAGAGGCCTGGTAGATTCCGATTACCGGGCCTTGGGAAATGGCTCTGGCAGAGCCGTGCGCTAAAATTGCCATTGAGACGTAACAAAGTACTCCCTAATACTAGCGTTCAGCTTACGTTCTTACCACTTAAATTAGCAATTATTTTACATATTTTTAACACAATTTATTGCTTAATTTTCCAAGATTGAACTATTTGCATGATAAGTTAAACCTATCTAAGCAATCAGTAAAACCTTTCAATTGCCATCTCCTTGATCTTTCTAGCTAAAGGCTAACAGCACCTTACTTATTGCCACACAGTTTCTCTGCGGCTTGCTTCAGCGGCAATACTCGTTCTTCAACTGATTTAGTGGTCTCAATAGGTGCTAATAGCACATCAATCGGTTGTGCTTGGATCTCTTTCTTTTCCATTTGTGCCGTTGCAATATCATTCAATGGATGCTGCATTAACGTAGACGGGTTGATGACCACCAATGCGCCGTTAGCACGACACTCTAACATTACTTCTTCACGCTTTAGCGGCCACTCATCACCAAACTGTTTTTTACTGACGCTCGCCAATGGTGCAGCCATCGCCGTACTGAATGTTCCACCCAGTACTAACGCACAAATTATGAATTTAAATTTCATTTAAAATGACCTTGTCAAACAGGGTTATACAAAGATATGTGCCATTATACAGGTTGATAGGTAGCAAAAACAGCCACTGTAAGGATGGCAATAGTACCAAGCAGCAATTCAGCCCAACTATTTATAATCAAATAATTAATCCGCCCTTGCTGTTGAAGACGTGGTACCACCCAATAACGATTCGTTAATGCCAATAGCACCATCAACCCAACCAACGCAATTTTTAGCCATAACCATGATTGGTATTCAGATAGTGTTGCGATAAATGGCCATCCGGGCAATAAAATCAGGCTATTAATAATTCCCGTTATTAGCACGCAAACCACAGCAACATGCCCTAGCTGCGAGTAACGCTTCATCGATACGACAACTTGCGTTTCTAGCCCTGCTTTTAGCTTATCGTTACTACGTAAAAACTGAATGCAAATAAGGAAAGGCCACAACCCCCCGAACCAATATGCGCAACTAATTAGATGAATGAACTGATTAGTTTGATGAGCAACTCTCAGCCACCCTTCATTCATTGCAGCATGACCAATAAAGGCATGTAACCCCAGAATAATGACGGAGAAACCAAGAATGAGGTAAAGCTTTAGGGTGATCGGACGGATAAATAAAACGGCAAACAAACCGACAGCACTGAGGATTTCCCAACGCCAGATTTGGCCAAAGGTAGTGCCAAGTACAACACCTTGCCAAATATCCATATTCAACGCATCTTCCCAACCATCGCCCATCAAACCAGATTGTGCAATCATCCAGCAAAATGTGGTGATGATAGTAATAACTGCGCTAAAGATAATACTTTTTTTCAGTGCATCTTGGAGTAGTACGCGAAATTGCCCATGGGAAACTATCACCGCAAACATTGACATTCCACACATCAACATTGTGGCGATAAAGTGAGCAAATCGCGTTAAGGTGTAAAACGCTTCCAGTGACATATTATTTCACAGTGAAGCTATAGTTCCCTTTGGTTTTGTGTCCATCAACAGAGACAACGCTCCATTGAACATCATACTTACCTGCTGCTAATTTGCTTTCAACAGGAATAATGACTTTGGTGTTATTGCTTGGATCTAACGCGGCTTTACCCGTCTTGATAACTTGCTTGTTCGCATCTGTTACATTGACTTTAGTGAAGTTAACTTCAATACCTTCAGAAAAGTTTAACGTGATTGCTTCTGGTGCCTGCTCTAACGCAGCCCCCTCTGCAGGTAATTGATCTTTAAGATGCGCATGAGCGAATGCTTGTTGGAATGACATACCTAAGAACAGTACAGCGACCGCGCTTAATTTACGCCAAGAAGATTTTATTTGGTTGATTGGCATAGTAACCTCTTAATTTGCAGGTGAATTTAGATATATTGCCAATCATTATACGGAAAATAATACGATACGCAGCGATAAAATCAGATTTTATCATTCAGCTTGTGAGGCTTGACACAAAATGCGAATAAAACTCACTCGCAAAAATAGAATAAGCGCCATTCATCTCTGAATTGGCGCTTAATAAGTAACACGATAATCGAACGATTTAAAAAAATGATTAAACGTGCGCAGCCGCCGCTAAACCTTTCAGATCTTTATCCAGCAGGAATAGTGATTTACCAGACTCACCCACCATGCCCAGTTTATCCAGTACAGATTTGAACAGTTTCTCTTCTTCATGTTGCTCTGCAACATACCATTGCAGGAAGTTGAATGTTGAGTAATCTTGGGTTGTCATAGCTAAATGCGCAAGTTTATTAATTTCTGAAGTAATTAATTGCTCATGTTCGTACGTTTTATTGAACACATCAGCGATAGAATTAAAATCTTCTGGCGGTGCATCAATCGCGCCTAAGCGTGGTAATGCCCCTGTATCGCTAAGGTAATTAAATAAACGCTGCATATGCTCCATTTCTTCTTGTGAGTGCGCTTTCAAAAATGCAGCTGCACCTTCAAAGCCTTTATCACTACACCAAGCACTCATTTGCAAATACAGATTAGCGGAGAAAAATTCAAGATTCAGTTGTTTATTTAACGCTTCAATCATGTCAGCTTTTAACATATCTTTACCTTAATGATGATGATTTTATGAAGTTATATCCCACAGTAACATAATAAATGCATTCAGAAAACATTCTTCCTATAAAAATTAATTTATTGATTAACAATGATTTTTTGTAAAAATAACACGAATCAGTCGCATTAGCTTTTATTTATCATAATAATCCTAGTTGCTTACTATTATCATGTTTGAATTTAATTTTATTCGCTAACCATCTCACTATTTCATCAAGATTTTTTGAACTTCAATTGCTACAATTCATGCTGATGTTGTTAACCGTTAGGATTTGAAATGAGCCACAATCTTGCCACCCTCCCAAAAGAAGAGATGGACAAAATTAACGTTGACCTGCTGGCTTCCGGCGTTGCTTTCAAGGAACGTTATAATATCCCCATTATTCCTGAAGCCATCGAACGTGAACAGCCAGAACATTTGCGGGATTATTTTCGTGAAAGGCTGGTCCACTATCGCCAGTTATCGATGAATTTCGCTCGTATGCCCTATGAGCCAAGAAATCGCTAAGAATCGAATTTTAGACACAAAAAAAGGAGAGTTATACTCTCCTTTTTCATTCTATAAACCCACAGATTATTTGCTGGTGTTATAGGTGATGGTATTGTTTTTACAATCCACAGCAACACGGTAATGCAGATCGGATTTCGACCCTCTGACCACTAAAGGCAGCGAGTAGCCATCTTCCGTTTTCGTCACTTCACTGTCGTTGATCCATGCAACCGCTTTTTTACCCACGGCCGCTTTTTCATCTGCCCAACGTGGTAATCGGTTATTCATAAAATCATTTTTAACCTGCGCCGCAATTTGTGGCTCAGTCAGATTACCACAGCTCACAAATGCAGCGGCTTTACCTTCTTCCTTGTTAGCACTGAATGCAAACGAACTTAATGCAAGCGCACAACTGCCTAAAACTATTGCTATTTTTTTATTAACATTCATACCGTCCTCCGGCATCTACGAGATGTAGATGAAATTGAGATCCATTTTACTCACCAAAACTGCAGCATCATTAACAACGCACGCATAGGCTGTCGTTGTCTATCTAGTGTAGTTGTAAAAATAAAACCTATGAGCAAAATGACTTAACTGATATGAATTTATCAGAAATACATTTAAATGTTAATAGGATGTTTATTAATTATTAATTTTCATCATCGAATCGGGCAACAATTTGCTCTTTACCTTGATGGTTTTCCCTGATTTCTTGAGCGACTAGCGCAATGGCTTCTCCGCTGCTCATGCCTTCTGCCATCAGTTGGTGAATGCGTTCAACCGCTTCTTGTTGCTCTGCGTGGGAAAGTGCTGGCATACCTGAAAACATAATCAACCTCTTTAAATTGCAGACTTATTTACTACGTTAAGATTTTCAGCAAATTTTAACAGCTCTTGCCTTAATAAGGTAAGATTATATGGTAATCTGGCATTATTCACTTGTGGAACCTGATTTTAATTGATTGATATGGCTATTAATAAAATACAACTCCCTTACAGCCCCAATGCGGCATTAGATTATTTTGCACCCTTATCGCACCAACCCTGGGCCATGCTGCTTCATTCTGGTCAAGCTGAACACTCTCATAACCGTTACGATATGATTGTTGCTGACCCCGCTGTCACCCTATTAACTCGTGGTTTGCAAACTGAAATTCAAGCGCAAAATCAGCTCGCTCAATTTTCAGAACAAGACCCTTTTACTCTTTTACAGCAATACATAGATCAATACCAAGTTAGCGAATTTTCTGATGACGCCCTGCCATTCCAAGGTGGTGCAATGGGAATTTGGAGCTATGACTTAGGTCGCCGTATCGAAAAACTCCCTGAACTTGCCACTACTGAACTGCAATTTCCAGATATGGCAGTGGGTATCTATTTATGGGCGCTCATTGTCGATCACCATGAGCAACGTGTGACCTTATTCAGCCATCAAGATGTCGAGCAGCGACTTACTTGGTTACAAGCTCAAAAAGCCTCTCGTAAAAATGCCTTCTCATTGACGTCCCCATGGCATGCCAACATGACTGAAGCGCAATACCATGAAAATATTGCCCGCATCCATCAATATTTACGGGAGGGGGATTGCTACCAAATCAACCTTGCTCAGCGCTTTAAAGCCAAATATAAAGGCAATGAGTGGGATGCATTCTTAACGCTGAATGAAAGTAACCGCGCCCCATTCTCCTCGTTTATTCGCTTACCCGATAATGCGGTTATCAGCGTTTCTCCTGAACGCTTTATTTTATTAGAAAAAGGTAAAATTCAAACTCGCCCGATCAAAGGCACACTCCCTCGCTTAGACTCTCCCGAGGATGACCAACTTCAAGCAGAAAAATTAGCCAATTCACCAAAAGATCGCGCTGAAAACTTAATGATTGTAGATTTACTGCGCAATGATATTGGACGCGTTGCTAAACCGGGCACCGTACGCGTTCCTGAGCTTTTCAAAGTGGAACCTTTTCCCGCAGTTCATCACCTCGTTAGCACTATCACTGCCACATTAGACAGCCAATACCAAGCCACCGACTTACTGCGTGCCTGTTTCCCTGGCGGTTCCATTACGGGCGCCCCGAAAATTCGTGCAATGCAGATCATTGAAGAATTAGAACCCAATCGTCGACATGGATATTGTGGCGCAATCGGCTATATTAGTTTCTGTGGCAATATGGATACGAACATCACAATCCGTACGCTGATAACTGACAAAAAACAGATTTATTGCTGGGCAGGCGGTGGTATTGTTGCCGATAGTCAAGCCGATAAAGAGTATCAAGAGACCTTTGACAAATTACGCCTGATTTTGCCAAAACTAGGAAAACTCGATAGCGATGACTGAGCTGAATAGCTTTATTAACCGTTTTCAATTTACACTCCCGCTTTCTCGTCAACCCGCCACATCGGCGNGGGTAAAGCGGCTGCAGTGCTATTGCCAATTATCAATAAATCCAATCCGACATTATTGCTCACACAACGATCACCGCTATTACGTTCTCATGCTGGTCAAGTGGCATTCCCGGGCGGCTCTCGCGATCCTGAAGATACAAACTTAATTGCGACCGCATTGCGAGAAGCCTATGAAGAAGTCGCCATACCACCAGAGAAAGTGCAGGTCTTAGGGCAACTGGCGCCTATCTCCAGTATTGGGGGTTATCAAGTCACCCCTATTGTCGGTCTTGTACCCGATAATATTCGTTATCAGGCGAATCCAAGCGAAGTTTCCTCTATTTTTGAAATTCCCCTGTTTGATGCATTATCCCTGCAAAAACATAAATATGTGGATATCAACCGCTCGGGTCGCGAAAAACGAGTCTTTTTTTACTGGTATAACAATTACTTAGTTTGGGGGCTCACCGCATCCATTCTGCATCAACTCGCCCTACAACTGGATTAGTCTTCTCAGTCAATAATCCTTTTATTCAATCATTTTTCCACTATCCAAAATACAATTAGTGCTATTTATAACCAATCCACCGTATGTAACTACCTTATTTCAAAAAATACTTTAAACTTACTGGTTAACACTACGAAATAACAGTAAAGTAGCGCCCTTTAAAATAAATCACTATATCTTCATCTTTTGTTTAAGGAGTCCTGCGTGATAAGCGTTTTCGACATGTTTAAAGTGGGCATTGGCCCTTCAAGCTCTCATACCGTCGGTCCGATGAAAGCTGGGAAAGAATTTGTCGATGATTTGGTCAATAAGCAATTGTTGCCATCCGTCACCCGTGTCGCAGTAGACGTTTATGGCTCTTTATCCCTAACAGGTAAAGGTCACCATACCGATATCGCCATTATTATGGGTTTAGCAGGCAACCTCCCTGCTACCGTTGACATTGAATCAATCCCATCCTTTATCAAGAATGTGGAGGAGACAGAAAAGCTGCTATTAGCCAATGGCACTCATACTGTTGATTTCCCTCGTGATGGTGGCATGAATTTCCGTCAAGATAACTTACCGTTACATGAAAACGGAATGACTATCCACGCCTTCGCTGGCGACAAGGAAATTTATACTAAAACTTATTATTCCATCGGCGGTGGTTTCATTGTCGATGAAGAACATTTTGGCCAAACCTCTTCAGACAGCAAACCTGTTTCTTATCCATTCAACTCCGCGAGTGAGTTACTCTTAAAATGTAAAGAATCTGGCTTATCGATTTCTAGCCTGATGATGAAGAACGAGCTGGATTTGCACCCTCGCGAAGAAATTGACGCTTACTTTGCGGATGTTTGGAAGACCATGCAAGCCTGTATTGAACGCGGTCTTAACACTGAAGGTGTCCTTCCTGGTCCATTGCGTGTTCCCCGTCGTGCACCAGCACTGAACCGCTTAGTGACCTCTGCAAGCAAACTGTCTAATGACCCGATGAACGTGGTTGATTTAATCAACATGTATGCATTAGCCGTTAACGAAGAAAACGCAGCGGGTGGTCGTGTTGTTACTGCACCAACCAACGGCGCTTGTGGTATCGTTCCAGCTGTTTTAGCGTACTACAACCATTGCATTGAACCCGTCACGCCAGAACTTTACTTGCGCTATTTCTTAGCATCGGGAGCCGTAGGCATTCTATACAAAATGAATGCATCTATCTCTGGCGCAGAAGTGGGTTGCCAAGGTGAAGTCGGTGTTGCCTGCTCAATGGCGGCGGCAGGTTTAGCAGAATTATTTGGCGCAAGCCCAGAGCAAGTCTGCATTGCAGCTGAAATTGGTATGGAGCACAACTTAGGTCTAACCTGTGACCCTGTTGCTGGACAAGTTCAAGTACCTTGTATTGAGCGTAACGCAATCGCCTCTGTTAAAGCTATCAATGCCGCACGCATGGCTTTACGTAGAACCAGCGAGCCTCGCGTGTCTCTCGATAAAGTTATCGAAACCATGTACGAAACGGGTAAAGACATGAATGCTAAATACCGCGAAACATCTCGTGGTGGATTAGCTATCAAAGTCCAGTGTGATTAATCAGTCATATTAAGCTTCCCTCTTCATTACCCATTTAAGTGATGAAGAGGGCGTTTTATCCTCACCCTTTCTACGCTTATTTAATTTTTTTAATTAAGTCTATTGAACTCCAATACGTTCATCAAAATAACACGCCCTTCCTTTTGCTTTTCTCGTTTCAGCTTTCGATTTTTATCGCCTATGATCGTTTTATTCCTTCAGTACTCTCACCCTACTTTCTATTTTTTGAATCACTATTTTGATTCTGTTATTCCTTTAGATTCTATTGCTCACACCTGTTTTCGCTCACTTTTTGCTCTTCTTGACGAATTTCTTATTAAATAAATTCATTTTTTGTTACCGATAACAGAATATTATTCTTTTAATAATTAATCAACCAATCATATATTCTAGATAAATTCATACATTTGGAGTTATAGGTTTATTTATCAGTAATATTTGGATCTGTTTTTATTTTTCTGACGCGAAACAAGTTTTTTGGATTAATCCTAGTGATATGATTAGGCTGACCATTCGGCTAATAATTGCACTTAACTAATTATTAGCTAGCCACTTAGTTTGAATTTATTCAGCTACTATTTAAGGTGCAGGGGAAACACATAGAGAAGGAGTCCAGTTTCTAACTTCTATTCTATCGTCGATGATGTTTCGATTTATCTGTTAAGAGGGAAAAATAGTGAGTATAGCTATTATGATTGGTACCCACGGAGTTGCTGCCGAACAGCTACTCCGAACCACCGAGATGTTAATAGGCGAGCAAGAAAACGTCTCGTTTATTGACTTTGTCCCTGGGGAAAATGCTGACACCCTATTTGAAAAATACACACAAAAGCTGACTTCGCTTGATACCTCAGCTGGTGTGCTATTTCTTGTTGATACGTGGGGAGGTAGTCCATTTAATGCAGCTACACGCATTGCCAATGAGCATGGCAATTACGAAATCATTACAGGCGTAAATGTCCCAATGCTCGTCGAGACCTTTATGTGCCGCGATGACAACCCATCCATGGATGAGCTGATCACCGTCGCACTCGAAACCGGTCGCGGTGGCATCCGTCCATTCAAGTTTAAAGAAGTTGTTGCAGAAACTCCTGCGCCCGCAGCAGTCAGTGCCCCTGCTCCACAACCGGTTATTGCAGGTCCGGGCGAACACATGATTATTGCTTTGGCGCGTGTTGATGACCGATTGATTCATGGTCAGGTGGCGACTCGCTGGACAAAAGAAATGCGCGTGAAACGCATTATCGTTGTCAGTGATGAAGTGGCCAAAGACACCGTTCGTTCTACCTTACTGAAACAAGTTGCTCCTCCTGGTGTTACCGCCCACGTTGTTGATGTAGACAAATGTGTCCGTGTTTACAACAACCCAAAATACTCCGGCGAGCGCGTAATGCTGTTATTCACTAATCCAACCGATGTGCAGCGCATTGTTGAGCAAGGTGTTGAGATTGACTCGGTCAATATTGGTGGAATGGCCTATACCGAAGGTAAAACCATGGTCACCAATGCCGTATCAATTAACCAAAAAGATATCGATGCATTCAATTATCTGAATGACAAAAATATTGAGTTAGAAGTTCGTAAAGTCGCTTCAGACAGTAAAGTCCACATGATGGATTTAATTAATAAACTCAAAAAATAATGTTTTATAAATTCGTTCTTATTGAACCGTTACTCAAAAACAGACTTAGAAACTTGTTGGTTACAGGAGATTAAACAATGGAACTTACCGTTGTTCAAATAGTAATGGTCTTCGTTGTGGCTTGTATCGCCGGTATGGGATCGATCCTCGATGAATTCCAGTTCCACCGCCCTCTCATTGCCTGTACGCTTATTGGTATTGTTCTGGGTGATATGAAAACCGGTATTATTATCGGTGGTACGCTGGAAATGATCGCGTTAGGTTGGATGAACATTGGTGCGGCAGTTGCACCCGATGCTGCATTAGCCTCCATCATTTCAACCATTCTGGTTATTGCAGGTGGTCAAAGCATTGGTGCGGGTATCGCACTGGCTATCCCACTGGCAGCAGCCGGACAAGTACTGACCATCATCGTTCGTACTATCACCGTTGCATTCCAACACGCTGCTGACCGTGCTGCGGTCTCCGGCAATTTAACCTCCCTGAGCATCATCCATATTTCTGCGTTATTACTGCAAGCAATGCGTATTGCAATCCCTGCGCTGATCGTCGCAATTTCGGTGGGAACTTCAGAAGTCCAGCACTTACTGAACTCTATCCCTGAAGTCGTTACCAACGGTCTGAACATTGCAGGTGGTATGATTGTTGTGGTCGGTTATGCGATGGTTATCAACATGATGCGTGCTGGCTACCTGATGCCGTTCTTCTATTTAGGCTTCGTCACTGCAGCCTTTACTAACTTCAACCTTGTTGCACTTGGTGTGATTGGTGTTGTGATGGCAATTCTGTACATCCAACTGAGCCCGAAATACAACAAATCCCAAGTTGTTGTCAACCAATCAAACAGTAACAACAATCTTGATAACGAATTAGACTAGAAGGAACGTGAAAATGGTTGAACAAACTCAATCTACTGAAAAACGGCTGACAAAAAGCGATATTCGTGGGGTTTTCTTGCGTTCTAACTTATTCCAAGGTTCTTGGAACTTCGAACGTATGCAGGCTCTGGGTTTCTGTTTCTCAATGGTTCCCGTGATCCGTCGCTTATACCCTGAAAACAATGATGACCGTAAACAAGCGATTAAACGTCACTTAGAGTTCTTCAATACCCACCCTTACGTTGCAGCGCCTATTTTGGGTGTAACAATGGCGATGGAAGAAGAACGTGCCAATGGCGCGGACATCGACGACGGTGCAATCAACGGTATCAAAGTCGGTCTGATGGGACCATTAGCCGGTGTGGGTGACCCAATTTTCTGGGGAACCGTGCGTCCAGTCTTTGCTGCACTGGGTGCAGGTATCGCGATGACAGGTAGCTTGTTAGGCCCTGTACTCTTCTTCGTTCTGTTTAACCTTGTACGTCTGTTAACTCGCTATTACGGCGTGGCTTATGGCTACAAGAAAGGGATTGATATCGTTCAAGATATGGGCGGTGGATTCCTACAGAAACTGACCGAAGGAGCTTCGATTCTGGGTCTGTTTGTGATGGGGGCGTTGGTCAATAAATGGACTCACGTCAACATTCCACTCGAAGTTTCGCGGATCAAAAACCAAACAACTGGCGTTGAAGATATCACTACTGTTCAGATGATCCTCGACCAATTAATGCCGGGCTTGGTTCCACTGTTACTGACCTTCGCCTGTATGTGGCTGTTACGCCGTAAAGTGAATGCTTTATGGATTATTATCGGCTTCTTTGGTTTAGGTATTCTGGGTGCTTGGTTAAACTTCTTAGCACCATAATTCCTGTTAAATATCAAAAAAGGGAGGTTGCAGCCTCCCTTGTTTACTTTTAAGCTTGATAGCTCGTCCACTTAGTCATGGGTACTCAAATGACCTTAAATGATGTCGTTTTAGCCATTATCATTTTGATCATGCTTGTATACGCAATCTATGATGAATTTATTCAAGGAATTCTGAAAGGCAAAACTCTACTAAAAGTTAACTTAAAACGTAAACATCGAGTGGATGCCATCATTTTTATTGTTCTCTCTTGTATTGTCATTTATACAAATATTGTTCGACATGGTAATTTATTAACCACTTATTTATTAATGATTACTATTTTTATGGCTATTTATTTAGCTTTCATTCGTCGGCCAAAAGTATTTTTTAAACAAACCGGTTTTTATTTCGCCAATACATTTATTTACTATGAGCGAATTAAGACAATGAATTTATCTGAAGATGGTATTTTAATGATTGGATTAGAGCAAAAGAAAATCCATATACAAGTTAACCATCTTGATGATTTACAAAAGATTTATGACTTCTTTATTAATCATAAATAACCACTTTATATATTGGTATAAATATTAAGGTTAATTAAATGTTTAATTAACCTTAACTTTGTTAATATCAAAAATGAAAATTATTCTCATTTGAAAAATATCTTTATTAATAATTAATATTTTGCCTTTATTAAAATCTATGATATCTTTCGTCCCACGTCATTGGGGAGTAGCCTGTTCTGGAATGTATTCTTTCCAGAAAATCCGTGTCAACATACTCGTTTATTTTTAAACGTGGTGCGGATGCCATTTATTGGTTGGCAAGACCATAGACACATAAATACGCCTTTTGGTTGGGGGTAATTTATGTGTATATGGAAACACCCAACCGAGATTATTGTTATGAGCTTTTACGCAACTCTCATCCTCGCCTTCGCGCTCTCTATGGATGCTTTCGCTGTCGCTATTTGTAAAGGTGCAGTGCTCCATAAACCCCGTTTTCGTGAAATTCTCCGTACTGGTTTTATCTTTGGTTTTATTGAAGCTATCACGCCGATCATTGGCTGGGGTATTGGTATTTTAGCCAGCCAGTATGTTATCCGTTGGGATCACTGGATTGCGTTTGCCCTACTGTTCATTCTTGGCGGACGCATGATCTGGCAAAGTCTGACGACCAAAGATGAAGATTGTTGCGCTAAACCATCAAGTCACAGTGCAGGAAATCTAGTGTTATCTGCCATTGCCACCAGCCTTGACGCTATGGCAATTGGTTTAGGTCTGGCTTTCCTGCAAGTAGATATCGTCCACACGGCGATGACTATCGGCTTAACCACGATGATAATGGCAACAATTGGCATGATGATTGGTCGTTACGTAGGTCCATTATTAGGAAAAAAAGCAGAGATTTTAGGCGGGCTGGTGCTTATTGCGATTGGGTTTAATATCCTCTTTGAGCATCTTGAATTATTTATGTACGCGCCATAATCTTCCCGTTCCCCCTGACCCATTCAGGGGGAACAGTTTGAGATTTAATTCTGGTTCTATACTTGATATTGATAAACTCGGATCAGAAAATCAGCGGTATAACTCTTCGCTTCAGCCTGCTTTAATTGATGTTTCACCTCTTCAGAAGCACGCCATGCAAACGGCGTCATTTCTAACAAAGCAAATGCCTCTTCCCCTTCGAGATCCATCGCATAATTTAAGCGAGTTTCGTCAATCAACTTAAAGTCAGGAAGATCTTCGTCTTTTGCGGGATGTAATTTTACTTCATCATAAATCAGAGCTTTTAATTCTTGCAGATGTTCTGCTGCCGGCGTTACCGTAATTAAAATTCCCATTGGTGCTAATACTCGGCTTAATTCTTGCGCTTTACAAGGTGCATAAATACGAATAACAGCACTCATACTCGAATCCGCAAATGGTAAACGATGACTTGAAGCAACACAGAAATTAACTGATTTATAGCGTTTAGCAGCAAAACGGATTGCCACTTTCGACACATCTAGCCCATACACACTAACGGATTTCGATGCCACCTTTAATAACTGAGAAAAATGGTCAGTGTAATACCCTTCTCCACAACCGATATCGAGTATATTTTCGCTGTTTTCAGGTAGGTATTCAGCGAGCTTGTCAGCGACCTTATCTCGCATTGGCTGATAATGGCCTGCATCTAAAAACTGACGACGGGAGGTCATCATTTCTAGGCTATCGCCTGGATCTTTAGAGCGCTTGTGCTGTACTGGCAGTAAATTAACATAACCCTCTTTGGCGCAATCAAACTGGTGGTTTGCTTCACAACGATAGCTATTGTTAATTAAATTGAGGGGTTTAAAACACAGGGGGCATTGATAATTCATATGGTTACACTGATTTAAAAATAATGCGCAGTATACCATATAAGCTGTCAAGCAGCGCCATGGAATTATACCCCATGGCACCGTGACGTAATCTAGAGGAGTATAGCGAACTTATTTACCAGCTTTAGCCGCTTCAGGTGCTTTGACTTCACCTGACTGTTTCACTTCACTCTTTTTAACTTCTTTTTTACCATGCTCTGCTTTGGCAACTTCGTGCGTTTTCACACCATGGTTTACATGTTCAGTTTTCGCAGTGGTATTTGCTAGTGCGGCACCAGAAACAGCTAATGACAGAACAGTCGCGATTGCTAATAATTTTTTCATTTTGAACGCCTTATTTAAATTCAAACTAACGAGTCATTGATATAAAACTTATATTTTGGTGTAGCTAAAAATTTAAATGGCTTTTTCGGCACTTTTATCTTTAGTTGCACTCACTTTTTTCTCAGTTTTCACTTTTGCGTGATGAGCTTTCGCTGAGTGATGAGCGGCAGCAATTGGCGCTACTGGCTCAGTTTTAGTTGTTGTATTTGCTAATGCAGCACCAGAAACAGCTAATGACAATACAGTTGCGATTGCTAATAACTTTTTCATACTAAGTACCTTAAGATTAATTTATTAAGCAAGGATGTTCTTGCCACACTAATAAATCATATCTGCAGATCATTTCGCAATAGGAGAATATTAAAAATTCTTAAATTTTTTATAGGTTATTTTAATGAATAAATATTTTAATTTTGTTGATATTCCATTTACTTTCACAGGCTAATTTTTAATCTTTTTTTGATTTACCATGAAGCTGATTTATTCATAAATATCAAACAGATAAATTAAATACAACCTTGATGTTAATTTTTTGATTTTAAAAATCATCTTCATTCCAATTTATTTGATATCTATTTTTTCTTCGTTTTTCTTTTAAAAACTCACTTTTTATCTTGCTAATTTAATAAAGTTTCTTTTTTTTAAGATGTACTGACTTTTATTTTTATCTAAATAGAACTTTTTGCTTACTTCAAGTAAAAAAGCCATTCAATTTTGAATGGCTTTTGAAGTTACTATATTCAATTTGAAAATTAAAAATGAGCAAACTCAGGAATCGGTTTACGTCCATGAGCCTCTAAAAAATCTAAAACGCGGCGTGGTGTGGTATTCAAAATACGGGACTCTGGAAAATCGATGGATTTCAACATCTCAACCACTTCATTAAAACGCCCTAAATAACTGACATGATGCGAATCTGAGCCTAATGCAACCCAACCACCCGCTTCTTTCACCGCTTTTGCTATTTCTATGCAGTTCTTCTTACTACCCGCTCTCGAATGCAAGAAAGAGGAGTTGTTCATCTCTAGTGCCACGTTGCATTCTTTAGCTACTTGGGCAACGGCTTTAATATCAATAGGATATTTGGGATTACCAGGATGAGTAATAATTTGCACTTTTCTGCTACGAATAGTGGCGATCATTGCTTCAGTATTGTCTTCTAAACTTTGTGGTTCTAAAACAGGCTCATGGAAACCCGCTAAAATAATATCTAGATGGCGTGCTATCTTTTCATTGCAGTCCGTCTCACCCTGCTTATTCTTAATGTTTGCTTCGATTCCATATAACAAACCAACGCCATTAACAATGCGCGGCAATATCGGCATATTGCCAAAGTGCCACTCATGTGGCGCATCTTGCATTTCAGGGCCATGGTCAGTAATGGCAAATAGTTTCATTCCCCGAGCGGCAGCTTCCGCAAAGTATTCATTAACAGTGCTAAATGCATGGGTGCTGGCGATGGTGTGCGCATGTAAATCAACTTGATACATAAAATATCCTTCTAATTCTTCTATTTGCCTTCTGACATTATTCAGATTGAAAAGCTTATCCCAAGCTAACATATTGCCACTAAGGATTCGATAACAATTCTGTTAAACCGCACTTATCGGATCTCTATTATAAACTGCAGTTTATCTGATTCCCTTGCGCCAATAAAAAAACCCGCTTCATTTGAAGCGGGCTTCTATTAAAATGATATAGCTTAGTTCACTAAAACACGCTTATTGGTTGCGCCCCATAATATGGACATTTCAGTAAACAGCGCACCGCTAATATCTTCAACTTCTTCAGCGGTTATTTCCCCTTTTCCTTGTTTACCAAAAAAGACAACCTCGTCCCCTGGTTGCACATTTTTAATATCGGTGACATCGACCATTACTGTGTTCATTGACGTTTTTCCAAGAACAGGTACGCGTTGCCCATTGATTAAAACATACCCAGCATTACTGAATACACGGCGGTAGCCATCCGCATAACCGACAGGGATGTTGGCTAATACAGAATCACGCTTCAGCGTATACGTTCTGTCATAACCGACGGTGTTCCCTTTCGGATAGTGATTCACCGCCGCAATATTCGATTTAAACGTCATCACGCGCTTGTAATCTTTAGTGGCAACCGTATCACCATAAAAAATGCCACCAACACGCACCATATCCAACCACGATTCTGGCACTGTTAATGTTGCATAAGTATTCGCAACGTGCAGAGTAACATCTTCACGTTTTAATCCTGTCACATTCAGAACTTGTTGAGACTCTTTTTTGAATTTAGCCAGATCTTTTCGGATTTGTGCTTCATCCTCTTCAGGATAGTGAGACATTATCCCGACGATTTTTAAATTAGGTAACTGCGAGATTAGCTTAGCTTGTTGCAATCCTTCAGCATGACTGACCTCCAAGCCATTTCGTGACATTCCTGCCGAGTTCAATGCAAGGTGAATCGGAATAACTTTGCCTTGTTTCGCCGCAATCGCATTTAAGCGCTGCGCCATTTCCAAGTTACCAATCAGCTCTTCTACATTGAATTCAGTAGCTTGAGCCATCTCTTTTTCCGTGGCATTACGCACACGCATTAAACGACCTTTAAAGCCTAAATCACGAACTTGCTTCAATTCTGTATTACTGGTAAGCCCTATACACTGGACATTATTTTCAATCATTACTGGGGTGACTAACGTCAGGTCATGCCCATATGCATCCCCTTTTAAAACAGCGCACATGCCCGCTTTATCACCCAATAATGCCTGTACTTTCTTAATGTTATAATCCAGCGCACTGTGAGAAATTTCTATCCACGCATTGTTAACGAGCGCAGGTTGAATCTGTGTTGATTGAGCTTGTGCAGATTGGGTTTCTATGATGTTGGTTTTCGCAGGTTGCTGACATGCAGTCGCCACCAGCAGAGGAAGAAGAGCAAGATATTTCAGACGAAATGCCACGTTGTTATCCTTAGCCATGGATCAGTGAGTTTCCCCTCACCTTTATTATTATGATTACGGGGAGTGAACATATACCTTGTATGTATATAGGCTATTGATAATAACAATCTGAATTAATTGAACAAGCAATAATTGCTGGATTTTGAATAAAAAATCACTTTTAGTGAATTTATAGCAATCATTGTACTACCCATCTTTTCCTAAAGGATGACTTACCGGAATACAAGTACCTCTAAACTATCCTAATAATGTTTTTTACGAGGCTGCTCTCATAATCACTTTTTCTGCTTTAAATTACCTTGTTCGAGGTATTTTTTTCTTTTTGGATAATATTATTCTGGGTGCGTTTGTGTTTGGGTGCTTGTGTTTTAATCATCAGCTTTGTTGGCTGTTCCGTTATCTCGTTTTTAACGCACGTTATTTTAACTAATAAATAAGGGAAACTATGAATTGGATAATTCAAAAGATAATGAATCCTCTTACGGGAGGCGTTGGCTCAGCGTTAGCACTCAATGGTGCGATATCACTTATCGTTCCATCATTGATTTTAACGACCACCAATATCTATATTCTATCGGCTATCCTCAGCCTTATTTTTATCTATATCTCGATAAAATATGATTGAGTTTTTTCACCCACAAACCATACAAGCACTCAGCATATTTTACTTTACGCTTATTCTTGGTTATTTAGTGATTCACCTTATTTGGGAGCATTTTGATAAGTTTGCCGAGGATTTTTCGTTAATTCGTTTACCTCAAAAGGTGGCAATTATTTACACCGCCGCCACCTTCGCGAGTAATTTATTCTTAATCGTGATTATGTTTAACTTAGATAACCCACTCAAAAATGATAGCGTTATGATTTTGCCATTGAGCCTCGCAGGGCTAACGGGACTATGCTATTCGTTAGGGGCTATTGTTCCGAGAAAGAAAATTTATAAAGCTTAAAGTCCAGAATTATGGACTTTAAGCTTTATAAATCATTATAACGTCCTTAATTTTGGACTTAATTCATAGTGATTTGACTATTAGAATATAAAGTCCTATATTTGGTATATTATTATGCATTTTTGCATATTAAGTCCACATTAGAGGACACTATGAATAAAAGAAAATCACCATTGGCCTATGCAGAGCAAATCGGCGAACGGCTAAAACAAGCAAGACTTAATCAAAATTTAACCCAAACAGAGTTGGCCCAATTTGTGGGTGTTTCACGCAAAACGATCATGGCCGCTGAAAAAGGTCATACTCAGCTAGAAATGTTTATTGCCATTATGATGGCGCTAAACCTAACTGAGCAATTAGACCTATTTTTACCTCCGCAGCCAATATCCCCTATTCAACTGATGAAATTACAAGGTAAAAAGCGACAACGCGCATCTGGCCAACGTGCTGACCATACTGATACTAAAGAGGAAGAATTAGAATGGTAATGGAAGTCATCGAAGTGCGCTACCAAGGTGACAGTATTGGCGCATTAAGTTTTGATTCCTCTACGGGTCTTGGTGTCTTTGAATATACCCCTGAATTTATTAAAAAAGGTATCCAGCTCTCTCCGTTGAAGATGCCTTTATCTAAACATATTTATCGTTTTCCTGAACTCGATTATCAGACATTCAAAGGGTTGCCAGGGTTAATTGCCGATTCTTTACCTGATGATTTTGGTAATGCTGTCATGAATGCTTGGGTTGCAAGCCAAGGTAAATCCATCGATAGCATTACACCTTTACAGCGCCTGCAATACACTGGAAAACGAGGAATGGGAGCATTGGAATACATCCCTGCAACCAAACTTCATAACAGCAATACAAAAACCGACATTCATATTGAGTCTCTAGTGGCTATTGCACAGGAAGTTCTCGATTTGCGTAGCAACTTTAATGTGGAACTGAGTCGCAATCATCAAGAAGATTCAGCGTCAATGATGGAGTTATTATCTGTAGGAATGAGTGCCGGCGGAGCAAGGCCTAAAGCTGTTCTCGCCTTTAATCACGATTTTACTCAGGTCCGTTCTGGTCAATCCGATATACCAAATAATTTTATCCACTATTTAATGAAATTTGATGGTGTAAGCGAGCACAATACAAACCAAGAAACGTTTGGAGACCCACTCGGTTATGGTGCCATGGAATATGTCTATCACTTAATAGCGATACAGTGCGGAGTCGATATGATGCCATGCCATTTATTAGATGAAGGCGCCAGACGGCATTTTATCACTCAGCGTTTCGATCGGATTGGTAATCAAAAGGTTCACGTACAGACCTTAAATGGTTTAGCACATGTGGATTATAAAAAACCTGGTTCATTTTCCTACGCCGAGCTATTTGGTATCGCTCGTGACTTACGTTTATCGGCAGATGATGCGTTTCAACTATTAAAACGAATGGCTTTTAACATTATCGCTCGAAATCATGACGACCATTCCAAAAACTTTGCATTCATGCTGAAAGATAATAAATGGACTTTAGCTCCCGCTTACGACCTAGCCTATAGTTATAAACCCGGTAGTAAATGGGTAAACAGTCATTGGATGAGTTTAAATGGAAAAAGAGATGATTTTACCCGTGAAGATTTTTATTCTCTCGTTAAACTTAGCCCCGCATTTAGTAAACAGAGAATCGATAATATTATAGATGAAACGCTAGATGCTGTTTCCCAATGGAGAAAACTTGCCAAAGAGTGGGACGTTCCTACGACACTGGCTGATGAGATAAGTAAAAACTTGAGGCTGGATATTTGAGTAGCTTGGTTAATAAAACTGTTTTTATATTTAAAAAAAACAAAAAGGCACCAGTAAGTAACTGATGCCTTTAACATTAATGATTTCTAAAAATCGCTATCAATTATAGCTAAATCATTCCCACTCAATGGTCGCTGGTGGCTTGCCGCTGATGTCATAAACTACGCGGGAAATACCATTCACTTCATTGATAATGCGGTTAGACACACGGCCTAAGAAATCATATGGCAAATGAGCCCAATGAGCCGTCATAAAGTCGATGGTTTCAACTGCACGCAGAGAAACAACCCAGTCATACTTACGACCATCACCCATTACGCCAACAGAGCGCACTGGTAAGAATACAGTGAATGCTTGGCTAACTTTATTGTACAGATCTGCTTTGTGCAGCTCTTCGATAAAGATAGCATCTGCGCGACGCAGCAAGTCACAATACTCTTTCTTCACTTCACCCAGAACACGAACACCTAAACCTGGACCTGGGAATGGGTGGCGGTACAGCATATCGTATGGCAGGCCTAACTCCAGACCAATCTTACGCACTTCGTCTTTGAACAGCTCTTTCAGAGGTTCAACCAGACCCAGTTTCATATCTTCCGGTAAGCCACCCACGTTATGGTGAGATTTAATAACGTGTGCTTTGCCCGTTGCTGAAGCCGCAGACTCGATAATATCTGGATAAATCGTTCCTTGCGCTAACCATTTGATATTTGGCAGCTTAGAAGACTCTTCATCGAACACTTCGATAAATACGTGACCAATTTTTTTACGCTTCGCTTCTGGATCTGAAATACCTGCCAGTGCGTTCATAAAGCGGTCTTCCGCTTTCGCGTGGATGATGTTCAGGTCAAATTTACCTTGGAACATTTCCATGACTTGGTCAGCTTCATTTAAACGCAGCAAACCGTTATCAACGAATACGCAAGTCAGACGCTTACCAATCGCACGGTTTAATAACAGAGCAGTAACAGAAGAATCCACACCGCCAGACAGAGCTAACAGAACATGGTCATCACCGATTTGTTCTTTCAGGCGAGCAACGGTATCTTCGATAATCGCAGCTGATGTCCACAACGCTTCACATTGACACAGATCCAATACGAAACGTTTTAAAATATTTAAACCTTGATGAGTGTGAGTCACTTCTGGGTGAAACTGAACACCGTAGAAACGTTTCTCAACGTCAGCCATGATGGCATATGGGCAGCTTGGCGTGCTTGCAATCGTTTTGAAGCTAGATGGGATAGCAGTCACTTTGTCGCCATGGCTCATCCACACATCTAAAACTGGCTTGCCATCTTCGTTCAGCGCATCTTGGATGCCGCGGAACAGGTCGCAATCTTCCAGAATTTCAACGTTAGCATAACCAAATTCACGTTCGCCAGACACTTCAACCGCGCCACCTAATTGCATGGACATAGTTTGCATGCCGTAGCAGATACCTAAAACAGGCACGCCCGCATTAAATACATACTCTGGTGCACGTGGGCTATCAGCCTCTGTTGTACTTTCTGGACCACCAGACAAGATAATCCCGTTAGGATTAAACTCTCTGATTTGCTCTTCGGTCACATCCCACGCCCACAGTTCACAGTAGACGCCAATTTCACGGATACGACGTGCAATCAGCTGAGTATACTGAGAGCCGAAATCAAGAATAAGAATGCGATGCTTATGGATATTTGTAGTCATTTGAGGAGAATTCCAGCAATTCAAGTCAAAATAAAAGGTGGTGACACCATCAACATGTGTGCCACCCTGAAACTTTTCGATTACTGTTTTAAAGGATAATAGCGCCCCGAAATGGCGTTATTATCCTAAACAATAATTACTGCCCTAAGCGATAGTTAGGAGACTCTTTAGTGATAGTCACATCATGAACGTGGCTTTCTTGAATACCTGCTCCACTGATACGCACAAATTCAGCTTTCGTTCTCAGCATATCGATAGTACCGCAGCCTGTCAGACCCATACATGAGCGTAATCCCCCCATTTGTTGGTGAATGATCTCTTTTAAGCGACCTTTGTAAGCCACACGACCTTCGATACCTTCTGGAACCAGTTTGTCTGCTGCGTTATCAGATTGGAAATAACGGTCTGAAGAACCTTTAGACATTGCGCCCAGAGAACCCATTCCACGGTACGCTTTATAGGTACGGCCTTGGAACAGGATCGTTTCACCCGGAGATTCTTCGGTACCTGCAAACATGGAGCCAACCATCACACACGCAGCGCCAGCCGCGATAGCTTTAGAAATATCACCAGAGAAACGGATACCACCATCTGCAATAACAGGAATGCCAGTGCCTTCTAATGCACCCGCAGCTTCAGCGATTGCCGTGATTTGAGGTACACCCACGCCAGTGACGATACGAGTCGTACAAATTGAACCTGGGCCGATACCCACTTTCACTGCGCTAACACCAGCGTCTGCTAACGCTTTCGCGCCTTCAGCTGTTGCAACGTTACCACCAATGATTTGTAAATCAGGGTATTTTTGGCGAGTTTCACGAATACGCTGTAAAACCCCTTCAGAATGACCGTGTGATGAGTCAATGAGCAGAACGTCAACGCCTGCTGCAACCAAGGCATCAACACGTTCTTCGTTACCTGCGCCAGCACCAACAGCCGCACCGACACGCAGACGGCCTTGCTCGTCTTTACATGCGTTTGGTTTACGTTCTGCTTTTTGGAAATCTTTAACGGTGATCATACCTAACAGATGGAAGTTATCATCGATAACTAAGGCTTTCTCAACACGTTGCTCATGCATTTTTTGTAAAACGACTTCGCGTGCTTCGCCTTCTTTCACGGTCACTAAACGCTCTTTTGGCGTCATCACCGCAGTCACTGGTTGGTCTAAATCCGTTACAAAACGGACGTCACGACCTGTAATGATACCCACTAAAGAATTATCTTTAGAGACAACAGGATAACCTGCGAAACCATTGCGCTCAGCCATTTCTTGCACTTCACGAATTGTGGTTTCTGGGGTAACAGTGACAGGATCAGTCACCACGCCGCTTTCATGTTTTTTCACACGACGGACTTCTTCAGCTTGACGCTCAATGGACATGTTTTTATGGATAAATCCAATACCACCTTCTTGAGCCAGTGCGATAGCCAGATCAGATTCGGTGACAGTATCCATCGCTGCGGAGAGCATAGGAATGTTCAGGCGGATTTTTGCGGTCAGTTGAGTGGACAGATCTGCCGTGTTTGGCAGTACAGTTGAGTGTGCAGGGACGAGTAAAACATCGTCGAAAGTTAGTGCTTCTTTTTTAATGCGTAACATAGGCAATATCCCACCAGGCAGCGTTATGAAAGGTATAAAATATTGCCGCGGCATTATACACACCGTAATCGGTTGCTTCCAGCACTTTTTTCAAAAAAAAACTTGATAAGTCCGTCGGCTACGTTAGTATCAGTCAATTAAGTCATTGTTTTAAAATTTGATCTAGCTCACATGTCGACTCAACAAAATAGCGCAATTTACTCAGTTAGCAAGCTCAACCAAACGGTAAGAGAACTTCTTGATACCCAAATGGGACGAATTTGGTTAACGGCCGAAATTTCCAATTTTTCGCAGCCAAGTTCGGGACATTGGTACCTGACACTCAAAGATGATCGTGCCCAAGTTCGCGCGGCGATGTTTCGTGGACAAAATGCCCGCGTCACCTTCCGTCCGCAAAATGGGCAGCAGGTATTAGTCCGTGCCACTGTCACACTGTATGAGCCGCGTGGAGACTATCAGCTAATCATCGAAAGCATGCAGCCCGCTGGTGAAGGTCTACTGCAACAGCGCTTCGAGCTACTCAAACAAACCCTTAATGCCCAAGGGCTATTTGATGTTATTCACAAGCAAGCCTTGCCATCTCCAGCAAAACGCGTGGGGATTATTACCTCTGCAACTGGTGCTGCCCTACATGATATTTTAAATATCCTACATCGCCGTGACCCATCCCTCCCCGTGGTTATCTACCCGACAGCTGTTCAAGGAGATTTAGCGCCTGCGCAAATCGCCAGAGCCATCGAACTCGCAAACCTACGCAATGAGTGTGATGTACTCATTGTGGGGCGTGGTGGCGGTTCACTGGAAGATTTATGGGCATTCAACGAAGAGATCGTGGCACGTGCCATTTTTGCTAGCCGATTACCGATCATTAGCGCCGTTGGGCATGAAACGGATGTGACCATCGCCGATTATGTTGCCGACGTACGCGCACCTACGCCATCGGCAGCCGCAGAACTGGTCAGTCGCAATCAAACCGAGATGCTTCGCCAATTGAAATCTGGGCAACAGCACCTAGAGATGGCGATGGATTATTATTTGGCGGCGCAGCAGCAACGTTTCGCACGTCTACAGCACCGTTTACAGCAGCAACACCCGCAATTACGCCTTGCTCGGCAACAAAATCAGCTTTCAGCTTTGCGCCAAAAACTGACCAATGCCATCAGCCTCCAGCTACAATCTGCCACCGTTAAATTCGATAAAAACCAACGCCGCTTGATGCAAAATGACCTGCGCCCTCAATTACAACGCCAACAGCGCCAATTGCAGCAAACTCAGTATCATTTACAAAATATGCTGACCCAGTTAGTGAATAACTACCGCCAGCGTTTTGCTGTTGCCTGCTCGAAAATGGAGGCGGTTAGCCCGCTTGCTACCCTCGCCCGAGGTTTCAGTATCAGCGAAACCGCTGAAGGCGCTGTATTGAAAAAAACCAGCCAAGTGAAATTAGGCCAACAGCTCAAAACTCGCTTAAATGATGGTTGGGTTGAAAGCCAAGTTACCAGTATTCAGAAGGTTCGAGTGAAAAAATCATCCAAATAGCCGTTTTTTAAAGTATTCTGCGCCATCTCGAATGGCGTTATCCGCCGTTGGCATAATACGCGAGTAATGTAAAAAGGCATGCAGCGTCCCTGGATACATTTGGTATTCACAAGGTATTTTATGTGATTGAAACGTTTGAAATATTGAAAAGCGTTTAGATAATAAGCCTATCAATCTTCCTTAGTGAGTAAGACTAAAAGCACTAAACGCTTTCCATTAGCTATCCCTTGATTAGAAGCGCACCTGACCACCAATCATATAACTGCGCCCTCTTCCCGTTTCATTATTTCTGCCGCGTTCTTCCATCACTGCGCCAGAGTTTGCACGGTTTAACACGTCGGTGTAGTTTTCATTAGTGAGGTTATTAATCGCCATCATTAACTTGAAATGTTTATTGATTTCATAGTCTGCGTACAGGTCAACGATAGTTGGCTGTTTTTCATACTTTTCCGTCATCGCATCCCCGTTCATGTCACCGTCAGGAACTGGGCTGATACGTTTAGATGGTCCCGTCCATGTAATGGCTGAGCCGAGAGTCAGTTTTTCATCAAACAGACGAACACCGGAATCTAAAGTCACATAATATTCAGGTAATTGGGTAAAGTCCCCTGCACTAAATACCGATGTACTGTTGATTGACACGGGTTGTTTGCCAGACTCTTGGGTGTAAGAAACCATGGAGTAAAATACCCCTGCATCGTAGTTTGCTTGTAGCTCATAACCCCGTAAATTAACATCGCGAGGATCGTTCACATACATATCTGCGCGTTGGAAAATATCCGGATTTTCTTTATCCCACACATCATCATTAATTAAACACCAATCAAACTCTTCCTGAGAGTTTGCACGACATAGCAGGAAAGACTTACTCGTGATGTAGTCTTTGATATGTGTATGGAACCACAGCGCTTTCAGGTTGAACTGATCACCTTCTACAATTAAGTCTGGCTTAAAACTATTAAAACCTACCTGCCAAGTTTTCGACTTTTCTCCTTTTAGGAATGGATTCATACTCTGACCACCATTTTGAGAGAAAAAAGCTTCCTGAGAGTTTGGTGCTCTCATTGAGTGCGCGTAACTCACAAAAGGCTGAAATTCAGGAATAATTTGTGCAGAAACTAGCACCCCGGGGTTAATACCACTTTCACGCAGATTTAACGTACTGGCTTCTTGAGGGAAGCACTTTTCCGTCTCATCACAAGCTGGTTTATAGCCCTGTACGCGATAATTCAGATAGTTAAGGTCAAACGTTGCGGTGTAAATATCATAGCTCGCTTCAAACTGGGTATACAGGCTGGCAATATCTTGTGTCCCACTTGGTGAAAATGGGTTATAAATTATTGTGTTTGGATCTTCTACCGGTTTTGTTATTTTTTGGTATTTAGTCTTCATTAATTTCGAACCAACCTGCCACTTAAAATCAGTGTCACCATAAGAAAAACGGCTGGTATTGGAAATATTAATACTGTCAGATTTATTCTCTGACTCGGCGTCTTTTAATGCACCACCAATAGGCTCACCTTGGAATTTTTGGGTATTAAATCCATGGCTCGCCAGCACTTCCACATCAATCAATTCGTTGATTGGCGTGTATTTATATTTAAGGTAATAATCTTCGCTATTAATCTTACGGCTGGTTAATTTATTTTGTAAAAATCGGCCACTGAATTCGACTTCATGGCTATCATTCGGTTTATATTTTAATTTAGTTAATTGAGATTGCGGTTTTTGTTTGAATGTCGGATCCGTTGCAAATTCATCGGTATCAAACCCATCACCATTTTTATAACTGCCCGGGATATTGTGCCCACTCACCGCAATTAAGCCGCCAAAATAACCATCACCCTCATTTAATAACGTTTTTCCCGCAACCGAAACCATGCCGTTATAGCCAAGTCCATTATCTCCCCAGCTCCCTTTGCTACGTACTCCCCACAAATTATCTTTGAAAATCACATCATCAATAGATAAGGTTCTAAAGTTGGCACTTCCCGCTAAGGCGTTAACGCTGTTGCTGCCATTCAATTGCCCCTTTTCTACCTCAACCGCCACAATAAAATTAGGGTCAATAAGTGAACCAAAGTCATTACTCGGCTGCATACCGTGAGTGAATTTACTTGGCGATATTCCGTAATAGCTTTGTGTGACACCATCCACCATCATGTTTACGCGCCCAAAGCCACTCAACCCGCGAATATTCACGTTGATGGTGCCTTGGCTCGCATCCATTTGGGTATAGGTTCCGGGCATCGAACGGATAATTTTATCCATGGATTGCAATTTATTTTCGGTGCCGACTGCGCTATAGGCGCCTGGTTTTTCCAATGCTTTGACCAACGGCGTTTGCTTTTGCGCGCCCGACACTTTTAATTGGCTAAAATTAACCACATCATCTTTCTGTTTATTTGTCTGCTGTGTGTTTTCAGACAAAGCGAAGCCGTGGAAGCCAGCGAAAATAGTCCCAGCTACCATGATTATTATTTTATTATTCATTAAACCATTCCTGTAAACGTACTGATAAAACAGTCGCTCACATTGCAAACGCAGAATAAATATGTTTTCTGCGAATAGGATTAGTTGCAAGTTTTTATAGCTCCACAACTAATCCTTGGTAACCTTATTTTGGTTACTTATTATGAGTAACGCTATTTTAAATCTGGAAAATATTTTGCTTTGTTTTCTAACATCAGAATAAAGCTATATTCTCTCGCAATATCATCCAAGGCATTAAAGCGACCTGATTTTCCACCGTGTCCAGCATTCATATTGGTTTCTAATAACAATAAAGAATTGCCTTGTTTCAGCTCTCGCAGTTTTGCCACCCATTTTGCAGGCTCCCAATATTGTACTTGAGAATCATGCAGCCCTGTGGTGACCAAAATATGCGGATAGTGCTGGGTTTTGATATTGTCATACGGGCTATAGGCTTTAATGCGCCAGTAATCTTCCTCATTCTCTGGATTACCCCACTCATCATATTCCCCTGTAGTCAGTGGAATTGAAGGGTCAAGCATGGTCGTGACAACATCAACAAATGGCACCGCAGAAACAACACCTTCATACAGATCAGGAGCCATATTGACAACAGCACCCATCAGCAAGCCGCCAGCGCTACCGCCCATGGCATAGACATGGCCTTTTTCCCCATAGCCTTGTGCCAATAACGCGTTAGTCGCATCAATGAAGTCCGTAAAGGTATTCATTTTATGGACAGTTTTACCCTGAATATACCAATTCTTTCCTAAGTCCCCACCGCCACGAATATGGGCAATAGCATACACAAATCCACGGTCAAGCAAGGATAAGCGAGAAGAACTGAATGACGGATCGATACCATATCCATAGGCGCCGTAGCCGTAGACCAGAAGTGGATTTTTACCTTGTTTGAAACTATCTTTACGGTAAACCAATGAAACCGGTACTTTCACCCCATCTTGGGCAGTGACCCAAATACGTTCACTTTGATAATTCGCTTTATTAAAACCCTTCACTTCCTCTTGTTTTAATAGCTGTTTTTCTTGAGTCAGCATATTAATTTCATACACCGATGATGGTGTTGTCATGGAGGAGTAGCCGTAGCGTAATTTATCCGTATCTGGCTCTGGGTTGTTGCCAATCCAAGCCATGTAAGCTGGGTCATCAAAGCTGACAGAATGCTCTTTGTGGGTTAACCAACTAATTTGTCGAATGTTCACTAAGCCGTTTTGGCGCTCTTCAATCACCAACCAGTTATTAAATAACGCAAAATCTTCAAGGTCGACATCATCACGAGGCGCGATAAAACTCACCCACGGTGCCGAGGCGTTATCCGCAATATACAGTCCGAATAATGGATGCTGATGATTAGAGCGAATATAGAATTTGCCGTTAAAATGATCAGGGTAATATTCGATACCTGTTTTGCGAGGTTGTAGCACTATCGCATCACGTTCAGGTTGGTTTGCATCCAAAAGACGATATTCTGAGGTTTCGGTGCTGGTGATCCCAATCAGAATATAATCTTTGGAGGTGGATTTCGCTAAACTGACATAGTAAGTATCATCTTTCTCTTCATACACCAATTTATCAGCCGATTGGGCTGTTCCATATTGGTGCTTAACCACTTGATAAGGCAGCAGTGTTTGTTTATCTTTATTAACATAAAACAGTGTGCTGTTATCATTTGCCCACACAATATTGCCTGAGGTGTTAGTCAGGACATTTTCTTGCCACTTTGCATCATCAACTTTACGGAACGAAACCGCATAATCATTACGACCTTGGCGGTCTTCAGCAATCGCGATCGTGGTGTTATCTGGGGAAATGGCTAGCGCCCCCATTCGGTAATATTCAGTACCTTCCGCGCGTTGGTTACCATCAACCAAAACTGTCCATTCGCCATCACTATTAATTGGGCGCCTTTCATAAATGGAATAGTTTTTACCCGCAACAACGCGAGAACGGTATGTATAGCCATTGTAGTTGTATGGTACCGACTCATCATCTTGCTTTACGCGGGATAATAATTCGTCGTAAATTTCCTGTTTTAATGGCTCACCCAATTCAAGCTGCTGCGTGGTATAGGCATTTTCTTGATTCAGATATTCAAGGACCTCTGGGGCTTCACGGTTATCGTCTCTTAACCAATAATAGTTATCGACGCGCTGATCCCCATGGATAGTCATAGTGTGGGGCTGTTTTTTCGCTATTGGTGCTAGCATTTTGTCCTCCGCAGCACTGCTGGCCGCATATAACCCAAGTAGTGTGACCACGCAATAAGTGGTAATTCTATTACGCATGGTTTTATTATGTATGGCTTTATGACACATGGTGAGTCCAATTTATTTATCATTAAGAGTAAAATCAATAGGTAACCTGACTGTTATCCGTCCATTCTTGAGAATTTCTGCTGGCGGTACGGGTAACGGCGCCGCCCGAGATAACACCTGCTGGGCTTCTTTGTCTAAAGAACGTGTGCCTGATGAGTTCACTAAACTACTATCAAGCAAAAAACCTTGGCTATCTACCGTAAACATCACTACTGGTTTACCCACGCGGTTACGCCTTCCTGCATCTTCAGGGTAACGTTTATATTTATTCAATCTTCCAAGCACCATCGCTTCCCACTGTTTTTGAAGGCTATCGAGGGCTTCGGACTGGCTATTAAGTTCCGCAGCAATTTGCTGGCTTTGGACGAGTGCCGCCGCATCGCTGGTCACTGGCGCATCGCTGGCTTTCGAATCTGTGGTTTGCACCTTCTTCACTTGCTGCTGCTCTTGTTTCTGTTTTTTTAACTCGGGCTTTGGTTTTTTCGCCGTTGTTTTCGTCAGTTGCACTTCCGCTTGCTCATTAACAGGCAATGGGGGAATAATGGCGTCCTCTGCTTGCGCTTTATGGGATTCACTCGCCACAGCCAGCTCTTGAGTTTGACCAATATTCACTTCCGTTAATTGTTTGGCTTGTGCTTCGATAGATAATTCCATCACCACTGAAGGGGGCGGCAGTGACTCCACCCATCGCGCATTGTGTGTTATCCAGATAAAAAATCCCACAATGGCAATATGCAGTGCCACGGCTAAAACCAGCCACCCGCCCATTTTGGAGGTTCGATTCACATATCCACTTTCAAACGTTATTGTGCTCATAATCATCTTACGTGCTTTTACAGAATTGCAAATGATAATTAATAACAAATGCAAATGGAAATTATTTGTGAATAAATGTGATGATTACTTCACAAAATTAACGAGTTTAAATCATCATATTGCTCGTACTTGTTGATTATTTCGGCGTATACCACACATAATCTGCATGCAAGTTATCGATTTCCTCGCCTTGCTCCGAAATAATCAATACTTTCAATGGCTCATCTGGCGCTAAATCGAGCACATGTAACGGTACACCAATCGCTCGCGTTGCATGATAACCGCCTGCAAATAACAATGCAGGTGCTGGAGCATCCAATAATCCTTGAGCCATCGCTCTATCTCTTAACTGCTGGATCACCATCATCTTTTTCGCTTGTTTATCATCCAACTCACCATTGTGTGAGCGCTTAATGGTTTCGCTGATCAGTTCCTGAATAACGAGTTGCGTTGAATGTGTTCCTGTAAGCGTAGGTGGATTGTCATAAGCCTTCAGCACAGCATCTCGATTAATATTTGCTGCTAAAACCGGGGATTGCTGAGCCAGTAAATACTTCACGAGTTCCCCATATTGCGCCCACGGCCAACCATTATTCCAATGTAAAACCTCTTGCAGTTTTTCATCTCGAATATACGGATTTCCCTGCATCTGTTTTTGAACATTGTTAACTCGGCTTTGTTGATCTGGCGTGAGCATCTCTAAAAGCACCGCACCTTGCGGGCGTATTTGCTGCATTTCTTGGGCAACCCATTGCTCGATTTGATGATGGTAAATATTGTCGTGCTTTTCCCCGACAATGACGCGAGGTGAAGCTGCAAGTTCTTGAATTAACTGTTGTGGCGTGATGGACTTGCCTGAATCTAAATCAATAATTTTGCCAGCTTGTGTGAGTTGGGGATCCAATTGCTGAACAGGTTTTGGTGTTTGCGAGGTACATCCTAACTGTGTGAAACTCAAAACGAAAAGCATCCCTAAACTCAACAGTGATGTTTTTTTCGTTAAATAATTCAAAGAACGTGCTGATATCATTATCTTTTCCATATAGTGACTTTGAAGTCATTCAAAATACAGATAATGATAATCATTTTCAAATAAAAAAGACTCCCATTAACCACAATGGAAGTCTTTATGCGGAACTCGATGATTAATCAATCATTCGAGAAACTATTATAATGATGCTAATTACAGTGGGTTCGTTTGAGCTTCCACTGCCGCTAACGCTACCATGTTGACAATACGGCGAACAGACGCGATTGGCGTTAAGACGTGGACAGGTTTTGCAACCCCCATTAGCACAGGTCCCACGGTGACACCATCAGAACTTGTCACGCGCAGCAAGTTATAGCTAATACGCGCCGCTTCCATATTTGGCATAATCAGTAAGTTTGCTGAACCTTTCAGTGGGCTATCTGGCATCACATCTTTACGGATTGACTCAATCAACGCCGCATCCGCATGCATCTCACCGTCAATTTCCAAGTTTGGCTCACGTGCTTTCACTAATGCCAGTGTATCGCGCATTTTTTGTGCTGAACCACAATCTGAAGAACCAAAGCTTGAGCGAGATAACAGCGCCACTTTAGGCTCAATACCAAATCGACGAACCGTATCCGCTGCCATTAACGTGATTTCCGCTAACTCTTCTGGCGTTGGATCTTCGTTCACATAAGTATCGGCAATAAAGGTATTACCGGTTGGTAGTAACAAGGCATTCATTGCCCCAGCAGTATGCGCACCTTCGCGGAAACCGAACAGGTCTTTGACGACTTGGTAGTGTTCACTGTAGCTACCGATTGAACCACAGATCATCCCATCCGCTTCACCACGCAGAACCATGATACCGCCGATAATCGTTGGGTTAGCAACTAATGCGCGACGCGCCATTTCTTGAGAAACACCACGACGTTTCATGATTTGATAATATTCTTGCCAGTACTCTTTAAAGCGTGGGTCATTTTCATTGTTGACCACTTCAAAGTCTTTACCTAGCTCAATATGCAGACCCAGTTTTTGGATACGCATTTCAATTACGCTAGGACGGCCAACCAGAATAGGGAATGCTAAACCAAGGGAAACCAGCTCTTGAGTTGCGTGTAATACGCGCTCTTCTTCCCCTTCCGCTAATACGATGCGTTTTAGCTCTTTTTTCGCTTGAGAGAAAATTGGCTTCATAAATAAGTTTGTTTTATGAACAAACTGATTCAGTTTTTCAACATACGCATCCATATCCGTGATTGGACGTGTCGCCACACCTGACTCCATTGCCGCTTTTGCCACTGCTGGCGCAATTTTCACGATAAGGCGCGGGTCAAATGGTTTTGGAATGATATATTCAGGGCCAAAGAATAAATCTTGGTTACCGTACGCTGATGCAACTTCTTCACTTTGCTCCGCCAGCGCTAAGTCCGCGATAGCGTAAACACAAGCCAGTTTCATCTCTTCGTTGATTGTTGTTGCGCCCACATCCAGCGCACCGCGGAAGATGAATGGGAAGCACAGAACGTTGTTAACTTGGTTCGGATAGTCAGAGCGCCCTGTACAGATAATGGCATCTGGGCGAACTTCTTTCGCTAATGGTGGCAGAATTTCTGGCTCAGGGTTAGCTAATGCTAAGATCAGTGGGTCTTTTGCCATGGTTTTCACCATTTCTGGTGTTAACACGCGAGGGCCTGAACAACCTAAGAAAATGTCAGCATCAGGAATAGCATCCGCTAATGTGCGTTGACCGTTATCATCAATGGCATACGCGGCTTTAGTCGCATCCATTCGCTCATCACGACCTTTATAAATCACCCCTTTTGAATCGCAAACAGTGATATTTTCGCGCTTTAATCCTAACGCCACTAATAAGTTCATACAAGCAATCGATGCGGCACCCGCACCGGATACAACTAAACGAACATCGCCAATTTCTTTTTTAACAATGCGCAGACCGTTAATCACCGCCGCGGTACAGATAATTGCGGTTCCGTGTTGGTCGTCATGGAACACAGGAATATTCATGCGTTCACGTAATTTTTGTTCAATATAGAAGCACTCTGGTGCTTTAATATCTTCGAGGTTGATACCGCCGAATGTTGGTTCCAGCGACGCGATGATATCAATCAGTTTATCAGGATCGGTTTCATCGACTTCAATATCGAAAACATCAATACCCGAGAATTTCTTAAATAGTACCCCTTTCCCTTCCATGACAGGTTTACCTGCCAATGCACCGATGTTCCCTAAGCCTAGTACCGCAGTACCATTAGAGATAACACCCACAAGGTTACCTTTCGCTGTATAACGATACGCTTTTAGAGGTTCTTCTGCGATTTCTAGGCAAGGTACCGCAACGCCTGGGGAATACGCTAAAGCTAGGTCACGTTGCGTGGTTAATGGTTTGGTTGGTGTTACAGTAATTTTCCCAGGATGAGGAAACTCATGAAAATCGAGAGCACTTTGTTTTAATTTATCATCCATCATCAAGTCCTTTCAAAATTTGGTAAGGTAAGAGCCATCACAGTATAAACACATCTTGTTAGCAAATCATGATCACGCCTATGATTTCCAGAAAAATCTTTCATTTACAAGGAATTTACACGGATTTGCCACAAAAATACAATGGTGAATTTCTAGAGATACACAATATTGTTATTATTTTTATTCATATCATTTTTTAAATCACTTTAATTTTTTTCAATCTTAGTTATTATTTTTTTGAAATTAATGTATTATTCGAAAGCTCGTTTCTTTTTAGCCTTAAATATACCCAGCTTCATAGTTTTCGCTTCCATTATTCATGCTTTTATACAGCTAATTAATTCATCAATTAAGAATAATGATTTCATGTAATCTTAAATATATTATATTTTAACTATATCAATTCTAGTTAATCTAATAAGTTGTCAGACATAAAAAAGGAACCCACTATGTCTAATCACACGGTTATGATTATCGATGAACATCCTATCTTTCGTTTTGGACTATCTCATTTATTAAAATCAAAAGCTGACTTTGACGTAATGGCGGAGGTTTCAAATAGCAAAGAAGCGCTGAATATCGCCACCAGCAAACAACCCAATATGATACTGATAGATACTATTCTTCATGGTAATAAAACATTCGAGACGATTCGATTACTACGTAAGCATTGCGCTAATAGTTATTTGCTGGTTCTTTCACTCTCAACGATGAAAACCGATATCTACGCCGCTATCGATGCAGGTGCTCAAGGTTATTTATTAAAAAATAGCGAACTCGATATGCTGCTTAATAGTATGAAAAAAGCGATGGAGGGACACCATGTATTTAGCGAAAAAGTTTATCAGCATCTGATTACCCGGCATCAATCCAAAGATCCACTTTCCACATTAACTCGCCGTGAATGCGAAATATTGCACGAAATGGCAGCTGGATTAAAAAACAGAGAAATCTCTCAACTATTATTTATTTCTGAAGAAACCGTTAAAGTTCACATCCGAAATATCTTAAAGAAATTACGAGTTCGATCTCGTTTAGAAGCCAGTTTAATATACATGCGTTCAAAATAATTTCATCTGATTTAATTTAATTAACGTAAGTTTCCTAAATTAATTATTTTATTATTTATATATAATATTATGAATATTGACTCTGCCTTAGTTATTATTAAATCGCTTGTTAGATTAATAAATCTTTTCGATTCAAAGGGGTAGACCATAATTGTATTTTCCCGCATTATGTAGGGCATACATTGTTCGCCATTAGAGGAAAATCATATGTCCAACACCCCTGCATCTCCTTATATCATGTACGGAATTAAAAACTGCGATACCATTAAGAAAGCTCGCCGTTACTTAGACGATAACGCAGTTAGCTACCAATTCCATGATTACCGTGTTGATGGCATCACTGATGAACTCCTTTCTACATTTTTGCAACACATCGATTGGGAAACCTTGGTGAATAAACGCGGTACAACTTGGCGTAAGCTCAGCGATGAAGAGAAAAATGCAGTTGTCGATGCTGATAGCGCGAAAAAAGTCTTACTGGCTGAACCTGCGATGATCAAGCGCCCTGTTCTTGTTTCTGCTAATGGTCATTACCTTGTCGGGTTTAACGCCGACGACTACAAAAAATTCACACAATAAAAGGTGACTCAATGAACTGCCCTGTCATTGAACTTGCAAAACAACTTATCGCCCGTCCCTCTATCAGCCCGGAT
Organism: Providencia sp. wls1943; assembly: GCF_009706275.1. Taxonomy (NCBI): domain Bacteria; kingdom Pseudomonadati; phylum Pseudomonadota; class Gammaproteobacteria; order Enterobacterales; family Morganellaceae; genus Providencia; species Providencia sp. wls1943. The sequence goes on from NZ_WLTU01000007.1 coordinate 361,002, forward strand.
GACCAAGGTTGCCAAGATTTACTCATCGAACGTTTGAATAAAATCGGCTTTACGGTGGAAAAAATGCCATTTGGGGATACTCTCAATTTTTGGGCTCACCGTGGCAATAATGGCAAAACCCTCGCCTTTGCGGGTCATACCGATGTCGTCCCTGCAGGCGATCACAGTAAATGGCAAACTCCGCCATTTACCCCAACAATTATTAACCAACATTTATACGGTCGTGGTGCTGCCGACATGAAAGGCTCCATTGCCGCCATGGTGGTTGCCGCCGAGCGCTTTGTAGAAAAACACCCTAACCATACTGGTCGTCTGGCATTTTTAATTACCTCTGACGAGGAAGCGAAAGCGACCCATGGCACCGTAAAAGTGGTAGAGACGTTACAAGCCCGCAATGAGCCAGTCGATTACTGCTTAGTGGGAGAACCATCCAGCCAGTCTGTACTTGGTGACATCATTAAGAATGGTCGTCGCGGCTCTATCACCGCACACTTAACTATTTTGGGTACTCAAGGGCACGTTGCCTACCCACATCTTGCTGATAACCCAGTACATCGTGCAACCGGCTTTCTACAAGAGTTAGTCTCCACTAAATGGGATGATGGCAACCAATATTTCCCGGCTACCAGCATGCAAATCGCCAATATCAATGCGGGTACTGGCGCCGATAACGTCATCCCCGGTGAGCTAAAAGTGCAATTTAATTTCCGTTTTAGCACCGAACTGACCGATACCATGATCCGCGAACGCGTGACAGACATGTTAGAGCGCCACGGACTGAATTATCATTTAGATTGGTTCTTATCGGGTCAACCATTCTTGACGGGTGACAGCGAATTAGTGAGTGCAACGGTGCAAGCCATCCAGGAAGTGACAGGACGTGCCACCACCTTATCCACCAGTGGCGGTACCTCTGACGGACGTTTCATCGCCCAAATGGGAACCCATGTTATCGAACTCGGCCCTTTGAATGCGACGATCCATAAAGTGGATGAGTGCGTTAACGTCGATGATTTGCAACAGCTTGCCGTTATCTACGAACGCATCATGGAACTACTATTACTATGACTCTCTCCATCGAAATGTTGACTGGGCGCTCCACCGACCATTTAGTAACTTTGGGCGGTAATCATCGCCTACAGTTTAATACCACTAAAGCGTTTCTTGCCATGCAGCAAGCTGCCGCACGCGCAGGGTTTAAGCTACAATCCGCCAGTGCTTTTCGTGATTTTGCTCGCCAACAAATTATTTGGAATGAAAAATTTGCTGGTAAACGCCCAGTTCTTGATACCCATAGCCAGCCGTTAGATATTTCAACATTAACGGAAGGGGAATTATGTGAGGCGATTTTGCATTGGTCTGCGCTACCAGGGGCAAGCCGTCACCACTGGGGAACTGAGATTGATGTTTACGACCCGCTACGCATTCCTGCGGGGCAAACCTTGCAATTAGAGCCTTGGGAATATCAAGAAGGGGGCTATTTTGCTGAGCTTAATCACTGGTTAACCGACAATATGGCCACCTTTGATTTCTACCGCCCTTTCACCGCAACCAATGCAGGTGTTGCGGAAGAACCTTGGCATATTAGTTATTGGCCATTGTCACATGAAGCTGAGCAGCTATTGACGCCAAAAATTGTTAGGCAAGTGCTAACCGAAGAAGATATTAGTGGAAAGACCTGGTTATTAGATAACCTTGAGTATGTTTTTAACCGCTATATTAAAGTGCCTGAATGATTTATATGTCACTCAGTCTCTTGCTGAGTGACAGCTTTCCTGATTACAAACCTTCGTTATTCTGATCCGAATTTGACACATCGACGACAGGCAAACGGTACATAAAAATCAGCAACCAGCACATCCCTAAAAATAACCCAATTTTTAGCCAACCATAACTAACCACCCAAATCGAAAAGGCAAACGTAATAACGATCAACGTCATGGCTTTTGGTTTTACACCTTTTGGTAGCGCACGGTGCGCTTGCCAGTGACGCAAATACCCGCCAAACCATGAGCGATATAACAACCAATTATGGAAGCGTGGAGAAGAACGCGAAAAACACCATGCCGCCAATAATAAAAAGCAGGTCGTTGGCATGACTGGTAAAATAGCACCAAGAAAAGCTAAGCCAACAGCAATCCACCCTACTGTAATGAATATGATTTTCTTTATATTCATTCAGGCTCTCCCGTTACAACAAAAAACATGGTTAAATGACCCCACTAAAGCCTACCAACTACATCATTTGGGCAGGGCTACACATTATTATGATTAAAATAAGAAGGCAAATATGCATTGGTTAGCCGATTACTGGTGGGTCATCCTACTGTTATTAGTCGGGGTCATTTGGAACTCAGTCAAAGAGATGATGCGACTCGACCCCAAAAAGTATTTAGATGACAAACCAGATATTCCGCCTCACAAAGATAATAATCACCTGTGGGACGATGAAGATGACGGCTGGCCTAAAGACAAAAAACACTAATTTGTTGCCTTAAACTTTTCACCTCTTCAGGGTAATAGTTATTCAGCCACTGCGTGACTTCGGCTCTTGCGCGTTTTAACCACTGTTTTTGCCCTGCTAACCCGAGTTGCATAGCAATACATTCAACAGATAGCCCTTGATGAAAATAGCCCCCAAGGGCAGAGCCTGTTATTTCAGCCGAATGTTGTTGCTGTAAAACCGCTAAAAAACGCTGTAATGACGGCTCACTTGCAGCCAACGAACGGTGATAATCGCTAAAGCCGATCAATTCTAGCCAATCTCCATCATCAAGGTGCTGCTCAGATGTGCTTTTCAGACTAAATTCATTCAGATCCTGACGCCAGAATAAATCCCGCTGCAATCGCTGTTGCCCTAAATAGCAAATTGACTGCGCTTCTGCGGATAATGGCAACACCGCCATCGCAGTGAAACAGCCACTACTCCCCTCAATATGCCGTCCAATTCGCACGATTTGGAACCCTGATGATTGCCAAAAAGCCAATAACTCTGGGGTTAAACCAAAGCTGACCGATAGGAAATCTAAACCGTCCTGAATGCCTTGTCCAATTTGCAATTCTAATAACCGGTAGCCAATTTTTTGGCGACGATGTTCAGCATTTACGGCAATGCGCATCACTCTGCGAGAACGTAACCTCGGGGCTTGAGGAAAATAGCAATGCGCTGCGAGGGATTGAGCAACCAGATTTCCCCGTGGTCGCCGTTGTCCTGCCCAAATTTGCCAGCTCAGTTTTTCATCTAAACCACCTTCATCCACCATCCATGCAGCGCCGACAACATCCTGATTATGATGGTTTGCAACGGCAAAATGCTGGTGCTGTGCATCCAATAATCGGCGTAAATCCAACGGCGAGGTTCGATAATGTGCCGCGGTCAATAAACCGTAAAATGCATGAAGCTGTTTAGGATCATTAGCCAGTTGCTGCTGGCTAAGTGGCTTGAGGATAATCGGCTCTGACACAGCCTTCGTCGAAGTAGCGCTTTCCAATAATAAACTTTGGTTAATCACCCTTTCGAGCGGGTCATGTTCTGCAAAGCGAATCGGCTGAGTGAGCGACAACGAGGTGAAATTTTCGAGGCTATCACAAAATTTCATCATAAACCCACGCCCCGTACCTTCATAACCTTCCACCGTCGTGGTCATGAGTACCCGTGGGAAAAAGACGATAATCTGCCGCAGAATATGGGAGGGAATGGCGGCAGCTTCATCAATAATTAGCCAATCAGCCTCAATTTGCTGCCCAGATTGGCAATAATGCAAAAGCGCATCAGGTGCCCAAAATTTGAGTTCATGCTGAGCATATTCGGCAATCAGGCTGGTGGTCACTTTCGCTGGCGCACAACACCAACACACACCTTTCCACGCCTTTATCAGCATTCCCGCAACCGTGGACTTACCCCGTCCACGAGGAGCGATTAAGCCCCATATTCCGTTTTTTGCGGACAGCAGTTGTCCAAGCGCATCTTGTTGCTGCTCTGTCGGCAGTCCCGAGGGGGGTATCCATTTGGGGTGATCGGGTAGCAAATTCAGTCCGTGCGGCTGTTTTTGTTCCTCAAGCTGTTGATCAATAAACAGCACATCAGAGCAATTCCGGAAAGTACGTTGCAAATGATGCACAAAATTCGGTGTGGGGATTTCACCAAATTGCTCATTCCATCTCACACTATCCATATCATTTTGCTGCGCCCATCGGGATTGTGGCGGTGTGCAAAGTACTAACAAGCTTCCAGCTTTTAAGGTTCCCGCTAAGATAGCCAGCGCCTCGCTATGTAACCCTTTACGCGCATCAAAAATACCATGAGTAAATTCACGACCAAGCAGTAATTGGGCTTTTTCAGGGGGCATGCTATCGGGTAGTTCGGATGAAATACAGAGCCAATCCCCCGCTAAGAAACCTTGAAACTCCTGAAGCACAGTTGTGACCCACTCATGCTCCCCAGATAAAACCAGCAGGCGGCGGAAACCGGTATGATGTAGCTGCTCAACAATCGCTTGTAATGAATTTTTCATCGCCAAAGTGACTATTTACCAATAAGTAATGACAGAATACCTGCGGCGATCAATGGTCCAACAGGAACGCCTCGGAATAAGGCAACGCCAATCACCGTACCCACCAATAACCCTGCCACCGTGGAAGGCTGGCTTCCCATCAGTGCAACACCCCGACTTCCTAGCCAAGAAACCAATATTCCAATCACGATTGCCAATAATGATTTCCAATTCAAAAAGGAGCTTAATACATCATTCGCTGAGATTTTTCCGCTCGCAATAGGCGCCATGACACCTATCGTCAAGATTAAAATTCCGATGGTTAACCCATATTTTTCGACCCAAGGGAAGAAATTATTCAGCGGCGTGATCCGCACCACCAGCAAAAATAGCATGGCTAACGTCACTGTCATGTTGTGGCTGATAATGCCTAATCCTGCCAATACCAGCAAAATGATCAGTGTAGGATCCACTTGGCTCATAATTTTTCCCCTGTAAAATAAATGCATTGCGGCAACACAGTTCCACCGTGTCAATTGAGTTAGTATGTTATTGATCTCGCGTTGAAGAGGCAAATCATCCTTCACCTTTAAACGCTATTTTCTATAGTTTATCTGAAAAAAGTTTATCTTAGACAATAGGCTCTCCTTCATTCACGGAACCCTAATAAAACTTAAGTTAAATAATCAGAATATTCGAGACTCCACATTGTTTTTTCGCCCACTATTCCGACCTTCTTGATCAATATTTTTTAAGATACAGAGTGTTTCACTAAAAAAAACTGAAAAAAATCTCTTTCCCAGACAGCAAGTTATCTATTCGTATAATAGATTGCCGTAATCTATAAATACGATTCACTAGGATCTCGGCTATGTCTCACGATTTAACCACTTACTCAAACGCTCACTTTATCGCACTGCGTCTACGTCCAGGGGAAGATGTCATTCTTACCTTACGACAACAGGTCAAACATCATCAGTTGCAAGCTGCATTTATTGCTGGCTGCGTAGGTAGCTTGACCGATGTCGCCTTGCGTTTTGCTGGGCAAGAAAATACCCATCTTACTTCTGGTAAGTTTGAAGTTGTGTCACTGATAGGCACCCTTGATGCCCAGGGTGAACATCTGCATTTGGCCGTTTCCGATGAAAACGGGCAAATGAGCGGTGGACATATGATGCCGGGTTGCACCGTCAGAACCACCCTCGAATTGATTATTGGCGAACTGGAAAATAAAGCCTTTACCCGCGAGCCCTGCGCGCGCTCAGGATATGAAGAATTGGTCATCACCTCTCGTTAATTTTCGTTCTATTTTGATTTTTATTCTGGCTTTATTTTACAACTTATTAGGGATATTTCATTCATGGCAAACTCGTCAATAATCTCCAGCCGAACATTGGCTTTAATTGTTTTTTCTATTGCAATCAACATGGTGGTTGGGCAATTAAGTTCCATGTTAAAACTGCCTATCTTCCTTGATTCTATCGGCACTATTATCTGTGCACTGCTCGCAGGTCCTTGGGCAGCTATCTTTAGTGGCTTAGCGACTAACTTGCTTTGGGGCCTTTTAACAGGCCCTATCGCGGCGGCATTTGCGCCTGTGGCGATGATGATCGGCTTAAGTGCAGGTTTACTGGCACGCGCTGGCGGTTTTCGTACTCTACCTCGCGTGATTTTATCGGGTGTGGTGATCACTATCGCACTGATGATCGTTGCCGTGCCTATTCGTACCTACTTATTTGCAGGTACCACCGGTAGCGGCGCAGACTTTTTTGTAGCCTATTTCCATGCTGTTGGTGAAAACTTATTAGAGTCTGTGGCTATCACCGTTTTAGGCGCTAATATTGCGGATAAAATAATTTCAGCCATTGTGGCTTGGTTGCTTGTCCGCCGTTTACCTGAGCGCGTTCAACGTACTTTCCCGAATATGGCTAAAGTGCGTTAGGAGTTAGGATGCACCCTTTTACTTCATTAACCTTATGGTTCTGGTTTAGCGCTAGCACATTGATGCTACCGCTAGGCTGGGGGTTAGTTCTCGTTGCTTTCGCTACCCTTGCCGCAGTCATCTCACGCTCAGCGTCATTCCATCGCTGGAAATTTATCGCAGCAATTATGGTACCAATGGCGGTAGGACTTTGGCTAATCCACGGAGGGTGGCTAAATGAATTATTAACAGGCTCACCGCCACAAGCCCTTCAACAGCAAAAAGCCATGGCTTTATGGCTGCGTCTGCTCGCCATCATTAGTGCCTCTCAATTATGGCTACAGTATGTTCCCACTGAACGGTTTATCCGAGCGCTATTTGCCAGTCGCCTCCCGGCCAGCTTTGCCTATGTGCTTGCGGGTCCACTTTTACTTGTTGAGCAACTGCGTCAGCAGCTTGCCACGATTCGTGAAGCTCAGCTTGCCCGAGGGGTTCCCTTAGATGGCCACTTTTGGCAACGATTAACGACGTTGCCCGCCCTATTGCTTCCTCTGGCGAGCCAAGCACTCAGTGAGCTAACTGTCCGCAGTGCAGCCCTTGATATGCGAGGTTTTCGCTACACTCGCCATCGCACCACATTGAATAAACCTGCTGATAGCCGCCTTCAATATGTATTGCGTTTTGGCTTATTAGCACTGATCGTAATTGAAGGAGGTTTGGCGCTATGTTGGTAAACATAACGGAAAACAGGGTGGTAAACCTTCAACAACTGTCTTTTACACCTCAAGGCGTCGATCACCCCATCCTTTCAGGGATTGATTTAACGCTAAACCAAGGTAATTGGCATTGTATTTTAGGGGGTAATGGAAGCGGAAAAACCACATTAGCCCAACTGTTAGCGGGTTGGTTACCTGATCAGTTAACCGGCAAAATCACTGGTAATGGCATGATCCTTGCTCAACCATTAGGGGAACAATCTTTAGTTGAACTCTCTATTGAACGTCAATTGGTGCAGCAATCTCCGCAGTTGCAGCTTTCTGGTTGTACATTTACCGTTGAGCAAGAAGTGGCGTTTGGCCCCGAAAATTTAGGACTTCCACCTGAAGAAATCGTTCAACGGGTTGAACAGGCTCTTGAGTTAACGTTCAGCCAGAATTTACGTAATCGTCACCCAACCACCCTCTCTGGCGGGGAAGCTCAACGCGTGATATTGGCGAGCGCTCTCGCTATGCGACCACGATTATTGCTATTAGATGAAGCTTTTAGCAGATTAACTCCCGCAGCCACGCATCGATTACTCACTCAGTTAAAAAATTACAGTGAACAAACTGGCTGTTGCGTGATCTTATTCGAACGGTATTTACTGCCAGCGCTGCATTTTTGCAATGATTTTTCATTGCTGGAACAAGGTGTTATTACCGCCCAAGGGGATATTAACGCCATATTTTTACCCGCACAGCAGACAATCAATATGCCAGATGCGTGGCGGGTTGTCGGGAAATTAATGGCGCATGGTCGTTGGCATTCCCCAGTGCCTCACAATGAACAACAACTTATCCAAGGCATTGAGGCGTGTTATGCTGCAAATTAATCAACTTAGCTTTCAATACACCCCGAAAACAGCACTTGCCATTGAAGATCTTACACTTACGCTTCGCGCTGGAGAGTGGGTGGCATTAGTGGGAGATAATGGTGCGGGGAAATCCACCTTATTGCGTTTAATGGCGGGTTTATTGCCGCCTTCGCATGGGAAAGTCAATTTTAATCAACAACCTATCAGTGGATTGAGAGCAGCAGAACGTGCGCAACAAATTGGCATTTTATTCCAAGAAGCAGAAAAACAGATTTTTCACAGCACAGTGAAAGATGAAATTATGTTTGGATTACGCCGCCAAAAATTATCCTCGTCGGATATTGCTGAAAAATTAGAACGAGCTTTAACACTCTGCCATTTAACAGATGTTGCGGATAAACATCCTCTTGATTTACATTCCGCTCAGCGGCGCATGGTCGCAGTGGCCTGTTTAACCGCTGTTCAGCCTAAACTACTGCTGTTAGATGAGCCAAGTCGAGATTTCGATACACAGTGGTTAGGGTATTTTGAACACTGGCTCGATTATCAAAAACAATTGGGTACTACGGTTGTCACGATCAGCCATGATTTGGATTTTGCAGCCCGCCATTTTACTCGTGCAGTACATTTATCCCAAGGTTGCTTAATTGCGGACGGCAATATTGAAACGGTGTTACGCCACCCTGAGTTACAGCCAGACTCCGTTTTGCTATCCCCGACTTTGCATTCACTCAGCCATCAGCTGAATCTACCTATCGAAAGCCAAGCTGAGCGTTGGGTTCAGCAATTTCTAGCACAGCCATGATTTAAAGATAAAAAAATAGCCTGCGGTTGGCAGGCTATCATTGTTTCTTTCTAGATGATTTTAGACACTTAGTCGAGTTTAACGCCGATACGACGAGCCACTTCTTCGTAAGCTTCAATCAAGCCACCAAGGCTTTGACGAAAACGGTCTTTGTCCATTTTATTCAGGGTTTCTTTATCCCACAAACGGCTACCGTCTGGAGAGAATTCATCACCCAGCACAACTTCACCTTTGAATAAACCGAACTCCAATTTAAAGTCGACTAAGATCAAACCTGCGTCCGCAAAAATTTTGCTTAAAACATCGTTCGCTTTGTAGCTAAGTTCGCGCATTTTCGCTAAGTTTTCTTTGCTCACCCAACCAAACGTTTCGCAGTAAGATTCGTTCACCATTGGGTCATGTTTAGCGTCATCTTTCAGGAATAAATCGAACAGAGGCGGGTTTAAAATCATCCCTTCTTCAACCCCAAGGCGCTTAACCAGAGAACCTGCCGCGCGATTACGGATAACGCATTCAACCGGCACCATATCCAGTTTTTTAACCAAGGCTTCGGTATCAGATAACATGGCTTCCATCTGTGTAGGAATGCCTGCTTCTTGCAACTTAGTCATGATGAAATGGTTAAATTTGTTATTAACCATACCTTTGCGGTCAAACTGTTCGATACGCTCACCGTCGAGTGCTGATGTATCATTACGGAACTCCAGAACTAATAAATCTGGATCCTCTGTGGTATAGACCGTTTTTGCCTTGCCACGATACAACTCAGCTTTCTTTTGCATCTTAAACACTCCAGGGATGTGATTACACTCAATAGAAATCAACCTGCACAGCAGATTCAGATAAGTAACAGTAGAATAAACCGCTAAAAATGGCGGATTCATTGTTAATTTTCTGCTCTGATTCAGTCAGTTATCCAAAAATTATTGATACACTGCTAACTAACTGATATTCAATATTTTATGATTAACTGCTAATTATGATAATAAAATTCTCGCGCATACGCAAACGATTACTTAGCTGCAAATACTGATTTTTTGTCCATTTGTTTCACTGAGAATTTTATGGTGGATAGATGTGCAGATGGGTAGTTATGTGCAGGCGCAGGAAAGCGACTAAAGTAATGGATGTTTGCTGATCACAATCAGCTTATGGGTATAGATGTCGATATCCCTGCCCCAAAGTTGATTAATCCATTGATCAAAGAATTCAGACTCAGTATGGATTTGTGTTAGTGGTCTGTCTTCAAGCGTGCCATCGGAAGCATAAATATAAAAGTTATTATAAAACGCCCAAACAATTGTTGTTTCCCAGAAACGCTGCCCATCACGGGTATGCTCTTCATCTGTCACCATAATACAGTGTGTATTTAAGAGGTATGCAAAGAAAATACTTGGCATCTCCCGTATGATGGATTTATGTTCTACCGCCATTGTGCGCCAAACTTTAATTTGAGTGCATGTGGTTTCACCAAAGACAATATCCGTGCGGAATCTCAGCTCCAGTAAGTAAACTGTTTCTGGTATTCCCTCCATCGCTAATAATCGATATTGTTCTTTTTTGAGTGACTTAACTAACCGATATCCCTTAGGGATAACATAGCCGGGTAAGTCAAAGTCCACAATTCCATCTCGAATAAAGCTTTCTGTATGACTCTGGTTATTTTCGGTACTGCGTAATTTATAATTAAATTCAGCCCCTGATATTTGTCTTGGCATCGAAGTACTATCATTCTCGGTCGTTGGTTTAGATGCGTTATTATCCACGACTTCTCCCCCACTGTTAGCCTTCATTGACTGAAGTATATCCGAAAAATGGCCTCTAATACATTCACCGTTAGAGTGACTATTAAGCGGTTTTATTACGTTTACATCACGTTTTTATCCGAAAAAAAACGCCATCTCATAGGACGGCGTTTTCACTTAATAGAACAAATAAGTTAGCTATGTAAACTTATTTTTTAGTCGATGCTTTACTGAAAGCGGCTTTCAGTGCGGCGACCATTTCATCATTCTGTTTCTGAGTTAATGGTACGCCTTTGGTGTTGATAAACTGTAGGCTACTACGGTTATTCAAATCACCCACTTGGACTTTATAGTCATCTTCAGGTACCGATGGGTCATCAATACCCAGCGCTTGCCACTCAGAGCTGCTCAAGCCTTTGTAAGTCACCATGACGGAACCTGCTGAACGGCTACGGTCACCCACTTTCATGCCAACGCTTTCTAATGCGTGAGGTAAACGTTCCCAAACGGCATCGTACGGCGCACGAACAATAACCACTGGTAAGCCAGTGTCATTGCTGCCTGTTTGAACATCAATGATGCCATAGGCGCTTTGCAGGCTATTTTTGCTTGAAGTATCACGCAGAGTGTACAGAGCGTCGGTTAAATCGTTTAATAACAGTTTGTTATAACGTTGAATTTCCGCTGCATCTGTCACCGTTTCATCACCTTGGCGTAAGCCTAAGTTAGTCACGGTTAACGCAATCATACCATTTTCAGGCTGAACAGTGACTTTATGACGGCTCTCTAATGGGACGTTTTCATCTGCACGATCCCATTTAATCCAGTCAGTCTCGATAGAACGAGAACCATCGTTCTTCGTAGAAACTGGAATGCCACGCTGTTCTAAAATCATGGTCACTTGTGACCATAACGCATTATTTTCTGGAGTATTATCTAGCAACAAACGGCTGGCTTCAGCGCTGTTTTCAGTGCGTGAACCGGCTAATTGTGAAATCGTCAGTACTGGTGGGCGAATATCTAATGCTTTCCCAACCGCTCCTGTTGAGGTGGTTTTAGGAATGTCATATTCACCATTAGTTGCTGGTAATGTAATCCCTTGCGGCGCATTCAGCACTTTCAATGGCGCAGCATTAAGATATTCCTCATCACCACTGACCTGACGTTTATAGCGCTGATCGCTGGAGCAGGCTGCCAGTAACACGACAAGTGACAGGCCAGCAACCTTCATAACCTTCGATTTTTGCAATAATGTTGCCATTAAAATTCCCTAAATTTTACAGTAAACCCGCGAGTTTCAAGGCATCTTCAACCTTTTGCTGTCCAGATACAGTTAACGGTGTCATTGGTAACCGTAAAGTATCATCCGCAATAAGACCTAAACGATGACAAGCCCATTTCGCAGGGATTGGATTCGGCTCAACAAATAACTGATGATGAAGTCCCATCAGCTGTTTATTCAATTCACGGGCCTCAGTATATTTGCCCGCAAGCGCTAAGTCACACATTTTTACCATCTGTGCAGCCGCGACGTTGGAGGTGACCGAAATGACGCCCTTTCCACCGAGTTGCATAAAATCAAGTGCAGTCGCATCATCACCAGAAAGCAGAACAAAATGGTCATCAACCAACTCTTTGATTTGATGAACCCGTGCTAAGTTCCCTGTGGCTTCTTTAATTGCCACAATATTCGCCAATTTCGCCAAGCGGCCCACAGTTTCAGGTAATAAATCACATCCAGTGCGCGATGGTACATTATAGAGAACCTGTGGCAAGCTGGTGTTTTCTGAAATTGCTTTAAAATGCTGATATAAGCCTTCTTGTGACGGTCTATTATAATAAGGCGTTACTGTTAGGCACGCAACTACACCACTGTTTTCAAACTCATTTGTTAGCGAAATCGCTTCTGCGGTCGCATTTGCACCTGTTCCCGCAATAATTGGGATACGGCCATCAGCTAACTCAAGCGTCGCTTTCACTACATCAACATGCTCTTTATGGTTTAATGTTGCTGATTCCCCCGTTGTTCCCACTGACACAATCGCAGAGGTTTTATTTGCGACATGGTAATCCACCAGCTGTTTCAAGCTTTTTCTATCAACGTTACCCGCTGAATCCATTGGTGTGATCACAGCAACAATACTGCCTTGTAAAAAGTCTTTGTAGTTTACGTTTTGATTAGCCATCGCAATGCCCCCTAAATAGTGAGTTTCCATGTTACGTTTTCATTTCACAGAAGAAAACCACCCAAACGCAAGATTTTAATGAATTTTGTTAATGCCGATGACATTAACTTAAATAGAAGTAATAATTCAGCCATATTTGTCGCAAGAGTGAATCGCCCCACTTGGCAGACTCACAATTTTATGGTTTCCTTACCACCATCCTGAGTCAATATCATTGACCTAAATTTAGTCAAAATAAGGAAGATACTTTGCCTAAGACTGAACCGCAATTTCTTGTTATTACTGCGCTGGGAACAGATCGTCCGGGCATTGTGAATACAATTACACGCCTTGTCAGCGAATGTGATTGTAATATTGAGGATAGTCGACTCGCTATGTTTGGCGAGGAATTTACTTTTATAATGATGTTATCCGGCAGTTGGAATGCTATCACGCTTCTAGAGGCTATCTTACCGACTAAAGGGGCAGAGTTAGATTTGCTGATTGTAATGAAACGCACGCATAGCGTACAAAAAACCTACTATCCGTCTACTGTAACCGTGAATGTGATGGTGGACGATGCGCCGCGTATTATTGAACAGTTTACCAATTTGTTTACCACTCAACAGTGCAACATCGCAGAATTGATTTCTAAAACACAGCCTGCAAATGATACACAACCGGCTCAATTGGAAATTCAAATTACAGCCCATGACCCACTGGATGATAATGGCATAATTATAAAGAATAAATTTCAACAACTATGTACAATGCTAAATGCCAAAGGCAACATCAGTATTGTTAACAACCCCAAAATGCAGAGTTAACGGAGATATATGTAATGAACCCATTGAAAGCCGGTGATAAGGCACCTCAATTTAGCCTTCCTGACCAAGATGGTGAAATCATCAATCTTTCTGATTTCCAGGGTCAACGCGTATTAGTTTACTTTTATCCTAAAGCGATGACACCAGGCTGTACAGTTCAAGCATGTGGACTGCGTGATGAGATGGATACACTAAAAGCAAAAGGTGTCGAAGTTTTAGGTATTAGTACAGACAAACCAGAAAAATTGGCTCGTTTCGCTGAAAAAGAGTTATTAAACTTCACACTGTTATCCGATGAAGATCATCAAATTTGTGAACAATTTGGTGTGTGGGGTGAAAAACAATTTATGGGTAAAACCTATGACGGTATCCACCGCATTAGTTTCCTTGTCGATGCAAATGGCACCATCGAGCACGTATTTGACGATTTCAAAACCAGTAACCACCATGAAATCGTATTAGCGTATATCAACGCTAACGCCTAATTACTCTCATCTAATTACTAAAAAGGGTTGCTAAATTAGCAACCCTTTTTTCTTACTTGCGCTTTTAGCCTTCTATTTTTTCTGTTGTCTCACTATCACTTAAATCTTGTGGCCACGCGTTAATCACCGCTTTGATTAAGGTTGCAAGCGGGATCGCAAAAAACACGCCCCAGAATCCCCATAACCCACCAAAAATCACCACCGACAAGATAATCACGAGTGGGTGTAAGTTCACGGCTTCTGAGTACAACAGCGGCACGACGATATTGCTGTCTAGCCCTTGGATAACCAGATAAACAATAAACAGTGACCAGAACTCAGTACCTATGCCCCATTGGAATAATGCCACCAGCACGACAGGGATCGTCGCCGCAACCGCACCAATATAAGGAATAAGCACCGAAACACCCACCAGCACGGACAACAGCACTGAATAACGTAAATCAAAATAAGCAAAACCAATGTAGGTACAGACACCCACAATCACCATTTCTGTGACTTTACCACGCAAATAGTTGGTAATTTGCTGATTCATTTCCAACCAGACTTTACTGACTAACTGGCGATTTTTCGGGAGAAGTTTAACAAAGCTTTTGGTGATTTTTTCTTTATCTTTTAATAAGAAAAACATCATCAATGGTACTAAAACCAGGTAGATTGCTAAGGTAAAAATACCAATTAGTGAGGCCACCGACGCTTTCACCACAGACTCCGCAACAACTGACAACCTACTGCGCACATTATCTGCCATCATATCAATGATGCCAGCATCTACCAGTGCGGGATATTGTTCCGGTAATCGGCGAGCGAACTCGCTAAAGCGATTGACCATGTTAGGTAAATCCGCCACGAGATTAATCCCTTGTTGCCACGCCGTTGGTGCAATAATTAAGATCACCATGGCACTTATTCCAGCAAACAAGGTCAAAATGATGCTAACCGCTAAAACGCGGGATAAACCCAGTCGTTGGAGTAAATGTGTTGGCCATTCAAGTAAATATGCTAAGACAATTGCGACTAATAATGGAGCCAGTATACTGCTGAAGAAAAAGATGACCAGAAAGCCAATAACCAGCAAACTAAACAACGCAACTGCTTGCGGGTCAGCAAAGCGCCGACGGTACCATTGTAAAAACATTTCTAACATTCATTGGCTCCTGGGAATGTAAAACAAAGACAGTTCCTAAATTGAAGAAAATTATACCGAATAACAGATTTTACGATAGCTTTTGCTATCATATCTCCCAATTAATTCGTATTTTCTGTAGGTAATAAGTGAAGATATGCATGATGACTAAAAAATTGAAATATCCACTGCTCGCTATCCTGATGTCCGCACTTATCCATGGTGCTGTATTACCTGCCTATAGTGCTGTTGAAGATACCCTACCCGATATCGGTACAACCGCGGGAGGAACGCTCAGCATTAACCAAGAAATCATTATGGGCGATGCCATCACTCGTCAAATTCGAGGAAGTACCCCCCTCATTTATGACCCATTACTAACCCAGTACGTGAATAAACTGGGGCAACGTTTAGTGACGAATGCAGATTCTGTCAAAACGCCATTTAAATTTTACCTAGTCAATAACCCGAATATTAACGCTTATGCCTATTTTGGCGGTAACGTGGTTCTTCACTCTGCACTGTTTCGTTATAGCCAAAATGAAAGCCAGCTTGCTTCCGTTATGGCGCACGAAATCTCTCACGTCACTCAGCGCCATCTGGCGCGAATGATGGAAGACCAAAAAGCCACAACGCCGTTGGCTATCGCAGGTACTATCGGTTCTCTATTACTGGTGATGGCGAACCCGCAAGCCGGTTTTGCCGCATTAACGGGAACATTCGCGGGAATGCAGCAAGGGATGATCAGCTTTACACAAGCCAATGAGCAAGAAGCCGACCGTATTGGCCTGCAAACATTGCGTCGTTCCGGGTTTGACCCGCATGCCATGGCTGATTTTATGCAAATCATGTCGGACCAAACCCGCTATATGTCTAAACCGCCAGAAATTTTACTGACTCACCCCTTACCAGACAGCCGTTTAGCCGATGCCCGTAACCGTTCAAACCAATATCCGAAAGTCCATGCCCCATCTTCATTAGACTTTATGTTGGCACGTGTTCGTATTTTGTCCATGTACAGCCCAGCAGATCAACGCAATGCACTGGATCAAATCATCGAAAATTACAGTAAAGGCAATGCTCAAGAGCAAATGGCGGCGAAGTACGGTAAAGCATTATTATTATCTCAAGATAAAAAATACAGCGAAGCGGGCGTTATGATTTCTGAATTGTTAGCCAAGCAGCCGGATAACCCGTGGTTTATCGACTCCATGACCGATATCGATATTGAGCAAAAACAAGTTGGCAAAGCGGTTGCTCGCTTGCAAGATGCCTTGAAAAAATCACCGAAAAATACGGTGTTTATTGTCAACTTAGCGAACGCATACGTCAGTAACGGGCAATATAAAGAAGCCACTAATTTATTGAATAAATATACGTTTGATTACCCTGACGACCCTATTGGTTGGGATCTGCTTGCCGAAGCCTCAGCAAAACTAGGGGATCGTAATGCAGAATTGGCGGCGTATGCTGAAGGCATGGCACTGCGCGGTAACTATGACACTGCCATTAATTATTTAAGCGAAGCGAGCCGTAAAAGCCGCTTAGGCAGTTATGAACAACAACGTTTTGATGCGCGAATCGATGAACTTACTCGATTAAAAGAGCGCGATAGCAACGCAAAACCGTAAGGAATAAAGATAATGACGGATTCAATTAAAATTTATCACAACCCTCGCTGTTCTAAGAGCCGTGAAACACTGGCTTTATTGCAAGAAAAAGGCATCACGCCAACGGTAGTTGAATATTTAACGACGCCACCTTCAGTGGCTGATATTGAAAAATTGCTGAAGATGCTTGGATTTGCCGATGCGCGCCAATTAATGCGCACCAAAGAAGATATCTATAAAGAGCTGAAATTAGCGGATAACAGCGTTACTCAAGCGCAGCTTATTCAAGCCATGCATGATAATCCAAAGTTAATTGAGCGCCCGATTGTGGTAAAAGGTAAAAAAGCCAAGTTAGGTCGCCCACCAGAGCAGGTGCTGGAAATTTTATAAGCAGGCTATTTGGCAGACAATTAATTGGCAGTCGATGGGCTGCCAATTTTTTATAATTTGAGAATGTCTTTAACGAAAGGAATGGTCATTTTACGTTGAGCGACAATCGAGGCGTGATCAAGTTTATTTAAGATATCAAATAAAGTGCCCATCTTTCTGTCTAACCGTTTCAAAACAAACCGGCAAACATCTTCAGGCAATTCAAATCCGCGAATACTGGCACGTAATTGAAGCGCACAAATTTTGTCTTCATCACTTAAAGGATGCAGTTTATAAATTTGCCCCCAATCGAGGCGAGAAGCTAAATCCGGCAGTTTCAAGTCAATCTGGCGCGGTGGGCGATCCCCGGTGATCAGTAAGCACGTTCGACCAATTTCTAAAATGCGGTTATACAAATTGAAGATGGCCATTTCCCACTCTTCGTCTCCCGCGATGCATTGAATATTATCAATACAGACCAGAGAAAGATGCTCCATACCTTCGAGCACGTCAGGCACAAAGTAAGCGCGTTTATCCAGCGGCACATAACCCACAGCAACACCTTGCTCAGACAACTCAGCACATGCCGCATGCAGTAAATGACTCTTACCGCCCCCTTCTCTTGACCAGTAATAGATATAACTACCATGAGGCTGATTAATCGCCGTTTTTAGCGCAGAGAGTAATCCCTCATTTTCCCCTGCATAGAAACTGGCAAAGGTTTCATCATCAGGAAGAGAAAGTGGTAATGAGAGTTGAGATGGTGTATTCAGAAGCGCCTCTGATTGTGCAGTTCAATTAACGCCATTGAGTTTATCATAAATAACAAGAAGAGATGAACAGCCTGACGGTTAATTGCCGGAGCTTTAGCCACTCCGGCAATCTATTTTACTTAATCGTGACTTATTTTTTATTTTCGTCTAAGACTTTCACTTCTGAAGTCACAAACTGTTTTTCTGGGCGAACAAAGGTAATAAAGCGGAATAACAACGCCATCAGAATACCGACGATAGTCGCCAGCGCCATGCCTTTCAGTTCAGCTTGACCAATGTGGATCACCGCGCCACTCACACCGATGATTAAAATCACTGAGGTTAAAATCAGGTTTTGTGGTTTGTTATAATCTACTTTTGAATCAATCAGAACACGAATACCCGAAGCGCCGATGACTCCGTACAGTAACAGTGAAACACCGCCCATGACAGGTACTGGCACTAATTGAATTGCCGCCGCTAATTTACCCACGCAAGAGAGTAAGATAGCGATAATAGCCGCGCCACCGATAACCCAAGTACTGTAGACCTTAGTAATCGCCATTACGCCGATATTTTCGCCGTAAGTGGTATTTGGCGTTGAACCAAAGAAACCAGACAACACGGTAGAGAAACCGTTTGCGAACATGGAACGATGTAAGCCAGGGTTTTTCATTAAGTCGCGCTCAACGATATTCGCGGTCACCACTAAGTGCCCAACGTGTTCAGCAATGACCACTAACGCCGCAGGCAGGATGGTTAAAATCGCAAACCACTCAAAACGCGGAGTATAGAAAGTCGGAATAGCAAACCATGGCGCTTCGATAACCGGCGTAAAGTCAACAATCCCCATAAAATAGGAAAGTGCGTAACCTGATAGGAAACCGATTAAGATTGGGATAATCGATAAGAATCCACGGAAAACCACCGCACACAAGATAGTGACCGACAATGTGGTGATTGAAATAATTAGGGTATTTGAATCAACCGCCGCGCCTTCTTTTGGTAATAAGCCCGCCATACCTGCTGCCGTTTGCGCTAATTCCAAACCGATAACCGCAACAATCGCCCCCATCGCTGCGGGTGGGAACATCACGTTGATCCAGCCGCGCCCTGCCACTTTGACAATCAATGCTACGATACAGAACAACACCCCGCAGATAATAAACCCGCCAAGCGCTAGCTCATACCCAAGAGGCAATAAAATTAATACTGGAGAAATAAAGGCGAAGCTCGACCCTAAATAAGCGGGAATTTTGCCCTTACAGATAAATAAATACAGCAGCGTACCGATCCCGTTGAATAATAAAATCGTTGCCGGGTTCACGCCAAATAAAATAGGAACAATAACCGTTGCCCCAAACATGGCAAACAAATGTTGAAAGCTTAATGGAATGGTTTGTAGTAATGGTGGTCTTTCTTCAACACTTATCGTGCGGCGTGTCATGCTCGTCATCCTCTATGCGTCGTGAATATTATTTTTTTTATCAAAAAAAAGCCGACTCTTCAGTCGGCTTCATTATTATTTAGTACCAAATATCTTATCGCCCGCGTCTCCTAGACCCGGAACAATGTAACCTTCATCATTTAAGTGTTGGTCAATTGAAGCCGTGTACAGTTCAACGTCTGGGTGCGCTGCTTCTAATGCAGCAATACCTTCCGGTGCAGCAACTAAAACTAAGACTTTAATGGAATTACAGCCGGATTTTTTCAAGAGGTCGATGGTTGCAATCATTGAACCACCAGTTGCTAACATTGGGTCTACAATCAGCGCCATACGCTCATCAATGTTAGAAACTAATTTTTGGAAATAAGGGACAGGTTGTAACGTTTCTTCATCACGGTAAATACCCACTACACTGATACGTGCGCTTGGGATGCTTTCCAATACGCCGTTCATCATGCCAATACCGGCACGTAGAATAGGAACTACAGTGATTTTTTTACCTTTAATTTGTTCAATTTCTACAGGACCACACCAACCATCAATTGTTACTTTTTCAGTTTCTAGGTCAGCGGTCGCTTCATAAGTCAGTAGGCTACCAACCTCTGAGGCCAGTTCACGAAAGCGCTTAGTGCTTATGTCATGATCTCGCATCAGGCCGAGTTTATGTTTAACGAGAGGGTGTTTTACCTCAACGATCTTCATGGGTTTCTCCTACTTTTTTAAAACGTTACCGGACAAAAAAATCGCGGGATTATACCGCTTTTTTCCCTCAATGCCACTAGTATCATCTTGATTCAGGTCAAACAATCATCAATCACACGTTATTTGCTGAATTAGTATACACATAATATTTTTTATGGTGTAGGCAGCGAATAAAATCATGCGCTTTGCGTCACGACATCACAATTTATTGCATCAAATATTTCAGTCAGAAAGCTATCGCAAACGTTTGCGGAGCCTGATAGAATATCGGCAAATGAAGTTATCTTTTCCAAAATGCAATTGCCTTGGGGGCCGTAGTGACTGATAAAACCTCTCTCAGCTATAAAGATGCCGGTGTTGATATTGATGCAGGTAACGCATTGGTTGAACGTATCAAAGGTGTGGTGAAAGAGACTCGCCGTCCAGAAGTGATGGGAGGATTAGGAGGGTTCGGCGCACTGTGTGCCCTGCCACAAAAATACCGTGAGCCTGTCTTAGTATCAGGTACTGACGGTGTGGGAACTAAACTACGCCTCGCGATGGACTTAAAACGTCATGAATCCATCGGTATCGATTTAGTCGCTATGTGTGTCAACGACCTGATTGTTCAAGGTGCTGAGCCGCTGTTTTTCTTAGACTACTATGCAACCGGCAAGCTGGATGTGGATACCGCCGCGAGCGTTATCACGGGTATCGCGGAAGGCTGTAAGCAGTCTGGTTGTGCATTAGTGGGTGGTGAAACCGCTGAAATGCCGGGCATGTACCACGGCGAAGATTATGATGTTGCAGGCTTCTGTGTGGGTGTTGTTGAGCGCTCTGAAATTATTGATGGCACAAAAGTCAGTGCGGGCGACGCGCTGATCGCATTAGCCTCAAGCGGCCCTCACTCTAACGGTTATTCATTAGTGCGTAAAATTCTGGAAGTGAGCAAAACCAATCCAGAAACCACGCAATTAGCGGGCAAACCTCTCGCTGATCACCTGTTAGAACCAACCCGTATCTATGTTAAAAATGTCTTAGAATTGATCGCGAAAAACGATATTCATGCCATTGCACACATTACGGGCGGCGGCTTCTGGGAAAATATTCCTCGCGTTTTACCTGACAACACTCAAGCCATCATTGACGGCAACAGCTGGGAATGGCCTGCAGTATTCGAATGGCTGCAACAAGCGGGTGATGTCACCACTCACGAAATGTATCGTACATTTAACTGCGGTGTCGGCATCATCATTGCTCTGCCACAAACCGAAGTTGAGTCTGCATTAAAACTGCTGACTGCGTTAGGTGAAAATGCTTGGCAGATCGGAACCATTGGCGAATTACCTGCGGGTGAAGAGCAGGTTGTTATCCGCTAATGAAAAACATCGTTGTTTTGATTTCAGGCAGTGGCAGTAATTTGCAATCGATTATTGATGCCTGCCAACGCCATGAAATCGATGGGCAAATCGTCGCGGTGATCAGTAATAAAAGTGATGCTTACGGTTTGGTTCGCGCACAAGAGGCTGGTATTCCAGCCCTTTGTGTTAGCTCAAAAGCGTTCACCGACCGCCAAGCTTACGATGCTGTACTGTTAGACACTATCGAGCAGTATCAACCGGATTTAGTGGTCTTGGCTGGGTTTATGCGCATTTTAACCCCTGAGTTTGTGAAACATTTCACAGGGAAAATGCTGAATATCCACCCTTCTTTACTGCCTAAATATCCGGGGCTGCATACCCATCGACGCGCACTTGAAAATGGCGATAGCGAACACGGTACGTCCGTGCATTTTGTCACTGAAGAGCTCGATGGTGGCCCGATTATTTTGCAAGGATATGTGCCGATTTTACCGCAAGATACTGAAGACGATTTGGTTGAACGCGTTAAACTGCAAGAGCACCTGATTTATCCTCAAGTTATTGCGTGGTTTGTTTCCGGCCGCCTTATCATGCAAGACGGTAAAGCCCTACTCGATGGCCAGCCGCTGTCGGTAACGGGCTATCAAGCAGATTAATGCGCAGTTAGATAAGTTTAAATGTATTCGCTCAGATTTGGTTGGCAAGTCTGAGCGAATAACTCAAGTTCAGCCATCCGCAATAAACGTTTTATTTCCCACCCGCCAAATCGATAAAACTTCCCGTGACGTAAGAAGCCTCATCAGATAATAACCACGCGATTGCCTGAGCAACCTCTTCTGGCTGACCTCCTCGTTTCATCGGTAAACTCTCTTTAACTCGATCAACCCGAGCAGCCTCACCACCATCAGCATGCATATCCGTATAGATAAATCCGGGACGGACGGCATTGACACGAATTCCCTCTCCAGCCACTTCGAGAGATAAACCAATCGTCATTGTATCGATGGCACCTTTGGATGCGGCATAGTCCACATACTCATGGGGAGAGCCAAGACGAGATGCCGCAGATGAAACATTAACAATCGCGCCACCTTGCCCACCATGACGAAATGCCATACGTTTGACCGCTTCACGCGCACAGAGAAAACTACCACTAACATTCGTTGCAAATAATCGCGCTAATCGCGGTGCATCTAGCTGCTCTATCGAGGCTTGAGGCATGATTATTCCCGCGTTGTTAACCAACCCAGAAATGGGGCCTAATTCTTTATCAATCTGCTGAAACAACGAAACAATTTGTTCTTCCTGTGAAATATCGGCTTGCACCGCAATAGCGGTACCGCCTGCATGACGAATTATGTCTAAAACTTCCTGTGCACAGTCTTGACGGGTGTGGTAGCCAATACAAACCTTATAACCTTTATGTGCCAAATTGATTGCTGTCGCTCGACCTATCCCGCGATCACCACCCGTTATCAACGTAATATTGTTTTTCATATTTTATGCGCCCAGTTTTAGTTTTATTTTTTTCTTATTGATCAATATTAAGACTGAAATGTACTTCACTTCTTAGTCAATTTAGAGCCATGTAGACACAACTATACATTAAAGTTAACTTATGAATGAAGTTAACTTTAGGTATCTTAGATATAATCCAATTGGATTAATTAACACGCGAATGCCCCTATTTCTACCAACTCACAATGTTTATTAACATCCGCTTCCAACATAAAGCAGCCCACGAAACTAGATGCTCATCACCGTCCCCAATTCAAATCCAAGAAAGCACAATTTTTGGGTAGAGACAATCACCGCCCTATATTGA
This sequence comes from Providencia sp. wls1943, assembly GCF_009706275.1. NCBI lineage: Bacteria > Pseudomonadati > Pseudomonadota > Gammaproteobacteria > Enterobacterales > Morganellaceae > Providencia > Providencia sp. wls1943. Next base: position 384,187 of record NZ_WLTU01000007.1, read on the forward strand.
GTCTTCACCAGTTCACCAACCTCCCCCTAACCATTCCCACTTAAACAAACTAATCTTCAACAAACTCTCCCTCCCCCTGCTTTCTATCATTATTTTATTGCAAATAAGTGGTATCCTTATAACAGTGCTAAGTAATTAATTTTCTAGTTGATACTTTCGCCATAAATAGTTTTATAATTAACAACAATCGAGGTGTTTTATGACGACCGGGCAAGCTCATCTGTTTAGATTGCGCCCACTTGAGCGTGAAGATTTAGCTTTCATCCACCAGCTGGACAATAACGCCAACATTATGCGTTATTGGTTCGAAGAGCCTTACGAGGCATTCGTTGAACTCAGTGATCTTTACGATAAGCATATTCATGACCAATCCGAACGCCGCTTTATTGTCGAATCAGACAGTGAAAAAGTCGGTTTAGTCGAACTGGTTGAAATTGATTATGTTCACCGTCGTTCTGAATTCCAGATTATCATTGCCCCCCGCTATCAAGGCAAAGGGTATGCAAGCCGCGCTGCAAAACTGGCCATGGACTACGCCTTTTCAGTGCTCAATTTGTACAAACTTTATCTGATAGTCGATAAAGAAAATGTCAAAGCTATCCATATTTATAATAAACTCGGCTTCCACACAGAAGGCGAGCTGATTGACGAATTTTTCGTTAATGGTCGCTACCACACCGCAATCCGTATGTGTGTGTTCCAGCACCAATATTTTGCAATGAAACAGCAGTCTGAAAACGCGTAATATTTCCAAGAATAGCGCTATAGAAGTCAAAGGTGATAATCGGTTTTTTTATCAGCATTAACCAGCCAAATACGGAGCAACAATGTCCCAAGAACGCCTCTATCATGAAAAAGAGCTCAGCTGGCTCTCTTTTAACGAACGAGTTCTCCAAGAAGCCGCGGATAAGCGGAACCCTCTTATAGAACGAATGCGTTTTTTGGGCATTTACTCCAATAACTTAGATGAGTTCTATAAAGTCCGTTTTGCGGATGTAAAACGTCGCATCTTAATCAATGAAGAGCGCGGTTCCGCCAGCGGTGCCCGTCATCTGCTCAAACGTATTCAGTCTAAAGTGGCCAAACAGGAACAAGAGTTCGACGTTCTCTACAACGACTTGCTCCTTGAAATGGCACGTAACCAAATATTCTTAATTAACGAGCGTCAAATTTCACCTCGTCAGCAAATTTGGTTGCGCCAATACTTTCGTCAAAACTTACGCCAACATATCACGCCAATTTTAATCAATCGTGATACTAACTTAGTGGAGTTCCTGAAAGACGATTACACCTACCTCGCCGTTGAAATTATTAATGGTGCTGAAGTGCAATACGCCTTATTGGAGATCCCATCGGATAAAGTTCCGCGTTTTGTGAATCTCCCGCCAGAGATGCCAAAGCGCCGCAAATCAATGATTTTAATTGATAATATCCTTCGCTATACCCTCGATGAAATTTTCAAAGGCTTCTTTGACTACGATAAGCTCAACGCCTATTCCATGAAAATGACCCGTGATGCGGAATATGATATCGCCACGGAAATGGAATCTAGCCTGCTGGAAATTATGTCATCCACGTTAAAACAGCGTTTAACGGCTGAGCCAGTTCGCTTTGTTTATCAACGTGATATGCCCGATGAAATGGTCGCGCTGCTACGAGAAAAACTGGGATTATCGAGCGATGACTCGGTGATTGCCGGTGGTCGTTACCATAATTTTAAAGATTTTATTAACTTCCCGAATGAAGGAAATAAAAACTTACTCAACAAACCGTTACCACGCCTGCGCCACCGCTGGTTTGATAATTTCCGTAACGGATTTGATGCCATTCGCGAGCGCGATGTGTTGCTCTACTACCCGTATTACACCTTCGAGCACACATTAGAATTGCTGCGCCAAGCATCGTTTGACCCGAATGTGTTATCCATCAAAATCAATATTTACCGTGTGGCAAAAGACTCACGTATCATCGACTCCGTGATCCACGCTGCCCACAATGGCAAAAAAGTCACCGTAGTGGTGGAGCTGCAAGCGCGTTTTGATGAAGCCGCCAATATTCACTGGGCGAAACGCCTAACTGAAGCGGGTGTTCACGTTATCTTCTCCGCGCCGGGGCTAAAAATTCACGCCAAGCTGTTTATTATTTCCCGTATGGAAGAAGGCCAGATTGTTCGCTACGCCCATATTGGTACGGGTAACTTTAACGAAAAAACCGCGCGTCTTTACACCGACTATTCATTACTGACCTGTAACGAGCAAATCACCAACGAAGTGCGCCGAGTATTTAGCTTTATTGAAAACCCGTATCGCCCTGTAACTTTCGATAATTTGATGGTGTCTCCGCAAAATACACGCACCAAAATCACTGAATTAATTGACCAAGAAATTGCGAATGCTGAAGCTGGGTTACCTAGTGGCATCACGCTGAAAATTAATAACTTAGTCGATAAAGAACTGACCGATAAGCTCTACGATGCCTCCAATGCAGGGGTTAAAATTCGCTTGTTAGTGCGTGGCATGTGTTCACTCGTCTCAGGGCAACAAGGCTATAGCGAAAATATCCAAGTCACCAGTGTGGTGGACCGATTCTTAGAGCATGACCGCGTTTATGTCTTTACCAACGCTGGCGATGAAAAAGTATTCATCTCCTCGGCCGACTGGATGACCCGAAACATCGACTACCGTATCGAAGTCGCCGTTCGTTTGCTGGATCCACGACTTAAACAGTTGGTTTTAGATATCCTCGAATTACAGTTCAGTGATACCGTCAAAGCCCGCTTTGTTGACAAAGAACTCAGTAATCATTATGTTCCCCGCGGCAATAAGCGCAAAATTCGCGCTCAATTAGCTGTTTATGAATTTTTAAAAGCACTCGAAATGCCTGAAACAAGAGCTTGATACTATGCCAATTGCCAGTTCATCTACCCCAAGACCACAAGAAATTGCGGCGATTGACTTGGGTTCAAACAGTTTTCATATGGTTATTGCGCGTATTGTCAATGGAGCACTACAAGTTCTAACCCGTTTAAAAAAACGTGTTCATCTTGCTGATGGGCTGAGTGATACCAATGAGCTCAGTGAAGAAGCCATGGAGCGTGGCTTGGCGTGTTTATCGCTATTTGCTGAGCGTCTACAAGGCTTCACGCCTGATAACGTCTGCATCGTTGGTACCCATTCATTACGAGTCGCCACCAACGTTGAAGAATTTCTACGTCGTGCAAAAGCCATTATTCCCTACCCGATTGAGATCATTTCAGGGCAAGAAGAAGCGCGTTTGATTTTTATGGGCGTTGAACACACGCAGCCGGAAAAGGGTCGTAAACTGGTCATCGATATTGGCGGCGGTTCCACAGAGCTGGTGATTGGCGAGAAATTTGAACCCATTTTAATTGAAAGCCGCCGTATGGGCTGCGTGAGCTTTGCTCGTCACTATTTCCCTAATGAAACCATTTCCCCAGATAATTTTAATCGCGCTTATTTAGCCGCCTGCTTAAAACTGGAAAGCACCGCTACCCTATTTAAAAAGCAAGTTTGGGATGTGGCGATGGGAGCCTCCGGTACCATTAAAGCGGCACATGCGGTAATTGTAGAGATGGGCGATCGTGATGGCATTATTACCCGCGAGCGCCTCGAAAAAATCAAACAAGTCGCATTGAAGTACAAAACGTTTAAATCATTAGAAATTCCGGGACTTTCTTCTGATCGTAAACACGTTTTTGTGCCGGGTTTAGCTATCTTAATTGCGGTGTTTGATTCCCTAGACATCAAAGAATTGCGACTTTCCGACGGTGCCTTACGTGAAGGCGTTCTCTATGAAATGGAAGGTCGCTTTCGTCACCAAGATATTCGACAACGCACCGCATTAAGCCTTGCCGAGCACTATAATATCGACCGTGAACAAGCCAAACGGGTTTTGAAAACCATGGAAGAGCTGTATTATCAGTGGCGCCAGCAGAACCCTAAACAGGCCAATCCACAATTAGAATCCATTTTAATTTGGGCGGTTATGCTGCACGAAGTGGGATTGAGTATTAACCATAGCGGCATGCATCGCCATTCCGCTTATATCTTACAAAACACCAACTTACCGGGATTTAGCCAAGAGCAACAATTGCTATTAGCGACGTTGGTTCGCAATCATCGCCGTGCCATTAAATACGATGAAATCCCTAAGTTTAACTTGTTTAAACGCAAGCAATTTATGCCGTTGATTCAAATTTTGCGCTTATCTATCTTATTGAATAATCAGCGCCAATCAACGACAACACCTTCGTCTATGCGCATTGAAACCGACGAAGGTCATTGGACACTTTTCTTACCTGCGCAGTATCTCGCCCACAATGCGTTAATGCTGCTCGACCTTGAAAAAGAGAGTGCCTACTGGGAAGAGGTTCCTGGCTGGAAACTCACCATTTGCGCAGAAAATGAGCCATAGGCTTACATGACTCAGAAATGAGTATGATTTAGAAAATAGAAACAAAAAATAATGATTTGCGGTCAGTGTTGTTTTGTTCTTCTTATTCGAAATATGAACAGATTTGATATTTTTTTGGGATCAGCGACAATACTGGGTAGAAGTTTCGTCACCTCGCAGGCGAATTAATTTAAAGCGCTTCGGCGCCGAATGGTTTAAGGATTAACATGTCACAAACTGCTTTTTCAACTGATGCGGCACCAATAATCAATCCGCATTCACAAAGACTGGCGTACATCCGCCAGCAAATACTGACGTTATTCATGGAAGACGAAGAGTTTGTTCATGCTCTTGTCGAGAAAGACCAACACGTCAGTATGGATGATAAAGCATTTAGTGAAAAAATTAGTACGGTTAAAGAACTGCTTGTTGACCTCCACACCGCGGATATCGCCGATATTCTTGAAATGCTACCGTACGACGAGCGTCTCGCACTGTGGCGCTTAGTCGACAACAACGAACGCGGTGAAGTGTTGGTTGAAGCCTCTGTCTCTGTTTGGGACAGCCTGATTAAAGATATGTCAGACCGAGAACTGCTGCGAGCGGTTGCAGGCTTACATGTGGACGAACAAGCGTATATCGCTGAGCACTTGCCCCGCGATACCATGCGCCGTCTCCTCACCTACTTAGACCCAAGCTTACGTAGCCGTATTCGTGAAGTTCTCCAATACGCCAAAGACAGCGTTGGGCAGATGATGGATTTCGAATTCGTCACTGTGCGTTCAAACGTCACCCTAAAAACAGTACAACGCTATCTACGCCAACGGGGAAAAATTCCTGAAGCAACGGATAAAATTTTCGTTGTCGATAAAGATAATTATCTGCAAGGCGAATTACCCCTGACCACCATTTTGATCCAAGCGCCAGAACGTATTGTTGCCGATGTGATGAAAACCGATACCGTCACCTTCTTACCCGATGAAAAAGGGGAAGATGCAGCAAGCGCATTCGAACGTTACGACTTAATTTCTGCCGCGGTTGTGGATAGCAACGGCTTGCTGATGGGGCGTCTAACCGTTGAAGATATCGTTGATAATATCAGCGAAGAAAACGATAACAGCATCCGCCGTATGGGGGGGTTAAGTCCTGAAGAGGACGTATTCGCCCCTGTTGGTCAAGCGGTTAAAACCCGTTGGACATGGCTTGCCATTAACCTGTGTACCGCTTTCGTCGCTTCCCGTGTTATCGGTGTGTTCGAAGATACGATTTCACAGTTGGTTGCCCTCGCGACCTTAATGCCAATCGTGGCGGGTATCGGCGGTAATACGGGTAACCAGACTATTACCATGATTGTCCGCGCCATTGCGTTACACCAAATCCAGAACGGTAGCTTCTCCTTCCTGATGATCAGAGAGCTGGGAGTCGCCTTTATTAACGGGGTAGTTTGGGGCGGTATTATGGGCGTCGTCACCTACCTCTTGTATGGGGATCTTGCCATGGGCGCTGTGATGACCCTTGCGATGGTACTTAACCTCTTGATGGCTGCCATCATGGGGGTCTTGATCCCATTAATCATGATTAAGATGGGTAAAGACCCTGCTATCGGTTCTAGCGTGATGATCACGGCAATTACAGACACTGGTGGTTTCTTTATCTTCTTAGGGTTAGCGACCCTGTTCTTAGTTTAACCGCCTACCCGCGTACTTTGCCTTAAACTAGGTACGCGGGTTTATAAAAACCTACCATTCTCTGAAAAACCGCCCAATTCGACTAAAATAGAAATAATTAACAGTTCATATCCGCGAGTATTATTTATTTAAATAGCCTTATCCCCTGCCTATTAATTATATTATTTTATCTATATCTGTTATTTACTCTATTTAATTTCACACTTAATAAATTAGCACCATTATATTTATTACCTTTTTTGTGATTATTTTGCACATCAAAATATACAATCGTCTGTAATTGCTAGTTTATTAATATCATATCGTGGCATTCAATTATCATTCAGAGCAGTCATTCAACCTTTTTTAATTAAATAGAATTTTATGCTTGTTTTTAAGGTGGCAGTTTACAGAATATGAAACTTTCTGCTATAAATGAAGACACGTTAGAGATACAGAGTATTACCTTGGTTTATTTTCCCTCGTTTTATCTCATATCCTTTGCCAAATAATATTAATTACTTCGCTATTTAACGTACCTATTATTACAAATAACCTCATCGCGCTAATATTGAAATGTTGTGTATTTAGAAGGACAGAATTATGACATCGCAAACAACCAGCCAGCCTGCGGCTAGACCGTTAGGCAAAGAAGATTATAAAACTTTGGGCTTATCCTCTTTAGGTGGCACATTAGAATTTTATGATTTCGTTATTTTCGTTTTTTACGCGAAAATTATCTCCCAGCTATTTTTCCCGGGCGATAATGAATTTCTCGCATTAATGGCGACGCTGGGTCTGTTTGCTGCGGGTTATCTTGCTCGCCCATTGGGCGGCATTATCATGGCCCACTTTGGCGATAAAATCGGTCGTAAAAAAATGTTTACCTTGAGTATTTTCTTGATGGCATTCCCAACCTTTATTATTGGTTTCTTGCCAACATTTGAGACCATTGGCGCTGCAGCCCCCCTGTTACTGTTATTAATGCGTATCATGCAAGGTGCTGCTATCGGCGGTGAAATGCCAGGTGCATGGGTGTTTATTGCCGAACATACTCCGAAACAGCGTTATGGTTTAGGCGTGGGAACATTAACCTCAGGGATCACTGGCGGGATTTTATTAGGCTCTATCGTCGCGATTATCATTGAACGCTCTTATACCACCCAAGAGGTGCATGATTTTGCGTGGCGTATTCCGTTTATCTTAGGGGGTATCTTTGGTTTTATCTCTGTCTATCTGCGTCGTTTCTTACAAGAGACCCCGATTTTCAAAGAGATGGCAGCTAAGAAAGCGTTAACCAAAGAATTGCCAGTAAAAACCGTGGTTAAATCCCATAAACAAGCTTGCATGATCACCGCGGCACTGACATGGTCACTGTCTACCGCTATCGTTGTCACCATTTTGATGACGCCTGACGTGGTATTAAAAGGTATTTATGGCATCGATCGTAATATTGCGTTGCAAGCCAACTGTGCAGCAACCTTGACCTTAACTTTAGGCTGTATTTTCTGGGGTTGGTTAGGAGATAAAACTGGAACGCGTACGTCGATGACCTTGTCTTGGGGTGGATTAGCGGTTACCGCTATCTACTTCTATTCATCGCTGTCATCGGATATTTCGGCAAATACTTTAACGTTTAACTATGCATTAATGGGCTTCTTCGTGGGCGCAATTGCGACAACGCCAATTATCAGTACTCGCGCGTTTCCACCCGAAATTCGTTTCTCAGGATTATCCTTTGCGTATAACTTGGCGTATGCGGTATTCGGTGGCTTGACCCCAGTCTTAACAGGGGCATGGTTACAGCAGTCCCATATGGCACCAGCATACTATGTTGCAGGAGTTTCCTTGTTAGCCGTTGCCGTGGCGTTTATCCCTCTGTCATACAAAGGTTGGACTCGTACCGCAGAAGAGGAACGTAACCCTGCGGCAGTATTGAAAACCAGCATCAATTAATTTCTCGTCACTCAAACATAAAGCCAGTCGCTTAGCGGCTGGCTTTTTTATGGCGCCCTACATGCTAAAAGGATGACTCTCCCCCTGTCGCATATCCCCAGACATTTCAAGTTCTTCCGTCTGAATAAGTAAATCAGAATATCCATCAGGTAACGCCTCCTTTTGAATCAAGTGAGTATTCCTTCCCACCCTTAATAAAACGAGAGAAATGCTTTCACAATAAAGAGTTCTACGCTCATTTCGAAAAGCATTATTTGCAGTTATCTAACGTTCTTTTCCATTTTTTCATATTTCCTCCATTTTCTTTTGTTCCCCTCAAGCTAAACTATTAAAATACGCAACTGATTAATTTTTAATATATACCTTATTATATTCAGTTAAATTTATTGGAATGGTTCCTAACTGATTTTACTCAACCTTGAGTTAAGCGAATTACCCACCATGACGACACAGAAACGCCGTACAATTTTGACTCGCTCTGCCCTGTTTGTTGCTCTGTTAGCTGCGGCTGGCGCAACGTGGTATGCCTACCATAAAAATAACCAAAATGAAGTACCAACCACAGCCAGTGCAACTCAAAGCGGACAAGCGAAAAAAGCAGGTGGAAGACCATCACGTCCACTTGCACCGGTTCAATTTGCCACTGCCCAAGAAAAAGTCGTGCCGCGTTTCCTATCTGGTTTAGGTACCGTGCAGGCCGCCAACATGGTGACGGTCACTAGCCGCGTTGAAGGTCAATTAATGAATATCTACTTCACCGAAGGGCAATCCGTCAAAGCCGGCGATTTATTAGCCCAAATTGACCCTCGCCCTTTTGAAGTGCAACTTGCCCAAGCGGAAGGTCAATTAGCCAAAGATAAAGCCACTTTAGCCAATGCTCGGTTAGATCTGACCCGCTACCAAAAACTGGCGGGAACCAAAGTCATCTCCCAGCAAGAGTTGGATAACCAGCGCGCTACTGTATTACAAGCCGAGGGTAGCATCAAAGTTGACCAAGCCGCCGTTGATAACGCCAAACTGCAACTGACCTACAGCAAAATTACAGCCCCTATTTCTGGACGCATCGGTTTAAAACAAGTGGATGTGGGTAACTTTATCTCTTCAGGGACTTCCACGCCGATTGTAGTGATCACCCAAACGCAACCTGCTGACGTACTATTTGCCTTACCTGAAGGTGATATTCCTGCTATCCAACAAGCGCAAGCAGCAGGGAATAAAGTTCTGATAGAAGCTTGGGATCGCAATAATATTGCCATGATTGCACGCGGTGAATTACTGAGTACCGATAACCAAATTGACCCAGCAACGGGGACACTGAAAATCAAAGCACGCTTTACTAACGAAGAGCAAAAACTGTTCCCGAATCAGTTTGTGAACGTCAAAATGCAGGTAGAGACCTTACAAAATGCCGTGGTGATCCCTACTGCTGCCCTTCAAATGGGCAATGAAGGTCACTATGTTTGGGTACTGAGCGACGATGATACCGTGACGAAACACCTTGTGACAGTGGGCATTCAAGACAGCCAGCAAGTGGTAATTGAAAGCGGTTTATCCGCTAACACCAAAGTCATTACCGATGGCGTCGATAAGCTAACTGATGGCGCAAAAGTTGAAGTGGTCAACGCTTCAAGCCTCGAAAAGAAACCGGCTTCCACAGAGAGAAAACCTCGCAATAGTGCGGAGAAAGCCTGATGCAGCCGGAAACACATAAAGGCGGTGGCCCATCCCGCCTCTTCATTCTACGTCCTGTCGCAACCACCTTATTTATGGTGGCGATTTTGCTCGCGGGGATCATCGGTTATCGGTTTTTACCTGTCTCGGCGTTACCGGAAGTTGACTACCCGACTATTCAAGTTGTGACCTTATACCCCGGTGCCAGCCCCGATGTGATGACGTCGGCTATCACGGCACCGCTAGAAACGCAATTCGGTCAAATGTCCGGCTTGCAACAGATGTCATCACGCAGCTCCGGCGGCGCGTCGGTGATCACCTTGATGTTCCAGCTCTCTTTGCCTCTCGATGTGGCAGAGCAGGAAGTGCAGGCGGCGATTAACTCCGCCACCAGCTTGCTACCCTCAGATTTACCATATCCACCGATTTACAACAAAGTAAACCCTGCGGATCCGCCCGTTTTAACGCTCGCCGTCACCTCCGATGCAATGCCATTAACGCAGGTACAAGATATTATTGAAACCCGCGTGGCGCAGAAAATTTCCCAAGTGACTGGGGTGGGCTTAGTCACCTTAGCGGGGGGGCAACGCCCTGCTGTGCGCGTCAACCTTAATCCACAAGCCATGGCGGCAAAAGGATTAGACAGCGAAACCATTCGTACCGCTATCAATAATGCGAACGTCAACTCCGCAAAAGGAAGTTTTGATGGCCCAACCCGCTCTGTGACGTTATCTGCTAATGACCAGATGAAATCCCTTGAGGATTACCGCAAGTTGATTGTGGCTTTCCAAAATGGCGCCCCAGTGCGTTTGGGGGATATTGCTACTATTGAACAAGGTGCTGAGAACGCCTATCTCGGTGCATGGGCGAATAGCCAACAAGCGATTGTAATTAACGTTCAGCGCCAACCGGGCGCGAACGTGATTAGCACCACGGATACTATCCGCGCGTTATTGCCAGAATTGATTGAGAGCTTACCGGCATCCGTGAATGTGGATATTTTGACCGACCGCACCAGCACCATTCGCGCTTCCGTTAATGATGTCCAATTCGAATTAATGCTCGCTATCGCCCTCGTGGTGATGGTGATTTACTTATTCCTGCGTAATGGGATTGCGACGCTGATCCCCGGCATCGCCGTGCCATTATCGTTAGTCGGCACCTTTGCCGTCATGTATTTTTGCGGCTTTTCCGTCAATAACCTCACATTGATGGCGCTAACCATCGCCACGGGATTCGTGGTGGATGACGCTATCGTGGTGATCGAAAATATCTCCCGCTATCTTGAAAAAGGGGATAAACCGGTTGTTGCCGCATTAAAAGGTGCAGGAGAAATCGGTTTTACCATTATCTCCCTGACCTTCTCTTTGGTTGCCGTGCTGATCCCGCTGCTGTTTATGGGGGATATTGTCGGGCGCCTGTTCCGTGAGTTTGCAATTACGTTAGCGGTAGCGATTTTAATCTCCGCCGTGGTATCCCTCACCCTCACCCCAATGATGTGCGCCCGCTTGCTTAAACCGGAATCCCAGCATAAACATAATCGCTTTGAAATCGCCTGTGAGCATTTCTTTGAGTGGATGATTGCAGGTTATGGTGTTTGGCTAAAACGTATTCTTAACCACCAGTGGTTAACTCTGTGTGTGGCATTAGGAACTTTGGTACTGACCGTACTGCTGTATATGTGGATCCCAAAAGGATTCTTCCCACTGCAAGATAGCGGCATTATTCAAGGCACCATTGAAAGTCGCCAATCTATTTCGTTTGCCGCGATGTCGAAGAAACAGCAAGAAGTGGCGGGCATTATTCTGGCAGATCCGGCGGTTGAGAACGTTACCACCTATGTGGGTATCGACGGTAACAATGCCACACTGAATAACGCCCGTATTCAAATCACCTTGAAGCCCCTTGAAGAGCGTGACGACCGTGTCCCTACGATTATTCCTCGCTTGCAGCAAGCCACCAGCGGTATTGCGGGCGTCAACCTCTACTTGCAACCATCCCAAGATTTAACCATTGATACGCAAGTTTCCCGCACCCCGTATCAATTCACGCTACAAGCTGGCTCCTTAGATGAGCTCAGCACTTGGGTACCAAAATTGCTGGAAGCGTTAAATCAACAATCCGCACTCATTGATGTGAGCAGCGACTGGCAAGATAAAGGTTTAGTGGCGTATGTGAATGTGGATCGTGATACCGCGAGCCGTTTTGGTATTACCATGTCGAATATCGATAACGCGCTGTATAACGCGTTTGGTCAACGCATGATCTCCACCATTTACACCCAAGCTAACCAGTATCGCGTCATTTTAGAGCACAATACCCAAACCCGTGATGGGATGGATGCGCTCAACGATATTCGCTTAAAAGGCACTGATGGCGCCATTGTTCCGCTAAATACCCTCGTCAATATTCAAGAAGGTTATGGACCTTTGGCGATTAATCACCTCGACCAATTCCCGTCAGTCACTTTCTCTTTCGATGTGGCGGGAGATTCTTCATTAGAAGAAGCAGTCAATGCGGTGAAGCTGGCTGAAAAACAGATTTCGATGCCAAAATCGATAACGACACAATTCCAAGGGGCAACCCTCGCCTTTGAAGCGGCGCTGAGTAGCACCGTTTGGCTAATTTTTGCCGCGATTATCGCCATGTATATCGTGCTCGGTATTCTGTACGAAAGCTTTATTCATCCAATCACCATTTTATCCACTTTGCCGACCGCTGGCGTGGGGGCTTTGCTCGCGCTAATGATGGCCGGCAATGAGCTCGATGTTATCGCTATTATCGGGATTATCTTGCTGATCGGGATTGTGAAAAAGAACGCCATAATGATGATTGACTTTGCCCTCGCCGCAGAGCGTGAACAAGGTTTATCTCCATATGATGCGATTTATCAGGCCTGTTTACTGCGTTTTCGCCCAATCCTGATGACCACCATGGCCGCATTGCTCGGTGCGCTGCCGCTGATGCTCAGTACCGGTGTCGGCGCAGAACTGCGCCAGCCTCTGGGGGTCTGTATGGTGGGTGGGTTGATCATGAGCCAGATTTTAACGCTGTTCACCACGCCAGTGATCTACCTGATGTTTGACCGTCTAGCTCATCGCTTCAATCGCCGTGGGCACAAAGCACAGGAGTCTTAATGAAACGCTTCTTTGCTTTGTTTATTAGCCGTCCGGTGGCGACCACATTAATCAGTGTCGCCATTACCCTGTGCGGTGCATTGAGCTTTCTGTTTTTACCTGTGGCGCCATTGCCGCAGGTAGACTACCCCGTGATAAGAGTGACAGCGTCACTTCCTGGTGCTTCCCCTGAAACGATGGCTTCCTCCATCGCGACACCGCTTGAGCGCTCATTAGGCAGTATTGCTGGATTAAATGAGATGACCTCGAGCAGTTCGTTAGGGCGAACTTCCATTACCTTAGAGTTTGATTTAAACAAAGATATCAATAATGCCGCGCGAGAAGTACAAGCGGCGTTGAATGCCGCACAGAATTTATTACCTAGTGGTATGCCAAGCCGACCGCGTTACTATAAATCAAACCCGTCTGACGCGCCGATCATGATTTTAACTCTCACATCAAAAACCCTCAGTACCGGGGAAATGTATGATGTGGCGTCCACACGCTTAGCTCAGCGTATCGCGCAAATCGATGGGGTCAGTGAAGTTGCCGTAGGAGGTGGTTCTCTTCCTGCTGTGCGTGTGGAACTCAACCCTACCGCCCTATTTAATCAAGGGGTTTCCCTTGATGCTGTGCGCTCTGCCATCAGTAGTGCTAACGTGCGCCAGCCTCAAGGTTATATTAATAATGACGATAATCGCTACCAAGTTCAAACTAACGACGAATTGAAAAAAGCCGCCGATTACCGTCCGATTATTGTCCATTACAGTAATGGCAATGCCGTCAAACTCAGTGATGTGGCCGTCGTAAAAGACTCTGTCCAAGATGTGCGCGCCGCAGGGATGTCCAGTGGTGAACCCGCAATTTTGATCATCATTCGCCGCGAAGCGGGTGCCAATATCATTGAAACGGTCAAACGCATTCGCGAGGAACTCCCAGAATTTAAGGATATGATCCCCGCCGCCATTGATTTACAGGTTGCCCAAGATAGAACACCGACCATCAAAGCATCGTTGGCAGAAGTCGAGCGAGCATTAATGATTGCCATTGCGCTTGTGATCCTCGTTGTATTGCTGTTTCTACGCTCAGGGCGTGCCACTTTAATTCCCGCCATTGCTGTGCCTGTCTCGTTAATTGGTACCTTTACCGCCATGTATTTATGCGGGTTTAGCCTCAATAACTTGTCATTAATGGCCTTAACCGTCGCCACCGGATTTGTGGTGGATGATGCCATCGTGGTATTGGAGAACATTTCTCGGCACATTGAAAATGGTCGAAAACCGTTTATCGCGGCAGTTAAAGGGGTTTCTGAGGTTGGCTTTACCGTCGTTTCGATGAGTATTTCTTTAGTGGCGGTGTTTATCCCACTGTTACTGATGGATGGATTAGTTGGGCGATTATTCCGCGAATTTGCCATTACGCTCTCGACTGCTATCGGGATTTCACTGATTATCTCGCTGACGTTAACTCCGATGATGTGCGCTCATTTACTGAAAAAACGCGGCACAGCCAATACCAAGCAACGAGGATTTGGACGCGTTCTTATTCGGTTACAAGAAAGTTACGGCGTCACGTTAAATTGGGTGCTATCTCATCGTCGCAGTGTGCTGGCAGTGCTAATTGCAGCAATTGGCTTGAATGTTTATCTGTATATTTCTATCCCTAAAGCCTTTTTCCCAGAGCAAGATACAGGACGATTGCTGGGATTCGTTCGAGCAGACCAAAGCATCTCATTCCAGTCAATGAAGCAAAAAATGACGAGCTTTATGCTGCAAGTAAAAGCGGATCCTGCCGTGGATAGCGTCACTGGATTTACGGGCGGCAGCCGCGTCAACAGTGGCTCTATGTTTATCTCCTTAAAGCCACTGGATGAGCGCAAAGAGAGTGCTAACAGCGTGATTAACCGCTTGCGCATGAAACTGGCGAACGAGCCCGGAGCCAACTTATTTATGATGCCCGTGCAAGATATTCGCGTGGGAGGACGTCAATCCGAAGCTAGCTATCAATTTACCCTATTAGCCGATGAGCTGGATGCATTACGTTCATGGGAGCCCGCTATTCGCCGAGCGCTGGGGGATTTACCTCAGTTAACCGATGTGAACTCCGATAAAGAAGATAAAGGCGCAGAGATGGCATTAACCTATGACCGCGATTTGATGGCGCAACTGGGGATCGATGTGCGTGATGCGAACAATCTGCTCAACAACGCCTTTGGTCAACGTCAAATTTCTACCATTTATGAAGCTATGAACCAATATAAAGTGGTGATGGAAGTCGCGCCGGAATATACCCAAGACGTCAGTTCGCTGGATAAAATGTTTGTGGTGAATAAGCAAGGAGAAGCGATCCCCCTCTCCTATTTTGCCCGCTGGCAGCCTGCCAATGCACCGTTAAGTGTTAACCACCAAGGGTTATCAGCCGCGTCCACCATTTCCTTTAACGTGGCAGACGGTTATACCTTAAATGATGCCATTGTGGCGGTGGAGAAAACCATGACGGCTTTAGGCGTTCCATCGACGGTACGTGGCACTTTCGCCGGAACCGCCCAAGTTTTCCAAGATACCTTAAAATCTCAGTTGTTTTTAATTTTAGCGGCGATTGTCACGGTCTATTTGGTACTGGGTATTTTGTATGAAAGTTATATTCACCCACTTACCATTCTGTCGACACTGCCATCCGCAGGTGTCGGTGCGTTATTAGCCTTGGAATTATTTGATACGCCATTTAGCCTCATTGCCTTGATCGGCATTATGTTGCTTATTGGTATTGTGATGAAAAACGCCATTATCATGGTGGATTTTGCCCTTCAAGCCCAACGTAATGGGAACTTATCGGCAAAAGAGGCTATTTTACGCGCAAGCCTGCTGCGTTTTAGACCGATTTTAATGACTACCCTTGCTGCCATTTTTGGGGCGCTCCCTTTGATGCTCGGTACGGGTGATGGCGCAGAATTACGCCAACCGCTGGGGATCGCGATTGTCGGTGGATTAGTCATGAGTCAGTTGCTGACGTTATTTACCACACCAGTGGTGTATCTCAGTTTTGATAGCCTGAGACAGCGTTTTTCACGCAAAGCGCCTTCAATGCAGGAGAAATCCCATGAAGCTTAAACTCACAAGCCTCAGTACTCGGTTATTTATCGCTATCTTTGCCACCTGTTTGCTGCTGGTTGCTATCATGCACCAAGGCGTCAGAATGGGCTTCCAGCATGGTTTTATTGACTATATTAAAGAGAATGACCAACAACGTGCAGAGCTACTCGCTTTGGCGCTTGCCGAGCAATACGAGGAAGAAGGAAGTTGGCGTTTCTTGGCGGTGGATGAGCGGATGTTTTTCCGTATTCTACGTAATGTCGATAATCAGCATCAAGGGCAAGGTCATGGCGGTGGTCATAAGCGAATGCGCGGTATGTTTTGGGTGTATGATGCCAAAGAAAACCTGATTTGGGGGCGAGACCTTCCCCCTCCTGACCAAGTGATCCGCGTGCCCGTCAAAACGAGCCGAGGCGCAACCGTCGGCTGGCTAGTTGCCAGTTATGAAAGTGGGATCAGTAACCAATTAGACCAACGTTTCGATACCCAGCAGATGCACATTAGCTGGGTAATTGCAGGGTTATCGCTATTCGTGGCGCTGCTAGTGACCCTATTTTTAGCTCGCGGCTTTTTAAAGCCCATCACCCGATTGCTGGAAGGCACTCAACAACTCGCTAAAGGTAATTTCAGTGCGCGGGTGTCTGAAGTGGGTCAAGATGAGTTGGGGCAGCTGGCGAAAGACTTTAACCATCTCGCCTCGACCTTGGAAAAAAATGAGCAAATGCGCCGCGATTATATGGCGGATATTTCCCATGAATTACGCACCCCACTCTCCGTTTTACGCGGCGAACTTGAAGCCGTACAAGACGGTGTGCGCCAAGCAACGCCTGAAACCATCAATTCCCTACTCAATGAGACTCAAACACTGATAAAACTGGTCAATGACCTGCATCAGCTTTCGTTATCCGATAGAGGCTCCTTGGTTTATCGTATGGAATCTATCGATATTATCCCGATTATTGAGATGAATTTAGGGCAAGCCAAATGGCGATTGGAGGATAGGCAGCTGGCGTTAGAAACTCAGTTTTCAGCCCATTCCCATCTATTCGCTGATCCTGATCGTATCAACCAGCTGTTTTATAATTTGATGGAAAACAGCCTGCGTTATACCGATCCTCACGGTAAAATTGCCGTCAACGTGAGCCAACATGAGCAACAATTAGTGATCACGTGGGAAGATAGCGCGCCGGGATTAAGTGTTGAACAATGCCAGCGTCTGTTTGAACGATTTTACCGTGTGGAAGTTTCTCGTAACCGTGCGAGTGGTGGCTCAGGTTTGGGGCTGGCGATTTGCTATAATATTGTCGAGGCCCATAACGGGACTATTTCTGCGGCACCATCCCCACTCGGTGGCGTGAAGATAACCATTCAACTTCCCATTGCGACGCAGGAGGAGCAATAGTGTCTTTGCCTGAATCCCCTTTATTGGGAGCCAATAGCGCCCATGTTCTGATTGTTGAAGATGAACCCAAACTTGGGCAGCTACTGTTTGATTATTTGCAAGCTGCTGGCTATGTTCCCGCCTTGCTGATGCGCGGCGATGAAGTCATCCCTTATGTGCAAAAGCACTTTCCTGACCTGATTTTATTAGATTTGATGTTACCGGGACTCGATGGTATTTCGGTCTGTCGTGAACTGCGTAAATTCAGCGATGTTCCAGTGATTATGGTGACAGCCAAAACGGAAGAAATTGACCGTTTATTAGGGTTAGAAATTGGTGCCGATGACTATGTTTGTAAGCCCTTTAGCCCGCGAGAAGTGGTTGCCCGCGTAAAAACGATTTTGCGTCGTTGCCAAAGAGTCCCTTCTTCTGCGGGAAGCCAAGAGACGCAGCTGGTTATCGATGAAAATGCCTTCCAAGTTCGTTATGGGGATAAATTACTGGAATTGACCCCCGCAGAATTTCGTCTGCTAAAGTTTTTGTCAGATAACGCAGGTACGGTGTTTTCTCGGGATCAATTACTGGACATTTTGTATGACGACCATCGCGTGGTCACCGACAGAACCATTGATAGCCACGTTAAAAATTTACGCCGTAAGCTCGAATCTCTGGATGACGAAAAAACCTTTATCCGCTCCATCTATGGCTTGGGCTATCGCTGGGACGACATCTAATCGCCGCTGGTATTTCTGTAACAAAATTATAACCCTGTTTTTTGCATGGGAAATTTGGCATTCCCCTCATTTAGCGTTAAAATCCCCACCCTCGAATTTTTACACCAAGCCATCCGGCTTGGTGCTGACCTGACATCAGACTGAGAACTAACATGTTTACACCAGAATTATTATCCCCAGCAGGTTCCTTGAAGAACATGCGCTATGCCTTTGCTTACGGTGCCGATGCGGTTTACGCTGGTCAACCACGCTATAGCTTACGTGTACGCAATAACGAATTTAACCATGAGAATCTCGCGAAAGGGATCAATGAAGCCCATGAGTTGGGTAAAAAATTCTATGTGGTCGTCAATATCGCACCACATAACGCCAAGTTGAAAACCTTTATTCGTGACCTGACTCCCGTGATTGAAATGGGTCCTGATGCACTGATTATGTCCGACCCTGGTCTGATTATGATGGTGCGTGAAGCCTTCCCTGAGATGGATATTCACTTATCGGTTCAGGCTAACGCCGTCAACTGGGCTTCCGTGAAATTCTGGAAACAAATGGGCTTAACTCGCGTGATTTTATCCCGCGAATTATCGCTGGAAGAGATTGCTGAAATCCGCCAGCAAGTACCTGAAATTGAGCTGGAAGTTTTTGTACACGGCGCGTTGTGTATGGCGTATTCCGGTCGCTGCTTGCTATCTGGTTATATTAATAAGCGTGACCCGAACCAAGGTACCTGTACTAACGCGTGTCGCTGGGAATATAAAGTTCAGGAAGGCAAAGAGGACGATGTGGGTAACATCGTGCATGTCTATGAGCCAATCCCAGTTAAAAACGTAGCACCAACACTCGGTGAAGGTGCTCCAACCGATAAAGTTTACATGATTGAAGAAGCGATGCGTCCGGGCGAATACATGACAGCCTTTGAAGACGAACACGGCACTTATATCATGAACTCAAAAGATTTACGCGCCATCGAGCACGTTGAAACGCTGACAAAAATGGGCGTTCATTCTCTGAAAATCGAAGGTCGTACCAAGTCATTCTATTATTGTGCTCGTACTGCCCAAGTGTATCGCCGCGCCATTGATGACGCTGTAGCGGGTAAACCATTTGACCCAACCTTGCTTTCTACCCTTGAAGGCTTAGCGCACCGCGGTTATACCGAAGGTTTCTTACGTCGTCATACCCATGATGCTTATCAAACCTATGAATATGGCTATTCCGTTTCAGATACTCAGCAATTTGTCGGCGAGTTTACAGGCAACCGAGTGAATGGTTTAGCGGAAGTCGATGTGAAAAACAAATTTAGCGTCGGTGATAGCCTAGAATTAATGACACCATCAGGCAATATCGTCTTTACTCTGGATGCATTAACTAACCGCAAAGGCGAATCTGTTGATGTGGCACCGGGGAATGGACATGTGGTTTATCTGCCGATCCCCGAAGATGTGGATGTAAATTTTGGCTTGTTGATCCGCAATCTTGCTGGAACGACTACTCGAGACCCGCATCAAGCCCAAGAAGAAAAAGCATAAAAGCTGAAAAAGCGTAAACTGGCTAAGTATTCCATCCCTTATTGCTAAATACGTTTTACTAAATAGAAGCCCATGGTCAATGACTATGGGTTTTTTCTTAGGTATTCGTGTAAAAAACGGTCATTTTATGCTTTATTTTAGTTGAGAATCATTCTCGTTATTGACAGTTTCGTTAAAAAGTGCACTCAATATCCAAATTTATGCAACAGATCACATCAATTGGTTATTCTATATCGTATAGTCACTGTCGAAAACGAAGAACTAGAAAGTCATAAATTAAGACTAGGAACCACCTCCTTGGCTGGCTCAATCTCCCTTGAGCTAGCCATTTCTTTTTTCTAGCCCCCCAAATTCTTACCACCAGCGATGAAAATGGTGTACAGGTCCAAAGCCACTGCCGACTTCTAAACTATCCGCTTGCTCCAGCGCCCCTTGCAAATAGGCTTTTGCTTCTACAACCGTTTGTTGCCAATTCGCAAAACGCGGTCTCAGTGCGGCTAACGCTGCTGATAATGTACATCCTGTACCATGGGTATTTTTGGTATCGATACGTACCGACGTAAAACGCCACTCGCCTTCTGGGGTGATCAACCAATCAGGGCTTTGAGAATCGATCAAGTGTCCACCTTTCATCAAGACACTTTGGCAACCCAATTGCAGTAAACGTTGTCCTTGCTCACGCATTTGTTCTTCAGTTTGTGCCATTTGCTCATCAAGTAATACGGCTGCTTCGGGTAAATTTGGCGTGATCAACGAAACCATGGGTAAAAGCTCGCGCCTTAGGGTCTCTACGGCGTCTGGTAATAATAGCGGGTCTCCACTTTTGGCCACCATCACCGTATCGAGTACCACATAAGGTACGGGTGTTTTTTTCAACGCACTGGCGACCACTTGGACATTATCGCGATTAGATAACATACCGATTTTCGCGGCATCAATACGGACATCACTTAAAACAGAGCTCAATTGAGCCGCAACAAAGTCTGAAGGGATATTATGGATGGCTTGAACACCTTGCGTATTTTGTGCCACCAGCGCAGTCATTACACTGGTTCCATACGCACCGAGTGCGGAAAATGTTTTCAAGTCTGCTTGAATACCGGCTCCACCTGATGGATCCGTTCCCGCAATCGTTAATGCATTCACTCTCATTAATACTTTCTCCTTTGTCTTCAGAAAAATAATTGACCTTGAAAAAGCCCACTCCAATTATTGCATTTTTAAGTTAATAAAAATCATTAAGTTACATAGTTTTCGTTTTATTTAATATTCAATGATTATACTAATAATGAAATAATTCCTTACAACAGATTACGATCCCAATAAGTCATTATCCTAATTTGACCATTTATTGCTGTCCTATTTAGCTTATCTTTATTAAAATAATTCACACTACAATTATTACAATTACGATAATGATGTCATCATTGTTAATGTCTATCATGACTCATCTATCAGATAAAACTAGATTGGATCCACAATGAGAGTTAATAAAAACATACAGTTGGTTGTAGGCGCATCGGCAATTCTGAGCGCTTCAATCTGCATGTCATCATCTGCGTTGGCTGAAGAGCAGTCAGTCGGTTTATGGGATAAATTCACCAATAATATCAGTACCACCTGGGATTCTGACAAATATGAGCTGTATATCCCGTTCTTCACTTGGCATAACCGTCTTATGTACGATAAAGAAAAAACAGATACCTATAATGAAGAGCCATGGGGCTTTGGTATCGGTAAATATCGTTATGATGAAGATAATGACTGGCATGCACTCTATGCGATGGCATTTATGGATTCCCATAATAAAGTCGAGCCAATCGTGGGTTATGGTTTCCAAAAAATGTGGATCCCAGGGGATATTGATGGCTTCCGTATGGGGGCGGGTTTCACGTTAGGTATCACCGCACGTGAAGAATATAGCTATATTCCACTCCCTGCGCCGCTGCCTTTAGTTTCTATTGAATATGATAAGCTTTCTGTTCAAGCGACCTATATTCCAGGAACATACAATAACGGTAACGTCCTGTTTGCTTGGTTACGTTGGCAGTGGTAAGCGCTTGAGCTTGCGCTCATCTCGCTAGAAACTGATTTAACAGAAAATAAGCATAAAAAAACCGGTAGATTAAACATCTTACCGGTTTTTTGTTTTTTATTTATCAAGACTTTTTACTTATGCCGCCTTGCTCTCTACACCTTGTTTTTTGGCACCTGAGAATTGATAACCAACCCACAGAACCGCGACCCAGAGAGGCATAATCAGCACAGAAACGCGTAACCCATCCATTGTCAGAATAATAATCAAGATCAGCGACAAGAACGCTAAACACAGATAGTTACCAAACGGATACCAAATACTCTTAAACTTCGTTTCAATACCCTGTTTATTCATTGCGGCTCTAAACTTCAAGTTAGAAACACAGATCATAATCCAGTTTAAAACTAGCGTAGTGACCACTAAGGACATCAGTAATTCAAATGCCTTACCTTCCATCACAAAGTTAATCAAGATCCCGCCAGAAGTCGCGATACCCGAAACAATCAGCGCCATTACAGGCACGCCGCCTTTATTCACTTTTGCCATAAAGCGCGGTGCGTTGCCTTGTTGTGCTAAGCCATACAGCATGCGGCTAGTACAGTAAGCACCACTGTTATAAACCGACAGCGCAGCAATCAAAATCACCACGTTCAATGCGTTGGCAACAAGCAAGTCACCCAGCTCATGGAAAATCAGTACGAATGGGCTAGTTTTACCATCCAGTTGTACCCATGGATACAGCGCCAGTAATACCGCCAGTGAGCCGATATAGAATATTAAGATACGGTAAACTACTTGGTTGATGGCTTTTGGAATGCTTTTATCTGGATCTTCCGCTTCTGCCGCAGTAATCCCTACCAACTCCAATCCACCAAATGAGAACATAATAATCGCCAGCGCAACCAATAGCCCGTTATAACCTTTGGCAAAGAAGCCGCCGTATTCCCACAAGTTACTCACTTTGGCTTGAGGGCCGCCATGGCCACTAAACAGCAAGTAACAGCCGAATAAAATCATCGCGATAACTGCAACAACTTTAATCAGCGCAAACCAAAACTCTGTTTCCCCGTAGGAGCGAACGTTAATCAGGTTGATCGCATTAACTGCAATAAAAAACACCAGCGCCGAAACCCAAATAGGTAACTCTGGCCACCAATGCTGCATATATTTACCCGCCGCAGTCAGTTCTGTCATCCCCACGAGGATAAACATTACCCAGTAGTTCCAACCCGAGAGGAATCCGGCAAAACCGCCCCAATATTTGAATGCGAAATGGCTAAATGACCCTGCAACAGGCTCTTGAACAATCATTTCACCTAACTGACGCATGATCAGAAAAGCGATAAATCCACACAATGCATACCCGAGTAATACCGACGGACCTGCCATTTGGATAGTGGTTGCTATCCCTAAAAATAGCCCTGTGCCGACAGCGCCCCCCAAGGCAATTAACTGAATATGCCTGTTTTTCAATCCGCGCTTTAACGTCTGTTGCGCCATATCTTTACCCTTCGTCCTCTAGCTTTTTGTTATCGTCCACAGTTGTGATAATCACGCAAGTTTATTTGAATTTTTGCATGAACTCCACTCGCAATTACACCACTGTAAAGCTGGCTTTCTGCCTGTCTTCTAATGTTTCCAAATAATGACAAACTAATATCCAGTAAGACGTTGCAAAATGCAAACTCAAAATGGTAACAAACCCGTCACGCGGCAAACGCCGAGTTGAAAGTCATCCCCACCCTGATCGCAGAGATTATTCATCGCCAAGAGGTATAAAAAAGCACAAATAATTACAATGCTGATGATTAATAGCATATTTCGCATAGATAATGGGGTTCTTAATAGTCACATCATCTGGCAATATTAATCGATATTATCGTCTTTAGTTGCGTAAAATGGGCTATTCATCGTTTTCAAGAAAATAATTGTTTATTTTTGCAGCTCTTGATAAATAACTGGCTATTGTTGTGTGATTTTTATACATAAATCAGTAATACCGCACAACCAACCTTTGTCATGGTGAAATGAAGTTGTGTATACTTCAGTTACCGTAAAATAAGAATGAATTTGAGATGGCACAAGATAACCACGTAGCACTTGTTAATGCTCTAAGTAAATGGATTGAAGAGCATTTAGGTCGAGTCATCCACTTGGAAGAACTCGCTGCCTATTCTGGGTATTCCCTTTGGCATATGCAAAAAATCTTTAAGGAAGTCACAGGGATCTCCTTAGGAAAATATATCCGCCAACGTCGACTGGCTGGCGCCGTAAATTTATTAAGAAATAGCAGCCAAAGCATTTTTGATATTGCGTTAGATTTCGGCTTCGGTTCGCAATCTCACTTTACCTATATGTTCCGCAAAGAATATGGCATTACACCGTTTGATTTCCGTCAAAATGACCAAATTCATTTGGATGTCAAAGAGCCATTACACCTAACCTCGGATGATGAGTGAATTTGTTTTACGCGCATTAACCTGCATTTTTTCAGATTTAATGCGATAAAACATGGGCATTCTCATCCTTTTTACTGAGCAACTTATTCGTTGCCCTCTTAGATAATTTACATTCTCGATAATCAGAGTAAGGTACGTGTAAAAGTTCTATTTTAGGAGGCATTGATGTCAATCAAACTGGTCGCCATTGATTTAGATGGCACGTTACTCAATTCGCAGCACCAAATTTCTCCCGCAGTGAAAGATGCCATTACCCGCGCGCACAAACAAGGTGTGCGAATTGTCCTTGCCTCAGGTCGCCCCTATTCTGGCATTTTACCTTACCTTCAAGAGCTTGGATTAGATACTGCCAGCAACTACTGCATCAGTAACAATGGCAGCGTGATCCATCAAGCCAATGATGGCAGCCACCTGTATGAAAATCTGTTAGATTTTGAAGATTATCAATATTTTGCTGATCTGGCTAACAACGTGGGGGTCCATATGCACGCCCTTGCAGATAACACCATGTTCACCGCTAATCGCCATATTAGCCGCTATACCATTCATGATGCCTATTTCACCAATACACCTCTGGTCTATTGCCCCGTTAACGAAATGGATAGCTCGCTCAGTTTTACCAAAATCATGATTATTGACCATCCTGAGAAACTGGATGTGGGTATTAGCTATATTCCTGAAAATACCTTTGAAAACTATTCGCTAATCAAAACCAGCCCTTATTTCCTCGAAGTTTCGAATAAGGATGCAAGCAAAGGCTCTGCGCTGAAAGTGCTATGTGAAAAATTATCCCTCACGCCAGACAAAGTCATGAGCATCGGTGACCAAAATAATGATGTTGCCATGCTACAGTATTCGAGCGTTTCGGTTGCAATGGGAAATGCTGCACCACATATTCGTGAAATAGTGAAATTTGTCACCGATACCAACGATTGTGATGGCGTTGCTGTCGCAATAAACAAATTTATTATCTAGTGGTCGGCTAATTTAAAGCTCAAATCTCTAGACCAAAATACAATTTAACGGGATATGCCTAGACATCCCCATTCAGGCATATCCATCTCCTGCACTCCTTTTAGAACTATTTTATCCTTCACCTTACTTACCCTTCCAAATTTGATACTATCTGCCTCTTTCAAAAATTGTCATTCAACTATAAGTACAATAAAACCCACATCACTAACAGGTAGTAAAATGTTTTCGACTAAAGATATGTTAATTCTGGGGATGATGGTATTCGCCTTATTTCTAGGCGCGGGAAATATCATCTTTCCACCGATGGCTGGCTATCAATCAGGGACAGACTGGTTTGATACCTCAGTAGGCTTTCTGATCACGGGGGTTCTGTTACCTTTCCTAACCTTGGTAACGGTTGCAGTAAAAGGGCGTGGTGAAAAGCTGTCTGTTGATTTACCCAAATGGGTTGCCGTCATTTTTTGGGTTGCACTCTACTTAATCGTCGGCTCCACATTTGCGATGCCAAGGGTAACGAATACCGCGTTTGAAATGGGCTTCTTACCATTAGGCTTTGTTGAAAAAAGTACATTCTCGCATCTCACTTTCGCACTCATTTTTAACTTTACCTCGATGTTCTTCATGTTGAAGCAAGGCACTATGATCAGTGCAATTGGTAAGTTTATGACTCCAGCGTTACTTATTTTGTTAGTGGTTGTGGGAATTGCCGTAGTCATTAACCCGCTTTCTGACATGAATCCGCCTGTTAAACAGTATGCTGAGTTTGCCTTCTTTGGCGGCGTGATTGATGGCTATCAAACTATGGATGTACTGTCTGCGATGGCGTTTGGTGGGATTGTGGCGCGCGCATTAGCATCGAAACAGATCACTGAACCACGCCAAGTCGCGACTATCACCATTAAAGCGGGTTTAATTTCAGTAAGCTTACTCGCGGCGTTGTATATCTGCCTGTTCTATTTAGGCGCGACCAGTGAACAAGTCGCGAATACCGCAACCAACGGCGGGCAAATTTTCTCTCGTTACGTCGATGTCCTATTTGGTTCAATCGGTACGTGGATCATGTGCGGAATTGTATTACTGGCAAGCATGACCACGTTAGTGGGTGTGACCAGCGCCTGTGCGGATTACTTTGCGACTTTCCATCACCGTTTAGGTTATCGCTTCTGGGTGGTTTTCTTCACAATGCTAACCACCGTCGTGTCCACGTTTGGTCTCGACACTTTATTACGTGTCACCATTCCGGCGCTGCTGATGATTTACCCTTCATCAGTCACTATCGTATTCCTGCAATTTGCACGCAAATTTATGGCTGCTCCTCGGGTCACTTATGGGATCACCATTGGCGTAGTTGTGCTGATGAGCTTGTTCGATACGCTGAATAATATGGAACTCTTAAACGTCACGGTGAAAGCAAACCTGATCACCTACTTACCACTGTTTGAGCAAGGTATGGGTTGGTTAATCCCTGGAATTATCGCGTTTATTATCTCGATGTTTATCGGCAAATTGACCGCGAAAAGCGAGCCTGTCGCAGAGCAAAACTTAGCTTAATCTTGATATTAAAAAGCCGAATGTTAGCATCTCACTGACATTCGGCTTTTTTATTTAGCGATCTTACTCCAGAAAACTCACAATAATTTCAACTCATAATTTTTCTGATAATCCCCTGAACTTCCGAGCTTTTCTTGTAAGAAATCGAGAAAAGTCGTCACCTTTTTAGGTAAAAATTCCCGGTTTGGATAGACCGCATAAATATGATGCAGCGGCAAGTGATACTCCTGTAGCACAGTGACCAATCGCCCTGCGAGAATATCCTGCGCCACAATAAATTGAGGTAACTGGCAAATACCAAGCCCCTGTAAAGCGGCTTGGTGCAATGCGAGGCTGCTATTCGCCCGAAAACTTCCCGTCGGGGTAAATCGAACTTTCTTTCCCTGATAGGTAAACGACCATGTTTGTCCTGCTTGAAAATAACTGTACAAAAGGCAGTTATGCTCTGCTAGTTCATCAAGATTATTCGGGTTTCCATATTCCTCAAGCCATTTCGGAGAAGCACATAAAACACTATGACAAGGTGATAACGTTCGAGAAATTAACGAAGAATCCTGTAATTCGCCTATCCGCACCGCCATATCAAAGCCATCGCCCACTAAATCCACCAGCTTATCGTCAAACACGATCTCAGCATGCAATTGTGGCCAGCGTTTCAAAAACTCGGGAAGCAGTGCGGTTAAATGCAAATGACCAAATACCATTGGGGCGCTGATTTTTAATGTTCCATCGACCGAACCACTGTAACGAGAGAGCGTTTCATTACCCTCGTTAATCGCTTGATGGGCTTTTTTCAGGTAGAAATAGTAAAGCTCACCCGCTTCTGTCAGTTGCAGGTGGCGAGTTGAGCGCGCAATTAAACGGATCCCCGTTTGCGCTTCTAACGCTATCAGCTTTTTGCTCACCGCCGATTTTGTCATATGCAGTGATTCTGCTGCTTTTGTTAGGCTGCCCTGCTCGACGATCGCGATAAAAACAGGGAGTAGCGCGTAATCAACATTCATTATTGTCAACTTAATGGAAATACAGTTTTTCTTTTATAGCGGTTTTTCTCATCGTCGACAATCCCTATACTTCGCAAATCATTCATACCGAATTAATCAAGATGAAAAAAGATATTTTACTTTCGCTGATCGCCGTGTTTTCCGGTGTTTTACTCACATTGATGATCATGAGTAATAGCTATTTATCTACCTTTACCTCTGCGCTTCAGGCTTCGTGGTTGACTCACGGAATAGGTAGCATGGTTGCTTTGCTGATCTGGTTGACGGTCAAAAATCGATTGGGAAAAACACAAAAAATTCACAAAATTCCCCGCTGGAGCTATCTCAGCGGGATCCCTGGTGCCTTTACGGTGTTACTCGCTGCGATCACCGTCAACAGCCCACTTTCACTTTCAGGTTCCATTGTATTGATGTTAACAGGGCAAATCGTGACTGGGCTACTCATTGACCATATGGGATTTTTAGGGTTAGCCAAACGAAAAGTAACGCTGAAGGATGGGATCACTGTGTTGCTACTACTGATTGGCTCAACATTAATCATTCTGGGAAAATAATCTATGCTACTGTTTTTTATTATGATCGCACTGTCTAATGGGATTTGTATTATTCTGAGCCGAAGCATTAATGGGAAGCTATCTCAAGTCACCAATGCTTTTAATGCCTCTCTAATTAATCATGTTGTGGGATTTTTATTCTTAAGCGTGATTATTGGGTTCGCCCAAGACTCATTTAACATTACCTTTGAAAATATTCCTCTCATTGCGTTTGTAGGAGGCATCATTGGTGCTTGTTTTGTCATCATAAACAGCTATGTTTTACCCTTACTTGGCGCCACACTCACCACTATTTTCGCTATCAGTGGCCAAGTACTTTCCAGCGTCATTATTGATGACGTTCAACATGGCTTACCAGAACATTGGGTATTGCAACTACTCGGTGTGATTTTCATTATTGGCGCTATTGCTGTGCGCTATACCCCCAAATATAACTCAGCGCCTTGTGGCAATAAAACAAGTGATTGACCCTATGGTTACCATCAAGACTCCTTGCCAGAAGCCCAAAGTTAATGCTGTGCTCAATAACATTGAAGAGAATGCCGTAGAGATCACTGGAGTGAAATAGGACAATGTCCCAAGAAAAGCCACATTGCCTTTGATGATTGCCACCGTCCAAAGCGCATTTGCCCCACCGGTTGCAATGGCAGTGACAAATAACAAACTGACACTATTCACATTGATATTAAATGGCGCTGGCGTCGAGAAGATAAATAAGATCCACAATCCGACCGATGTCATGATAAAAAACAGCACCATACCATTGCAGCCATTCGACATTCGTTTCGTAATATTGCTATAAAAAGCCCACAGCAGTGCACCAACAAAGGCTAAAGTGTAGCTAAGCGGGTTGCTTTGAATATTTGAAAGAATCGCATTCAGGGACAAAGGTTGATCCCCAGAGATAACCCACAATAAACCTGCAAACGCTAAAATAAGCCCAATAATCAGTAATAGGCTAAAACGCTGCCGATTAAATAAAACCGCTAGCGCAATTGTGAAGCTAGGCCACAAGTAATTTACCATGCCAAGCTCAATGGCCTGCTGGCGGTTATTGGCAAGCCCTAAGGCTAAAATAAAGCAGATTTCATAGCTAACAAATAAAAATGCCCCCCAAAACAAATAGCGTCTAGGGAAAAGATGAATTTTCGGTAATCCCATTACAACAACCAAAACCAGGCTGCCTATCGAATAGATCAGTGCCGCACCACCAATAGGACCAAAGTTTTCGCTCGTACTGCGAACAAGGCCTACCATCGTGCTCCACAATAAAATGGATACGACCCCGTAAAATGTTGCTGCATATCGTCCGAGTTTCATCTTCCTGATCAACACCTTATTTCATATTTATCTTGGTTATTATTTTCCTCCAAAACCTTACGCTCTAAAGGCAATAAAGCAAGTTTTTTATATTTATTGACCAGAGAATGAAGAATAAAAAAGGCGCTTAAAAATAAATCCAAGCGCCTTCCATCTACATTTCTATTAACTTTCAACTGAGGTTAATTGCGGCCAGCTATCGTAAAATTAATGGGCTTCGTTCTTAACCCACTGCTCAACTGACTCTTTTTCCCAAATTCCTTCATTGAGCTGTTTTTTCAGCTCTGGATGTTCATTAATATCAAATGTTGGAATTTTTCCAGCACCTAACTGCTGGTTGTAATCTTTCGCGAGTTTGAATGCCACGCCGGACAACAAGAGGATGGCAATCAAGTTTGTAATTGCCATTAAGCCCATCGAAACATCAGCAAGCTTCCAAATCAGTGGCATTTCACCGAGTGCCCCGAACATCACCATCCCCAATGTTGCTAAGCGGAAAATAAACAGCCCGGCTGTATGGTTATTTTCCAAGAAAATCATATTGCTTTCTGCATAAGCATAGTTGGCAATGATTGATGTAAAGGCAAAGAAGAAAATCGCAATCGCAACGAAGATACTCCCCCAACTGCCCACCGCAGAAGATAAAGCTAGCTGAGTCAGCTCAATACCATTGATTTTACCCACTGGACCATCTAACACACCAGAAGCCAAAATAATAATGGCTGTAGCGCTACAGATCACAATGGTGTCCATGAATACACCCAACATTTGCACGTAGCCTTGGGAAGCAGGATGCGGTGGATAAGGTGACGCAGACGCCGCGGCATTTGGTGCAGAACCCATTCCGGCTTCATTCGAGAATAATCCGCGCTGAATACCTTGCGTCATCGCTTGAGCGATACCATAACCAATGGCGCCGCCTGCGGCTTCCTGTAAACCAAAGGCGCTACGGAAAATCAGCATAAAGACATCAGGTAAACGCTCAATATTTTGACCAACTACCCAGAAAGCCAGCACTAAATAAGCGACAGCCATAATTGGCACAACAAATTCGGCAACTTTAGCAATTGATCTTAATCCACCAAAAATAATGGTGCCACTGAGGATCACTAAGGCGATTCCAACATAGAGTGGGTTAAAATCAAATGCCACAGCAGTTGCTTGTGCAATGGAGTTCGCTTGAACTGCATTAAAAACCAAACCAAATGCAATGATTAAAAAGATAGAGAACAGTACACCCATCCAGCGTTGTTTTAAGCCTTTCTCCATATAATAAGAAGGCCCGCCGCGATAGTTACCTTGGTCATCTTTGGTTTTATAAAGCTGCGCTAATGTGCATTCAACAAATGACGTTGCCATTCCTAGTAATGCAACAACCCACATCCAGAATATAGCGCCAGGGCCGCCTGCCGTAATCGCGATAGCAACACCCGTTAGATTTCCAGTACCGACTCGAGCCGCTAGGCTGGTACATAATGCTTGGAATGAAGAAATACCTGAACTGTCCGATTGAGTGCTATTTTTCAGTACTCCGAACATGTGACCAAAATGTCTGAACTGAATAAATTTAGATCGTATTGTAAAATATAAACCGGCTCCCAGTAATAAATAAATTAATAACGAGCCCCAAATAAGATTGCTGATTGAGTTTATAAATTCTATCAAATTATGCTCCTTTTATTATATCCACTAATAGAGGTATTAGTTGGTGAGTTATTTAGCTCCATATTATTTAAGTAATTAAACACATAAAAATATAAACCATGATGGTTCATCATGAATAATCAATGTTATTAAACAAG
Source organism: Providencia sp. wls1943 (assembly GCF_009706275.1). NCBI lineage: Bacteria > Pseudomonadati > Pseudomonadota > Gammaproteobacteria > Enterobacterales > Morganellaceae > Providencia > Providencia sp. wls1943. The sequence continues at coordinate 415,449 of NZ_WLTU01000007.1, forward strand.
ACCCATGAATTATATTTTTTTTACTTTCTCTGTAAATTTTTTTCTGGCTATTAGCCTATTTAATACTTAAGACAGCGAAAAATCATGCAAGCCAGAATAAAAAAATGAAATTAAATAATAGTTAAAACAAAACGATACGGCTTTACTGGCTACTTTAAGAACAATCTCAATCAATTGATTAAAAACAAGACAATTTTTAACCAGAATTTACAGTTATAAGTAAAAAAACATTAAATTTAATTAACTGAAAGCGTATTTAATTAAAATAACCTTCCGTGTTTTTTAAATTGAATAACTAATTGATGATTTTTAATCATTACTCTTTTGAATAATCATTGAAGATAAATATTAAATATAGTTTGATACGTCTTTATTGAATTATATTTACTTATTTTAAATCTACCGCTCAAACCTATTTCAGATTGAAATAATCGTTTTGCAATCATCATAATAAGATTATTGCTAATGTTTTATGATACCAATACACTTATCGCTAATTTGCTTTCTACATCAAAGGGTAATATATGGAAATCCACATCAAAGTTTCTGACGATTTAGTCTCAACGCTCTCTGAAAAATCCTACGACGCGTTCACTGCTGAATTGCACGCCAGAGTTTTAGAAGTATACCCAGGTAGTAACCTTTTCATTACACATGACAGTGGTGCAACCACCTTCAATACCAAAGGCTTCCATGATGATAAAGAAGCGCATATCGTTCTCCATGAACTGGTTGAAGATGTTTTCCATCATGGTCACTGGTTAAAAGCATAATACTCTAGCCCTATTTTCCAGCCTCTCGCGATAACCGCTAGGCTGGAACTCATCGCTCTCGCCCTTCTCCCTATTTCAAACCCTGATCAAGATCATAGTTAATGATGATGTTAGTCAACTTTGTATAAAAGTCCTTTTCTTTTAATCGCTATATGATAATGTATATAACGAATTTTCATTTACATTGCTTTTGCTAATTTATAGCAGCCAGTATCTATTACTGGCTTTTTTTATGGGAAAAATTTAGGGGAACGCCTGAATTGAGAACTCTGATATGCCATCAATCTCGTAGAGAAAACTACTGCGATTTTTCACACAATGACACAATGGCAGTGCGTAGTTCCGGTGTATCACTGGTGATCAATTGATGATGCTCAGAGAATTTTCCACCTTGTACACTGACGCTAGCAACAAACGGTAATTTCTCACTTTGCTCACTGGTTTGATAAAAACCACAGACTCGGTAACTTTCACCCTCTTTGAATTCGCTTTTCAGAACAATTTTGACATCATCAAAAGTCAAAGGGCTTCCTGAACTTAACTTGTTCTCGATAAGCTTTTCAGCTTGCTTGGTGACATCGCTATCACTGATTGTTGTATAAAACTGATAAGCAAATACGCCTAAGGCCAATAGAATTACTATCAGTAGCTTGCTTTTTATACGTTTCAATCTCAAATCCTTCTCATACTAAACTTATGGGCTTATCGATTATGTTAACACCTTTACCCTGTCAATAATAAGTATCTCGATATTCATGCCGCACAAAAAGCTCCATCTAATTGACAAAATAAAAATGAATTTATTTTACATTTAAAAATTTATGATTTATATAATATTGACCCCCAGCCTTTACAATACGATCAAAACTTATTTAACAAATATTTATCAGTGTGAAGAAATAATGAATAACTGTGTTTGAAATATGAAATTCCTCTATATTTAAGTAAATCAGATTGAAATAAAAAACCACAATGACAAACTGATAATAAATAAAGAGGAGAATCAAAATGAAAAATTTAAAATCACTTATTTTAGTCGGTAGTTTATTAGCGGTGAGTTTCTCTACATTTGCTTATCATGGTAATGGTTATCACCGAAATGGCAATGGAAGTTGGTGTAACGGATCTAACCAAGCTCAGTATGATAGACCATGCGATGGTAACTACCGTGGGCAATACATGGGGCGTCATCAAGGCATGATGCAATACTCCACAGTTGTACAAACCACTCAACCGGAAGAGGCGTTAAAGAAAATTACAGCGGAAGTGCCAAAAGGTGAGAATAACAAAAAATACATGGTGAAAGTAGCGGTGATTGAAATCTCACCAAGCTTAGCCACACAGGAAGTCCAATAAATTTTACTCTGTATAATAATAGCCAGTAATATCTTTAATAATGCTGGCTATTACGTATTAACTAAAAATTAGCTATTTATACCTATTGGTAAATATCCTTGCCATAATGCTTGATATTTACTTCCATTCTTATTTTTATTTAGGTGAATATAATATTCACCAATTTTTTGTAGCAATAAACAATCATCGACATCTTTTAAATTATCTTTATGCTGTTGCTGGCTATTAACTAAAAGTTGGCTAATTGCTTTTTGTTTAGCTTCTTGGGCATTTTTTGCTACAAACAGATCAAACTCATGCAGCTCCGCAAGTGTAGATGAAATATATCCGCCTACATTGATAAAATAGAGTTTGTATTCACTGTCTGATTGTTCTTTGCTCAAACTGATGTCGAATCCATCTGCCCAATTGATGTCTGCATACCCATCCACATGGATTTTATCTTTATCCCCAAACCAAGCATCTCGCAATAATGGCCAAGCTTCTTCTGGTGTGTTGACCGCGACAAACTGCACATCATGTACTTCAATATTGGATTTTCCGGCATTACCACCAACATAAAACATAAATAGCTTCATTATTATCTCTCTGTGATTAGTTATCGTTGTATATTTTAATATACAACCATATCAATTCAACATGCAATAATTAACATTATTGCAAAAAATAACCGTTAAAATAAATTACCATTTAAAATCAAATTATTAGATCAATTAGAAAATTAACACTACCTAAAATCACCCCTTGCAAACATAACAAAATGAATAAAAAATCACTTTAACCATATATTTATTTACAATTGAATTATTTCTAGTAATCTAATCACACAAAGTAAATATATTTCAGGGACTCATTATGGATCGTCGTTCATTTCTAAAATCAAGCTCACTTGTTGCTGGTGGATTAGCACTAAATTCACTTTTAAATCAAGCAAGTGCAAATACTAACGCCCTCATCAAACCGAATGCTCAACATCCGTTATTACTCAATTTCAATGAGAACTCATTAGGAATGTCACCTAATGCACAAAAAGCGGTCATCGAAGCCTTACCAGGTTCATTCCGTTATCCTGATGATGCACGCTCCGAGCTCATCGGAAATATTGGCACACTGCATAACCTAGACAGCAAGAATGTGACCCTCGGAAATGGTTCATCAGAAACCATTCAGGCGGCTGTCAGCATGCTCGCAAATAAGGCAAGAAAAGAAGGCATAAAAATTCAACTTGTCACTCCAGATCCTACATTTAACTATGCTGAACTCTATGCACTCCCACTCGGTGTAGAAATTACTAAAGTGCCACTAAAATCAGATTTGAGTTTTGACCTGAAAAAAATGGAGCAAATCGCGAATGATTTCGATGGTTTGTCCATTATCTATATCTGTAATCCAAATAACCCAACGGCAATGATAACGCCACAGACTCCGCTCGATAGCTGGATGAAAAAAATTTCAGACAAACAGTTTTTTATTGTTGATGAAGCCTACGCTGAGTTTGTTGAAGATCCACAATTTGTGAGCGCAATCGAATTAGTCAAAGCAGGACAAAAAAATCTGATCGTGACACGGACTTTCTCGAAGATTTACGCATTAGCAGGCTTGCGCGTGGGATACGGTATTGCTACCCCAGAAATCATTGAAGCAGTCGATGAGTTTATCTCGATTGATAACACCAATACTGCGGGAGCAGTCGCTGCCATTGCTTCATTAAAAGATAAAAAATTCTTAGAATATAGCCTTAGATCTAATAATCTTTCGCGTAAAATCGTTGAAACCGCGCTCAATGAATTAGGCTTAGAATATGCGCCATCACAAGCTAACTTTATTTTCCACAAAGTAAAAGGCGATGTGAAAACCTATAAACAGCGCATGAAAGAGGCCAATATTATGGTTGGCAGAGAGTTTCCACCTGTTATGGGCTGGAACCGTTTAACCTTAGGTACCCCACAAGAAATGGAACAGTTCGTTGCGGTACTTAAAGAATTTCGTCAAAAAGGTTGGGTGTAAGTAAAAACGCCCTTCTTTACCAAGCATCTTCTACCCTACCATTCTCTATAAAGTAGAAGATGCTGATAACTAAAAAGGGCCTTTAAAAATAAAAAATGCGCCTGCAAAAATAAGAATAAAGCCAATAATATGGTTTATTGTAAAGCTCTCACCTAGATAAAGCACAGAGAACCCAACAAACACACATAACGTAATCACTTCCTGCATCGTTTTCAATTCAGCAGCGCTGTAATATTGATGCCCTAAGCGATTTGCAGGTACCGCGAAGCAATATTCTACAAATGCAATTAACCAACTAAAGAATATGACAATATATAATGGCTTATTCGTAAATTTTAGATGCCCATACCAAGCGAACATCATAAATACATTGGAAATAACCAATAAGATGACAGGATAAATTTTTGCTAGCATGATAAGCCAATGGAAAGTTCAAATATGCATATATTATGCGAATAACTCCCATTAATTTCAATCATCTCCCCATATATGTTCACTATTACACTCACTGATAGCCAGCCAAATAGCCTGCATTTTTTCTCAAAATAAAAATAAACCGTACTCACTGGTACACTTTATGACGAATTTTATTACTGCAAATCAAAAAGCATGGGATAAACAAGCGGCATCTCAACAGCCTTGGTCTACTCCGGTTGACAGCCAAACAATTGAAGAAGCAAAAAAAGGAAATTGGGAAATTCATCTAACGCCAACACCATTAAATAAAGCTTGGCTTGGGGATGTAAAAGGGAAAAAAATTCTCTGTTTAGCTTCTGCCGGTGGACAGCAAGCGCCTGTTCTGGCCGCTGCGGGTGCCATCGTGACAGTATTTGATTTGTCAGAAAAACAGTTAGAGCAAGACAGTATGGTGGCTAAGCGAGATAATTTAACATTGACAACAATTCAAGGAGATATGCGTTATCTCCCTATGTTTGAAGACAATACATTTGATATTATTTTTCACCCAATTTCAAACTTATATATTCCTGATGTTAATCCTGTATGGCAAGAATGCTTTCGGGTACTTAAACCGCAAGGTCGATTACTCTCAAGCTTTTTTAACCCTGTCGTATTTATTGATGATAGAGAAAAAAGTTCTGCTGAAAATACCATTATTCGACCTCGATATACCATGCCATTTTCAGAATTAGATCATTTATCTCCAGAACAAATGGCATTAAAACAAGCGAAGCAAGAAGCGTTTGTCTTTGGTCATTCACTGACTGACTTAATTGGTGGGCAAATACAGGCGGGCTTTAACATTGCAGGTTTTCAAGAAGATTGGCAGCCGAATCCTCGTTTTGTTATCGATAATTTCTTGCCGACATTCCTAGCGACACTGGCAATAAAACCATAAGATCATAAGGCAGAGCTGATAATACAAAGACTAATCTGCCTTTTAATTATTATGATTTATGACTATCGATTGCAATAACGTTCCCAGATCGGATCAAATTGTTCAACGGGGACAATGTCATCAACTGTTTCAACCAGTGGAATAGATACCACTGTTTTACCATCTTTGTTTTTATGTAAACGAACAATAAATCGTTTATATCCATGAGGTAAACCATCTTCAAACCCAAAAACTTCACCACAATAGTAGCCAGTCTCATCGCCCTCTTCATTCTGATTTAGGATATGATATTTCACATTTTTGTATGTTGCGGCTGATGGATATACCAGAAAATCTTCAACGGCGCTTTTGACTTTACTCTCTGCGTCCATCTCAGTATCTGAAGAAACTTCCGTCATCACACCTGCTATGTAGGAACAGCCAGCAACTAATAATAATACAAGGACTCTTAGTAACATTTTTCTCTATAGAATGGCGAATTAGAACACACTAAGTATTATTATAAATCGTCTAAAAAATAATTCGAGTACAAATCTAACACAGAAATGTTGTATATAAATTTAAATGCTAAAAATCGCATTTTTTATTTGGTTTACGCCACGAAGGCGTTAAATTGATAAATTTCACTGGGTAAGCTGCCAGAAATACACTAAAACAGCTGCAGTGACTATCCAAATCAACGTCGCTAAACTTAAACAAATCCATGGTGTTAACTTGGTTGCAAAGACATAAACAGTGATTAAATACATTGCATAAGGGATTAATGACCATAAACCAAATAATGCTGTTTTTCTTAATGCCTCCGTACCTTGCTCCTGAACGACAATCACATGAGCAATTAATGCAAAAGTGGGAAACAAAGGAACTAATCCCGCAATATAATAAACTTTACTACGAGATAGCATTGCAATCGCTAAAACAGCAAGCGCCCCAAATAGACATTTTATCAGCAAAGAAAACATAGCAATCTCAACAAGATTAAGAGTATTTATACTGATTATCACTCTAAATCACTCTCATTGACTAGTGAGCTTTCATAAACAATCCTTTCTTGATCACATATTTAAGACTGCAATTTTTTACACCCTATATGTTTATTAATGGTTGAATATTTCATGCCATTATTCTGATATAACTTCTTTGTATAATGAAACAACCAAAGAGATAAAAATGACAATAAAAATTTCTGTACTCGTTGATAACAACACCCTGATTGACAGCTATTTCTGTGGTGAACCCGCCGTTTGCTACCACATTGAAGCTGACGGTAAAAAAAATCCTATTTGATACTGGCTATTCCGACGTTTTCATTAACAATGCCAATATCCTCAATATCGACCTTGCTCAAATTACTGACCTCGTTTTATCCCATGGTCATAATGATCACTCATGGGGAATTAATCACCTGATTCAATATTTAGACCGCCGAAACGTTGAATCCCAGCAATCCAAAAAATTGATTTATCACCCAGACGCCTTGCAACCTAAAAGTTATCACTCAAAAGTTATTGGCGCGAATACCCCCAAAAATGTTTTAACAGCCTACTTTGATACTGTTGAAACCAAAGGTGCTTACTCTGTTTCTGAGAATGTGATTTTCTTAGGTGAGATCCCAAGAAATAATACATTTGAAGGGAAAGAGCCGGTAGGTAAAACTATCGATGAACATAACAACAGCGTTGATGATTATGTTCTTGATGATAGCGCCCTCGCGATTAAAACCTCCGAAGGGCTGATTGTTATTACGGGATGCTCACACTCGGGGATCTGTAATATTGTCGAGCATGCTAAGCGAGTCACCAAAATAGACAAAATTGTGACTGTCATTGGCGGATTTCATTTACAACAAGCTTCCGATGAGCTGTTAAACCAAACCAGTGACTATTTTAAAAAACAGAATTTATTGCAGATCCACCCATGCCATTGCACTGACTTGGCTGCCAAAATTAATTTAGCGAAACATGCCCCTGTTCAAGAGGTCGGAACCGGCATGCAACTCATCTACCCTGCATAAAATAACACTTAATCATGTAGCTAATTGAAATAGCACTTATATTAACTACATGGCTTCATACTGATTGCCTTTACAAATATATTTATGTTCTTGAGCCCAGATCATTATCGTGTTTTGAGCCTGATAACATTCTCGTCAGCTCTTCACATCGAATAATTTTTCCATTCATCAAATGGAAACAAGCAAATACTTCAAATTCACTCACTGTGCCCTCTTTCTTTATTGCTCTCGCAATATGTTGTGTATGAACACAGTTTTCACCTTCTGCAATCGACTTAATGTCTATCGTGATGCTCTCGGTGGCTTCTTTTAACACTTGCATATGCGTGCAGAACTCAGTGAAATCAATCAATTTCCCATCAACTACTTGTACATAATCCGATGAAAAAAATTGTTTAATTACTACCAAATCACCAATTTGTTTACCAAGAACGGCTTTCAATGCCTGTTCCACAAATACCATCTTATTCATGCCTATTCCTCTATATAATATTATTTTTTAATTTCTTAATATTATATTTGGCAAACTCACATGACTTTCAATCACACTGCCTTTTATTAGAATAAAAATAATTATTATTTACATTAAGCAAATCTATTCATCTAATTCTTATCATCAAAACAAACTTATTGAATTTCATAAGTAGAAAGACTACAACGTAGAGTAATCAAGAAAGATTTCTTTTAAGGAATAATATGAAGCTGTTTAAATCTATTTGGCAGTTTTTTGGTATTTATCAAACACCCGCAGTTCGCTTAACTCATTGCATGATATTTTTATTGGTCATTGGCCAAATTATCATCAGCAATTGGATGTCTGTCAGTAAAAGTGGCGCGATCCCAGCAAGTGGGCTTGCGTATTATTTTACTTGGCTACACATTATCATTGGGTTTTGTTTATTATTTTTGGCGGCTATTCTCATTTTTATCTGCCTTTCAAATCGAGGATTTAAATACTTCTATCCTTATTTATGGGGGGATCTCACTCAGATAAAAAATGATGTCAAAAGCTTATTTAATTTAAAGCTTCCCGACAGCTCACCAAAAGGGTTAGCAACAAGTGTTCAAGGGCTTGGATTGGGTGCATTGACGCTAGTTGTCCTTTCTGGTGTGACTTGGTTTATTTTATGGTGGCAAAACTCACCATTAGCCCCTGAAGTGAGAAATATTCATAAAACACTCACGGGGTTAATCGAAGCTTATATTGTGGGGCATGGTCTCATGGGATTATTGCATTTTATCTTATGGAGAAAAGCCCCCCATTAATCTACGACTAATAAAATAAAGCATCCGTCGTACCGTGTTTCTTCAATGTAATTTGCTTTCCATCCGAAATAAGTGTCAAAACAAATTGGCACTTAGATGTCACCTCCTCTTCGTTTAGCGACTTCATTCCCCGGATATTTTGGCAATGCATTATATAACTCAAAGTTTTATGAATTCATAAAAATCAGCAGAATCTTTTAGCAAAGTGAAATAAGCTGCTAGAATTAATGTAAAGTTTCGCAAGTATGCCTATATTTAACAGATTATCTCATTATGAATGGATTATTTTATTGAGAGTTATCTTACTGTTACATTGAAATATACAGATAATGCTGATTTACACAAATTTAAGCTCTTCTTATACTCACCACTGAATTTTTCGTTAAGGAATAAACATGAATTGGTATTTAGAAGTCATCAAAAATAACTATGCTAATTTCGAAGGTCGTGCTAGACGTAAAGAGTATTGGATGTTTACTCTTATTAACATGATCATCATTATGGTTCTATATGCATTGATCATTTCATCTGTTGATTACACAACAGGCGGAATGGGTATGTTAGGTGTTATTGCAGGAATTTTATTGGGGATCTATGCGTTAGCCACTATCGTCCCTTCTATTGCTGTATCTGTACGTCGCTTACATGATACTGAAAAGTCAGGCTGGTGGTATTTAATCTCATTTATCCCATTTGGTGCGATCGTATTGCTCGTCTTCATGTGCTTAGAAGGTACTAAAGGCGAAAACCGTTTTGGTGCGGATCCAAAAGCATAAAAATAGTGCCCCTTATTCAGTAAGGGGCTTATTTAACTACCTTCTTTAACTCTTTCAAAACAGCTTTAATCTATCTACCCGCTAGTAAAATACGGTTTCCGTAATACTTCTTTTCGGTAACTTTATTGTTTTTCCATTTGATACGATTGTGAGTATAAAATTGCATTTGTGTGCAATATTTTGCTTGTCATAATCACATTTAGAATCGACAAATAGAATAGGCAGACCTAGCGCTTTAATTTCCATTTGGAGATCAAATGGCTTTGTTACATCTTTGCCGTAACTAATAATACTCTCAGAGAACACAATATTATCTTTATAATATTTTATCGTCTCAGGAAGATTATTCTCGTTATACGTGTTTTCGCTGTATTGGACTTTAGGTTCAGCATTCATTGAGCCAATAATTATTCCATCATTATTGTACTGATATATTAACTTTCCGTTACTATCAGTTCTTGAAATAATCAAGCAATTCCCAGCTACTTCCATTTCAACTGGCCCATTCGCATCTGAACCCACTAATTTATTTTTTTCTCGTTTGATTGAAAGCCAGTTATCAATGCTATTTAAATACTCATCTTTTTTTTGTTTCATTGTAAAACTATCAACACAACCATCACGACCAATCTTTAACACAGATTGGTAATTAATGGTTTCGTCTTCATTATAGACAAAGGTATTCAGTTCTTTAATATTGCCTTTAACTGGATTAAAATCATAGAGTTGAGCAAAATTAAAAATGACTGGGTTATACTCATTTTTTTGAAATGCAGCAGATTGGAAAGAGACGGTAAATAGTGCCAATTGAACAATTGAAGATAAGCATTTGTTATTCATATAATTCCATACCTCAAAATTGCTAATTTGCTGTGTTCTAAATTTTACAACGATTCTTTTCTAATTTTTATTTACATCATTAATTTCACTATAAATAATCCTAGTCATATTAACATTTATCAAACTAACTTCCAGCGCCATTTTTTATAAAAAACAATAAATACGTATAAACACTTATTTGTTAAATCTCTTCACATTGCATTAAGATAATCTTTAGGTAATAAGATTTACACGTATTTATACCTATTTGATTATTTAAATTTAATAAAATAGCGCTTATTTTGCAGCCGGTTTTGCAGGAGTTTTGCAGAAAAATTTTTTTAGACAAAAAAATAACGGGAGTTTTTAGGCTCCCGTTCTTAATTACATCACGTAATAAATTACATGTGTTTGATGATTGCGTCGCCAAATTCGCTACATTTCAGTAACTTAGCGCCTTCTAACTGACGTTCGAAATCGTAAGTTACGGTCTTAGCCGCGATTGCGCCTTCCATACCTTTAACGATTAAGTCAGCCGCTTCAACCCAACCCATGTGGCGCAGCATCATTTCTGCGGACAGAATGATAGAGCCTGGGTTTACTTTATCTTGGCCTGCATATTTCGGTGCAGTCCCATGAGTTGCTTCGAACAGTGCACATTCAGAACCGATGTTTGCACCCGGTGCAATACCAATACCACCAACTTGTGCCGCTAATGCGTCAGAAATATAGTCACCATTCAGGTTCATACACGCGATAACATCATACTCTGCTGGACGCAGCAGGATTTGTTGTAAGAATGCATCCGCGATAACGTCTTTAACAATGATATCTTTGCCAGTTTTTGGATTCTTGATTTTAACCCATGGACCGCCATCGATTAATTCACCGCCGAATTCTTCTTGTGCTAATTGGTAACCCCAATCTTTAAATGCACCTTCAGTGAATTTCATAATGTTGCCTTTATGAACTAAAGTCACTGAATCACGGTTATTATCGATCGCATACTCAATTGCCGCGCGAACTAAACGTTTTGTGCCTTCTTCAGAACATGGCTTGATCCCAATACCGCAATCTTGTGGGAAACGAATTTTCGTCACGCCCATTTCATTTTGCAGGAAGTTGATCACCTTGTCTGCTTCTGCGCTGCCCGCTTTCCACTCGATACCAGCATAGATATCTTCTGAGTTTTCACGGAAGATCACCATATCAGTGAGTTCAGGCTGTTTAACTGGGCTTGGTGTCCCTTTGTAGTAACGAACTGGACGTAGGCAGATGTATAAATCAAGCTGTTGACGAAGTGCAACGTTGAGGGAACGAATGCCGCCTCCAACTGGAGTGGTTAATGGGCCTTTAATAGAAACGCGGTAATCGCGGATTAAATCGAGGGTTTCTTGCGGTAACCAAACATCTTTGCCATATAACTGAGTGGATTTTTCGCCCGTATAAATTTCCATCCAAGAAATTTTACGCTCACCGTTATAGGCTTTTTTAACTGCTGCATCGACAACTTTTAACATTGCTGGAGTAACATCAACCCCAATACCGTCACCTTCAATGAAAGGGATAATTGGGTTGTTCGGAACGTGTAATTTGCCTTTTGTATCAATGGTAATTTTAGCGCCTTCTGCCGGAACTACTACTTTGCTATCCATTAACCTCTCCTTCACTTGCGTATTTTGCTTGTTAATTTTTTGTAAGAGACCTGTCAATACTACTGCAATCTGCGTCGAACGCCAATGATTACTAAGCTAAGCTTTTATGCAGATCGCATTTAACGCATTATCGTCGTGTCCAAACACTCAATGAAATCAAAACAACTTCAATTAAATCATAATATTAAAACAAACATCAATACTCTAAAAAGTCAAATCCTAAGCTAAATAACCACCTAAATACTGAACAGCCTTATTCCATAGCTTATCTAAAATACTCTATCCAAACATTCGTACTGCTCACAGAAATTAATATATTGTCATATTATCTTTATGATTTAATAGATTTAATTAAATTATTCGTACTTAATGGTTTTAATGTACACAAACCAAAATTGCATTGATTTTAAACAATTTTAAATTATTGCCAATTTGATTGAATTCTATTTAAATAAATAATGAAACACCGTAATAGATTAAGAAAGATAAACTTTTATTTATTAAAAATATAATTATTAATTCAAGATAATATAAAAGGTGAATATATGGAAAAGTTATCGGACTTAATCAATCTCAAGCAAAAAGTATTTTCACAGCATCCTTTTTTTCTAAAACCCATCAACCCATCCTTACCCGTCAAGGAGTCACTTGCATTTTTACCGAAACTTACATTCTTTATTTTGGCCTTTGGGGACATTAATAAATACATTCTTCCCTTTGAAAATCCTCAAGATGATTTAGAGATAGCGGTCAATAATCATGCTTTAGAAGATTCCGACCATTGGTATTGGTATATCGATGATCTCCGCACATTGCGTATGAATGAGCCACAACTTATTACGGATACCTTAGTATGGTTATGGTCGCCACAAGTGGAAGCTAACCGTAAGCTCGTTTATGAATTAATCAGCGCCATTGTCAATCAACCAGCTAAAATTCGCTTGGCTGTCATTGAGTGCATGGAAGCAACAGGGCGTACATTCTTCACTTACGTCAATCAACTCGCTAAATTATCACCAATACCACTGAAATATTGCGGTGAGATTCATTTGGCTCACGAATCCGGTCATGCCATGGGTAGTGATGCAGAACTAATTGATACCATTAATTATACGACTGAAGAACACGCTCTTTGTGTGCATTTGATAGAGCGAATATTTATCGCTTTTTCTCATTTTATCGATGAAATAAATCAATAAGCTATAAATTAAGGGAGAGCTGCCTGCTGCTTGGTCATGTTTATCCCTTAGATGCTCCCCAAAACAGCCTTACTTTATCGTCAAAATATCGTTATTCTATTGCGCATGACTTAAATGACTTTCAATAAAGAATGATGAACGCACCTAACCGTAACCGCACCAAGCACACATCCTCACTGTCAAAACCACGTCGTTCATTGGCAACGAATTCATCTTCTCGCGTGGCACGTCCAACCCAGCCACGTAAAGTGATTATTTTCAATAAGCCATTTGATGTACTACCGCAATTTACAGATGAGCAAGGACGGGAAACGTTAAAAAACTATATTCCCATCTCTGATGTTTATGCCGCAGGGCGTTTAGATAGGGATAGTGAAGGTCTGTTAGTGCTCACCAATGATGGCAAATTACAAGCTCAGCTTACCCAGCCGCAGAAAAAAACAGGAAAAATCTACTATGCTCAAGTAGAAGGCATTCCCGATGAGAGCGCGCTCGCAAAATTTCGTCAAGGATTAACCCTAAATGACGGACCCACCCTACCCGCAGGCATCGAATTAGTCAGTGAGCCAGAATGGTTATGGGCGCGAGTTCCACCGATCCGTGAGCGGAAGAACATTCCTACTTCTTGGTTGAAGATCACGCTTTATGAAGGAAGAAATCGGCAAGTTCGTCGTATGACTGCCAATATTGGTTTTCCCACATTGCGATTAATACGCTACGCCATGGGGAATTTTACGCTCGATAACTTATCTTCCGGCGAATGGAAGGAGGTCACTGTTGTTTAAACCCAATGTTACCGTTGCCACCATTGTCCATGCACAAGGGCGTTTTTTAGTGGTCGAAGAGTGGATTAATAACAAACCCACATGGAATCAACCCGCAGGACACCTTGAAGCCAATGAAACGTTAGTACAAGCTGCCGCTCGTGAACTGTATGAAGAGACTGGCATTATTGGTGAGCCTCAGACATTAATTAAAATTCATCAATGGATAGCCCCCGATAAAACCCAATTTATTCGTGTCTTATTCGCCCTTGAACTGGATGCTCCATGTGAAACTCATCCTCACGATGATGATATCAGCGCTTGTCATTGGGTTAGCGCAGAGAAAATTCTGACTAGCCAATACCTTCGCTCCCCTTTAGTTGCCCAAAGTATCCGCTGCTATCAAGAAGGGACTCGCTATCCTTTAAGCGTCTTAGCCGCCTTCGGTGATCATTACGAGTAACATTATTCTCCTAACGCTGGTGCAACAAGGGGGCAACGTGCTAAAGTATGGGGCTTGATTTTTCCGCATTGAGACTATTTCCCATGTCAAATAACAGTACCAAATCAGATAACAGCCAAATTAAGGTCATCGTCGGTATGTCCGGTGGTGTTGATTCATCCGTTTCCGCTTACCTGCTCAAACAGCAAGGGTATCAGGTGGTCGGTCTGTTTATGAAGAACTGGGAAGAAGACGATAACGAAGAATATTGCACCGCAGCGACTGACCTTGCAGATGCGCAAGCGGTATGTGACAAACTCGGTATCGAGCTACGCACTATCAACTTTGCCGCTGAATATTGGGACAATGTATTCGAACACTTTTTAGAAGAATACAAAGCGGGTCGCACCCCAAACCCGGATATTCTGTGTAACAAAGAGATCAAATTTAAAGCCTTCTTAGAGTTTGCTGCCGAAGATCTGGGCGCAGACTATATCGCAACGGGTCACTATGTTCGTCGCCGTGATGTTGACGGCAAAAGCCAGCTATTACGCGGCTTAGATAACAACAAAGACCAAAGCTACTTCCTGTATACCCTCAGCCATGAACAAGTAGCAAAAAGCTTATTCCCTGTGGGCGAATTAGAAAAACCAGAAGTACGCCGCATCGCCGAAGAAATCGGCTTAGTGACCGCGAAGAAAAAAGATTCTACCGGAATCTGCTTTATTGGTGAGCGTAAATTCCGTGACTTCCTTGGTCGCTACCTCCCTGCTCAACCGGGTCCTATCGTCACCGTTGACGGTGAAACCATTGGCCAGCACGAAGGCTTGATGTACCACACATTAGGTCAACGCAAAGGGTTAGGCATTGGCGGCACAAAAGACGGTTCTGAAGAACCATGGTATGTAGTGGATAAAGACGTTGAAAACAATCAATTGATTGTGGCGCAAGGTCATGAACATCCACGTTTAATGTCTACTGGCTTAATTGCTCAGCAATTAGATTGGGTCGATAGACAAACTCTAACGGAGCCATTGCGCTGCGTGGTGAAAACCCGTTACCGTCAAGCGGATATCCCTTGTACAATCACCCCATTGAGCGCCGAGAAAATCCAAGTCATTTTCGATTATCCGGTTGCGGCTGTTACTCCGGGACAATCTGCGGTATTTTATATCGACGAAGTCTGCCTCGGTGGCGGCGTTATTGAAGCCCGTATTCAGGAGTAAATGTGGCTAAAAACTATTACGATATCACGCTAGCTTTAGCGGGTATCTGCCAAGCAAGTCTGATGGTACAAAAGCTCGCTCATGAAGGTACCTTTAATGAGCAAGATGGTAAAACCATGGTCAATAGCCTGACCAACATGAATCCATCCACCACGCTGGATGTGTTCGGTAATGACGAAGCGAATTTAAAAACCGGTTTAACTGCCCTGCTGGGCATGTTGACCGGGGGTAATAGCGGGATCTCTGCGGAGATGACCCGCTATATGCTTAGCATCATGGCGTTAGAGCGCCGCTTAAGCAAAGATGACAATGCCATGAACCAACTCGGTCAACGAATTGAGCAATTTGAGCGTCAAGCCAGCTATTTCGAACCGATGTCTGAAGGTGTTTTTAACGCACTCGCCGGAATTTATGTGGATGTCGTCAGTCCAGCAGGCCCCCGTATTCAAGTGACTGGCTCCCCTGATATTCTGAAAAATACCGTTGTTCAAGCCAAAGTTAGAGCCACATTGCTCGCAGGTATTCGCTGCGCAGTTCTCTGGCAGCAAGTTGGCGGAAGTCGCCTCCAACTGATGTTTTCTCGAAGCCGTCTGTCTAATCAGGCGAAACAAATTTTGTCTCACCTATAAATCTGGAGTTGCTACCAATGGAATTATCCTCACTGACCGCTGTATCCCCGATTGACGGCCGTTACGGTGATAAAGTCAGCGCTTTACGCACTATTTTTAGCGAGTTTGGCTTACTGAAATTTCGTGTGCAAGTTGAAGTTCGCTGGCTGCAAAAACTGGCTGCAACCGCTCAAATCAAAGAAGTTCCTTCATTTGATGCCGACGCAATCGCTTACTTAGATGAAATCGTCGCGAACTTCTGCGAAAAAGATGCAATGCGTATCAAGGAAATTGAGCGCACAACTAACCATGATGTTAAAGCAGTAGAATATTTCCTGAAAGAAAAAGTGGCGCATATCCCTGCTCTACATGCGGTCTCTGAGTTTATTCACTTTGCTTGCACCTCTGAAGACATCAATAACCTGTCCCATGCATTGATGCTGAAAACTGCTCGTGAAGAAGTTTTACTGCCACAATGGCGTCAAATCATTGATAAAGTTAAAGCGATGGCGCACGAATACCGTACTTTACCTTTACTGTCACGTACTCATGGGCAGCCAGCAACACCATCCACTATTGGTAAAGAATTTGCTAACGTTGCGTACCGTTTAGAGCGCCAATTCCGCCAGTTAGAACAAGTGGAAATCTTAGGTAAAATCAACGGTGCCGTTGGTAACTATAACGCCCACATTGCCGCTTACCCTGAAGTTAACTGGCACGAATTCAGTGAAACATTCGTGACCTCATTGGGCATTCAATGGAACCCGTTCACCACGCAAATCGAACCGCACGATTATATCGCAGAACTGTTTGATTGTGTTGCACGTTTTAACACGATCGTGCTGGACTTTGACCGTGATATCTGGGGCTATGTTGCTTTAAATCACTTTAAGCAAAAAACCATTGCCGGTGAAATTGGTTCATCCACCATGCCGCACAAAGTTAACCCTATCGACTTCGAAAACTCAGAAGGTAACTTAGGTTTAGCAAACGCAGTATTAGGTCATTTAGCAAGCAAATTGCCCGTTTCACGCTGGCAGCGTGACCTGACTGACTCAACTGTTCTGCGCAACTTAGGTGTCGGTTTAGGCTATGCCCTGATTGCTTACCAGTCCACAATGAAAGGCTTGAACAAGTTAGAAGTTAACGAACAGCACTTACTGGATGAATTAGATCAAAACTGGGAAGTCCTGGCTGAGCCAATCCAGACCGTAATGCGTCGTTATGGTATCGAAAAACCGTATGAAAAACTGAAAGAATTGACGCGTGGTAAACGCGTTACCGCAGAAGGCATGAAACAGTTTATCGATGGTTTAGAGCTTCCAGAAAGCGAAAAAGAGCGTCTGAAAGCAATGACGCCAGCTAACTATATTGGCTATGCAGTTAATTTTATTGATGAAATCAAGTAATCAATAGTCATTAAAATAGGCGGCATTCGTGTCGCCTGCTTTTTTCCTTTCCAAAAAATATCAGATTCGACTATTTTTCCGATCTGTTTGACTTATATTTAGTTAAGATCTTGTTCCCTATCCCATCTCTTTCTACCATACTCACTATAATATTATCATTTACATGCTTTCTTTATGTGAGGTTCTCAGATGCGCATTCTTATCGTCGAAGATAACGCCCTACTTCGTCACCATTTAACGGTTCAACTCAAAGAATTAGGTCATCAAGTGGATTCTGCTGAAGATGCAAAAGAAGCGGACTATTTTCTGAATGAAAGCCATCCCGATATTGCAGTCGTGGATTTAGGTCTTCCTGATGAAGACGGGCTTTCCATGATCAAACGCTGGCGCAGCAACCATATCAGCATTCCGCTTCTCGTCTTAACCGCACGAGAAAGTTGGCAAGAAAAGGTTCAAGCGCTCAATAGTGGCGCAGATGACTATGTCACCAAACCCTTTCAATTAGAAGAGTTGGTCGCGCGGATGCAAGCGTTGATGCGCCGTAACAGCGGGTTAGCTTCCCAAGTGCTTGAACTTGAAAACTTTGTTATTGACCTTTCCCGCAAAGAATTTACGGTTAACGGCGAGTCGGTCAAACTCACCGCATTTGAATACACAATTATTGAAACCTTGCTGCGTAATAATGGAAAAGTGGTCAGTAAAGACTCCCTCATGCGCCAACTCTATCCAGACGCAGAATTACGCGAAAGCCACACCATCGATGTGCTTATGGGGCGTTTACGTAAAAAAATCCAACAGTTCCATTCCCAAGAGGTGATTGTGACTGTTCGCGGTCAAGGCTACCGTTTCGATGTGAATAGCTAATATGAAACTGAGTAAATTTAGGTTCAAGCCCCTCTCTTTACAGGCGCGTTTTATTTGTGCAACGTCAGCCGTCATCCTTGCGCTAACCCTCGCCTATGGAATTGTGGCTGTTGTGGGTTATTTAGTCAGTTTTGACAGAACCACCTACACCTTACTACGTAGCCAAAGTAACCTAATTTACAGCCTTGCTCAGTGGCAAGATAATAAAATAGATATTCGCGTTCCCCCTAACTTTACGTTGAACAACCCCTCGTTGATCATTATTTATGATAAGAATGGGCAAACCGTCTGGCGCCAACGTGAAGTTCCCAGCGTCGAACGTCTTATTCAACTCGACTGGTTAAAAAAGAATGGGTTATACGAAATTGATACTGATTTCGATGAAACGCGTCAATTGATGAACAATAACCCAGACTACAGCCATCGACTCAATGATATTGATAATATCGATGAGCCATTAACTCACTCCGTTTCAGTTAACCAGTATTTAGAAACTGAAACTATGCCAGCACTGACGATTGTCGTCGTCGATACGTTACCTCAAGACTTACAAAGCACTGGCGTTGTCTGGGACTGGTTTGGTTACGTGTTACTCGCCAACTTTATACTGGTGATCCCGCTGTTATGGCTCGCAGCCTATTGGAGTGTGCGCCCCATTAAGTCACTGATTTCGCAAATTAGTAGTCTTGAAAAAGGGGAACGAGAAACGCTGGATGAAAACCCGCCAGCAGAGCTGAGAGGCCTCGTGCGGAATTTGAATATTTTGCTGAGCAACGAACGTAAACGCTATAGCAAATATCGCACTACATTGTCCGATTTAACCCACAGCCTAAAAACGCCTTTGGCGGTGTTACAGTCCACATTGCGGCTCCTACGTTCCGGTAAGCAAATGACCATCGAACAAGCAGAGCCTATCATGTTGGAACAGATAGGACGTATTTCTCAGCAAGTTGGCTACTATTTGCATCGCGCCTCGAACCAAGGGGATGAAAACCTGATGCTACGGGAAATTGCATCGGTGCCGTCTATCTTAGATAGCCTCTCTAGCGCACTGCATAAAGTGTATCTCAACAAAGGTGTCTCCATCACCGTCGATATCTCCCCTGAAATTACATGGCTAGGTCAGCCTAATGATTTTATGGAAGTGATGGGCAATGTTATGGAAAACGCTTGTAAATATTGCCTTGAATTTGTGGAAGTCACCGCGCTTGTTGATCATGATAGCCTAACCATTTTTGTGGATGACGATGGTCCTGGCGTTCCCGAAAGTAAACGCAGCATGATATTTATGCGTGGGCAACGCGCTGATACCCTGCGACCGGGGCAAGGTTTAGGGCTATCAATTGCAGTGGATATCATCGACCAATATGACGGCGAAATCACTATTTCGGATAGTCCACTTGGTGGTGCTCGCGTTGCCGTCACCTTTAGGCAGCAAGCGGTGATTGAAGATAGCTAGGTTATTGATGAAGATAATTCGGTCATCCGTATATGAAGATGGCTAATCTGTGAACTGACGCCCTCTAAGCCCTGTTTTACAATCCATTTCCGGTATACTATTTAGGAAGTTTTGTCATAACTAGGGAACAATAAGATGGATTATAAACTGAATCTTGACTGGCAGAGTTTTCTGGACAGTCATTGGCAGAAACGACCTCTGCTTATCAAACAGGGTTTTACGCGTTTTATTGATCCTATCTCGCCTGATGAACTCGCGGGATTAGCGATGGAAGATGAGGTTGATAGCCGTTTAGTCAGTCATCAAAACGGCCTCTGGCAAGTCGCCCACGGCCCATTCGAGAGCTACGATCATTTAGGTGAAGAAAACTGGTCAATCTTGGTTCAAGCGGTTGACCACTGGCACCACCCAAGTGCCCAACTGATGAAACCTTTCCGTGTCCTTTCTGATTGGCGTATGGATGATTTAATGATCTCCTACTCCGTTCCGGGTGGCGGTGTAGGCCCTCATCTCGACCAATATGATGTATTCATTATTCAAGGCGAAGGTCGTCGCCACTGGCGTGTTGGGGAAAAAATCCCAATGAAACAACACAGCCCACATCCTGACTTACTGCAAGTACAGCCTTTTGACGCCATTATCGATGAAGAGATGGAACCCGGCGATATCCTGTATATCCCGCCTGGATTCCCACACGAAGGTTATGCGATTGAGCCATCACTGAATTATTCTGTCGGTTTCCGTGCACCCAATGCCCGTGAATTAATGAGCAGCTTTGCTGATCATTTAATCTCCAATGAGTTAGGTAGCTACCGTTACAGCGACCCTGATCTTTCTTTCCGTGATAATCCGGCTGAAATTTTGCAAGGCGAACAAATTAAGTTGCGCGAAATGATGGAATCACTGATTCATGATCCAGAGCTATTCCGTAAATGGTTAGGTGAATTCATTTCTCAATCACGTCACGAGCTGGATTTGGCACCGCCAGAGCCGCCTTATGAACAAGATGAGATTTATAATTTATTGAAAGACCAGCAAGAAACCCTATATAAACTCAATGGGTTGCGCGCTCTTCGTGTTGGTGACCAATTCTTTGTTAATGGTGAGTCTTTAGAGACTAAATGCTATGAAGCCGCAGATAGCCTGTGCCGTTTCGATTCCGTCAACCATGCCAATCTTGGTGACGCATTAGACGATGTCAATTTTATCGCCTTAATGACAGCATTGATTAATAGTGGATATTGGTATTTTGACGACTAATTATTCCTATAATTAACAACCCAAAACAGCAAATGCCCCGAATGTCATCACCTCACATCGGGGCATTTTTATTGCTAATTTTTATATTAAGAACGTATTAAAACTATTTATCAGTATTACGTTTTGCATGTATAGCCGTTAATTCCGCAATTCGCATAATCACACTCACCGCCTGCTCCATCCCTTCTTGAGTAATAAATTCATGTTTACTATGGAAGTTATAGCCACCAGTGAAAATATTCGGGCATGGTAAGCCTCGGTATGATAACTGCGCACCATCCGTTCCTCCACGGATGGGCTTGATAACAGGTTCAATATCGCAGTCCAGCATCGCTTGTTTAGCTAATTCAACAACATGCGGATATTTCATCACTTCTTTATGCATATTGTAGTAGCTATCATCCAATGTCAGTTCGATATAGCAGCTTGGGTGCAGCCCTTCACCTACTTTTTCCGCGATACGAATGATATTTTTCTTTCTCGCTTCAAAATTGGCTAAGTCAAAATCACGGATAATGTAGTTAATTTCCGCTTTTTCCACGTTCCCCTTAATGGACGTTAGGTGATAAAAACCTTCATAACCTTCCGTATTTTCAGGGGTTTCATCCGGCGGTAACATGGCGTGAATTCGCGTTGCTAAACCTAGCGCATTGACCATCACGCCTTTGGCACTACCGGGATGGGTATTGTTCCCCACAATTTTGATCGAGACGTTGGCCGCGTTAAAGTTTTCGAATTCAAGCTCCCCCACGCCACCGCCATCAACGGTATACGCCCAGCGAGCATCAAATTCTTTAAAATCAATATGTTGTGCACCACGACCGATTTCTTCATCTGGCGTAAAGGCAATACAGATTTTTCCGTGTGGAACATTTTGCCCTTCTAAACGCACAATCGCGGTAATAATTTCTGCGATACCCGCTTTATCATCCGCCCCTAATAAGGTTTTGCCATCGGTCATAATCAGCGTTTTGCCAATCATTTCGTGCAATACAGGGAACATAACGGGGGATAAAACTTCATCACCAATGCCCAGAGCAATATCGCCACCACGATAATTCTCAAGTACTTGCGGGCACACATTTTTGCCCGAATAATCTGGGGCGGTATCCAAATGCGAAATGAAACCTATCGCAGGCACATCCCAATCAACATTGGATGGCATGATAGCCGTTAAACAGCCGTGTTCCGACAGCGTCACTTTTTCAAAGCCAAGGATATTCAGTTCCTTAGCTAACGCGCGGGCAAATTTTAGCTGGCCAGTGCTACTAGGTACTGTTTTTGCATTCAGTTTTGATTGTGTATCAAACGCAGTATATTCAAAAAACCGCTCCAAGAGTTTGTCCATACTTCCTCCCCCTTAATATCAATGGACATATTATGGGAAAGATCACAGAAACAATTATTGTTTCAAATCAGATTTGCAGCTAAAGAGTGAGCAAGATAACTAATTAATTTAATTTATTGTTCATTTTGAGCTGCACTTTTTGGATAACGCAATGCGTTAATTACCATGTTATATAATGACTATTTTATATAACTAAATACGCTATAGCATGATTTCTAAGGTGGGAATACGATGGCAAAAACATTTTTAATTTACGGTGTCAGTAAAGGGTTAGGTAAAGCATTAGTTGAAGGAGTGCCTAACCAAACTGATACTGTGTACGGTGTTTCTCGCACTGAACCACCTTTTGGTGATGCGCAATTTCACTGGATACCCGCTGATCTTAGTGACACCCAATCGGCTTCAATCATCAAAAAGCATCTAGGTGAAAAACCCATTGATACCCTCATTTATAATGTCGGCATTTGGGAAAAACTCGCCTTTACTGAAGAGTATGATTTCGAGTCCACCAGCGATATTGAATTACTCACCATGATCCAGACCAATATCAGTGCCTGCTTGTTAAATTTGAAAGCACTACTCAATAACTTGCGTTTAGGCACCAATAGTAAAATTATTTTAATTGGCTCTACGTGGGGACTGGATAATCACAACGGTAAAGAAGTCACCTTTAGCGCGACCAAATATGCCCTGCGCGGGATTGTTCAATCACTAAGAGAAACCTTGCGCCAAGATAATATCGGTATTTCAATTTTAAACTTAGGTTATCTTGCCACGGAATATCCGTTATCCATGCCTGTTGATGAGGTAATTGCAAAAAGTGAAGGGGCGTCAATTCCGCTGCAAGATGTGGTGAATGCAGTGCGCTTTATTCTGAGTACCAGCAGCGCCACCTGCGTGAAAGAAATTACCATGCCTGCCATGTTGGATGAAAACGTGTGATATCAGCCTAATTTGCTCAGTGCATAAAATAAGGGAGCTAAAGCTCCCTTTCATATTTATTCTTCATTCTTCGTTAGTTAACTTTGCCAGTAAGTCATCCACATATTCACTAACCACTTTACTCGCTAACCCATAATGGCGCTCTTCAAATTCGCTTTCCACTTGGCTTGGTTCTAAATTCAATTGTACAGTATGAGCACCTTGTAAACGTGCCTCATGTACAAACCCTGCCGCAGGATAAACATGCCCCGATGTCCCGATGGAAATAAACAGCGTGGCTTCCCCTAGTGCTTGGTAAATTCTGTCCATTTCAAACGGCATCTCACCAAACCATACAATATGCGGGCGTAATGGCTGCGGGAACTGGCAGCAGTGGCAACGCTCTTCTACGGATAAATCCCCTTTCCATTCGAGGACTTGGTTTGACCAATTACAACGCACTTTGAGTAATTCACCGTGCATATGCACCACGCGCTTGCTACCCGCACGCTCATGTAAATTATCAATATTTTGCGTCACTAGCAGGAATCTATCCCCGAGCGCTTGTTCTAATTTTGCTAATGCGTAGTGCGCTGCATTAGGTTGAATATTCTCTTGTTGCAGCTGTCGACGACGCTCATTGTAAAAGCGCTGAACTAATTGCGGATCACGGGCAAAGCCTTCAGGCGTTGCCACATCCTCCACACGATGCTCTTCCCATAACCCCTCTGCCGAACGGAAGGTTTGGATCCCTGACTCTGCAGAAATACCCGCACCGGTTAATACAACCACGTTAATGTTTTGCATACTGAGCAGTCTATTATCAATGTAGTAAGAACGATTACGAAGTCGCTGACGGCGTTTACATTTATTTTTACTTATTTTTTTCAATCTACGGCGAAATCGCAACATCGGAAATTTCCTTTCATCCTTGCAGTGAATTTGTCGGTATAAAAAGTGAAAGTATAAACATGGTAAATTATGTTATTTATACATAATTTGGATAGTAACATACTAAAACCCTTCACCTACTGCAAAGTAAAACAAATATCTCAATAACCTCGATTTAATAACTTTTTTATCATCAAAAAGACATTTTTTTCACTTTCAGATGACAAAAAACTTTATCCCCATCACACCTAACAGCTAAAATAGCCGCCATCTCACTATTTTGATTTCTCTTATTTGAAGGATTTGCATGGAAAAGTTTTTTGAAAGAATGATGTATGCTTCACGTTGGATCCTGGCGCCCATTTATTTGGGGCTATCACTGACATTGCTGGCGTTAACCATCAAATTTTTCCAAGAAGTATTTCATATTCTGCCCGATATTTTTAACATTCCAGAATCTGATTTGATCCTCACGTTGCTATCGCTCATTGATATGGCGTTGGTGGGTGGATTACTGGTGATGGTCATGTTCTCAGGTTATGAAAACTTCGTCTCCCAATTAAATTTGTCTGATCATCATGAAAAGCTGAATTGGATTGGAACCATGGATGCAACGTCACTGAAAAATAAAGTGGCAGCCTCCATTGTCGCCATTTCATCCATCCACTTATTGAAGATTTTCATGAACCTCAAAAACGTCGAAAACGATAAGTTGATGTGGTATGTGATCCTTCATTTAACCTTCGTGCTATCAGCGTTTGTGATGGGTTATTTGGATAAAATGACCAAGAAAGCCAAGTATTAATCATTCTCAATACACGCGGTTCGTCATCAATCTGAAGGGAAGCTCACTGTAGCTTCCCTTTTTGTTTCAGATATTATTTTTTCAAAAACGGTAAAATGTGGCTCATTAACTGCTCAGGACACTCTTCCGTCACAAAGTGACCACACTCCCCAAGCATCGCCCCTTGTAATTGGGTTGCCCGCCCCTGTAATGTCAATTGCGGTGCATCTCGGGTTGCCTGATCTGCCCCTATCGCCAACACCGGCATAGTGAGCTTTTTTTGTGCTCGCAGTTTATTTTGCTCGATCGTCTGTGGAATAGCGCGGTAATAGGCAAAACCAGCCCGCAGCCCACCCGGTGAAGCATACGCATCAATATACGTCTGCGCGGCAACGCGATCGCGACGATAAGCCCAATGATCAAAAATAAAGTTAAGATACTCACGCTCTTTACCTGCCGTCAGCATTTCTGGTAAATCTCGCACTTGGTTAAACATAAAATGCCAGAGGAAAATATTCTCCTCAGGATCCACAAAAATCGTTGGTGCTGGCGCTAATCCTGGAATAACCGCTTCTGTTAAGGCTATCTTTTTCACGTCGGCGGGATAATCACTGGCCAGCGCATACCCCACCCACATGCCAATATCATGCCCTATTACCGAATAGTGAGTATGACCAAGTTGTTTCATCATTTCGTGCAATGTGGTTGCGGCAGCGCCCGTATCATAGCCATTGTCTGGCTTATCAGAATACCCTGTTCCCAGTGGATCGACAGCAATAGCGGTATAACCATTAGCAGCGAGCTCCGTCATCACATAGCGCCATGTATACCACGTTTGTGGCCAGCCGGGGATCAATAAGACTGGTTCCCCTTCCCCTGCGGTAACATAGTGAAGGCGCTGCCCGTTCACTTTCACATAGTGATGTTGAAAGCTGGCTTCATTCGCCTCAATGGTTGGAAGCGCAGCACTTTTGGCTGTTTGAGTTAGATTTTCTGCTGCTAACGTAGCTGTTGCTTGCAAAGAGAGCGTCATCAAGGAGACGAGCAACACCTTTTTAAATGCCGAATTCATATTTGTTCCATACACTTTTATGTGAGTAAAAAGCCACTCATTCACGAGTCGCATTAATTGTTTGTCGATCAACAATAAATAGGTTAAAGGTTTTTTTAATTCTTTGTCAATCGATAAACAATAATTATTTGTCATTCGACAAAGAAGTGATAGTATGAATGCATTACCACTTAGAGGAGCAATAGTTATGGCGGGAAGACCGAGAGAGTTCGACCGAGACGCGGCATTGAATAAAGCTAAATTAGTCTTTTGGCAAAGAGGTTATGAAGGTACGTCGATGTCAGATTTAGTCTCTGCTCTGGGCATCGCTTCTGCTCGCATTTATGCGGCATTTGGCTCGAAAGAAAACCTATTTCGCGAAGCTATCGCCCTGTATCTAAGCCAAGAAGGCGCTTTTGCTGATACTGCGTTACAAGAGCCTAATACGCGTCTAGCAATAACACAGTTATTAACCCAAGCTGTCGAAACTTACACCCAACAAACGCATCCACAGGGGTGTATGGTTGTTTTGTCACTGACCAACTATGCCAGTGAAAATGAAAACATTATGTCTTGGCTGGCGAATTACCGGAAAGCCCGTACCACCGCCATCATACAACGTTTAAATGAGGGAGTAACTCAAGGGGATTTACCCAAGGAAACGAACACCCAAGCACTTGGCGATTATATATCGACACTATTTCACGGCATTTCGATTCAAGCTCGCGACGGGGTGAGTAAAGCGCATTTACTCGCAATGGTTGACGTTGCGATGACTGGGTTTGATTCCTTTATCTCAGCATCAACTGCCCATTGATTATCCGCTTCAATTTTAGGAAAAAATCGCAATGTCCTCATTCGGTTCATCTCCCAGTCGTGCATGGGTTTGCACATGGCTTTCAACATCTCAACCCACTACCGGTGAGGCGTTTCCGTTTCCATTGGAGATCCCAACCTTATTGAATAACCAAACCCTACAGCAAACGCTGCGCATCACATTAGGCGGACAACAATTACGCCTTGTGTTTTCGAATCGTTATGGCTCTCAACCCTTAGTGCTGGGTGAAAATGCCATTGTTGTAAACTCACCATCTGGAAAATCATGGAGTGCGCCTGTTCTGTTTAATGGGCAATCTGGTGTTTCTATCCCCGTAGGACAAGTGGTGTACAGTGATGAAATCATCCATCCTATTGACGATTTGTCTGAAGTCACCCTACGAACCTATCTACCGGGCCCTACGCTTGTAGAGACCTTTCATTGGGATGCACGACATTATTCTCAATTAACATCGGGTAACGGCGTTCATTCCAAGACGACGAAAGAAAGCCTGCCAATGAGTTCGCGTTTATTATTAGAGGCTGTTGAAATCCAGAATCAGGCGCCAAGCCAAGCGATTGTTGTCATTGGCGATTCCATGGTGGATGGCAATGGTGTCGAAATGGGAACTTATCACCGTTGGGTGGATTTTCTTGCTGAGCGTGCCGTTTCTCAACACACTGCGGTGATCAATGCGGGGCAATCGGGCTCCCGTTTACTCAAAGATGGAATTGGCATCAGTACATTATCTCGCTTTACTCGGGATGTTATTGAGCAAGCTGGCGTAACCACTTGCGTTGTACAAGTGGGTCTCAATGATATTGGGCTTGCACAAACCGCCCTAGCGCCTGCGGATATGATGCCTTCCGCTAGCCAGTTAATTGAAGGTTATCGCCAATTACTTGATATAGCACATCAGCATAATATTTGCGTTGTCGGCGTCACTCTTGTTCCGCTACGTTGTACCGACGAATATGGATTAGATAACTTCTATACCCCCGAAAAAGACGCTATTCGCCAAGAAGTGAATGAATGGATACGCACCCGTGGTGAATTTGACGCATTAATTGACATTGAACAACTTGTGCGCGACTCACAAAATCCTCAGCAATTAGCATTAATCTATGATTCTGGGGATCATCTCCACCTTAACCACGCAGGACATCAGTGGGTTGCGAATTCAATTTCCCTTGATACTGTGATTGGAGTTTAAAACAGTTATTAGCATTGAAAACCCTAGGCACGGTAATCGCTTTTTGTGCCTAGTGACTCCGCTATTTTTTGATACAGCTTAACATTATCTTCAGCCACGCCATCATTCCCTATGCTACTATCCACTCACCTAATTCATCATCTAAAACAACCTTGGATAACAGAATGAGTGACCATTTTGTTGGGAAATTTGAAGCCGAAATTAAGTTCAAACTACCCAATTCTGACACTTTTCTTAAGCAGCTTATCAATGATAATGCTGAAGCATTTACTGTAAATAATCATGAAGTTGATGATTTTTTTGACTATCAAGATGGGCAATTAGCCGCGCAAAATATCAGTATGTCCGTGCGAGAAATGACACCCTCTGGCATTAAGTTGTGGATAGTCAAAGGCCCTAGTAGCTCCGAGTGTAAAGCGATTGATATTGCAGACTGCCAACATGTCAAAAACATGCTGAGCACCTTGGGATATCAATGTTACCTAACGATTGCGAAACAGCGCAGCATCTATTTTCTGGATGATATTCATATCACCATTGATTATTTAGAAGGTATTGGTTGGTTTGCTGAATTTGCGATTATGACAGACGATGAGAGTGAGTTAGACAGCTTGTATACAAAATTACTGTCTACTGCGCAGCACTATGGTTTTACGGAAGCATTAATTGAAACCCGCAGCTACAAGCAGATGTACCTAGAGAGTTTGATGAAATAGCCTTAGATAACATGATGAAATAAGGCGCGACTGTTTCCACTCGCGCCTTGTTAATTACTGACCGCTTAGAATACGGGCTGGGTCTAACTTACTTGCGCGTCTTGCTGGATACCAGCTGGCTAATAAGCTCAGAACAACCGTGGTGAACAGCACGTAAATCACATCCATCACATGCAGTTCGGAAGGCAAGAAGTCAATAAAGTAGACATCCCCTGATAAGATAGGATGACCGATAATCACTTCAAGTCCCTTAATCATCGTGGTTAAATTCAGGGAGATTAATACCCCCAGCACCACGCCGATAAGTGAACCAACCAGCCCCCCTATTAACCCATACCACAAGAAGATAGCGCGAATTTGCCTATCTTTTGCTCCTAATGTCCGCAGAACCGCAATATCGCTACTTTTATCTTTGACGGCCATCACGAGCGTGGAGACGATATTAAAACAAGCGACCCCGATGACTAAAATCATCGCCAAGTACATGACACTGCGAACCACTTGAATGTCGTTGTACATATAGCCGTAATCACCTATCCAGCTTTTCACCACCACATGATGCATGGTTTTCAGCCCAGCGTCATACACCACTTTATCCGCTTCAAAAGGATCTTTAGCTTTAATCTCAAAACCGCTAATACCGTTTCCATAACCGAGATATTCTTGCGCATCCGCCAGCGGAACTAAGGCGAGCTGATGGTCGAGTAACCCACTTAAGCGGAAAATCCCCGTTACTTGGACACGAATACGCTTAGGCTGCTGAATTTTCATGCTGTCATCGGTATTCGGGATCATAATAGTCACCCAATCCCCGACTTTCACACCCAGCGAATTCGCCACCCCTTGCCCTAAAATGATTGACTGCTTGCCAGCCTCAAAATGTTGCCACGCATCATTTAGGATAAACTCAGGCAATGCACTGACTTGGGATTCGGTCTCGTGAGACACGCCCATAATCTGGATGGCTTTCAGGTTCGCGCCACGCTCAAGTAGCCCCGTAAAATTCACATAGGGACTGACTCCTTGCACACCTGGCGTTTTGCGGATCACATTTTGGGCGAACTCCCAATCTTGATAAGGGGCTTCAACGGCATAAATTTGCCCGTGAGGCACCACCGAGAGCACGCGGTTATTCAGTTCTCGCTCAAAGCCATTCATGGCACTTAAGCCGATAATTAATACCGCAACACCTAAAACAATCCCGAGGGTCGAGACAATCGACACCAAAGACACCATCCCTGTCCTGCGACGTCCTCGGCTAAATCGCAATGCCGCTAATAGCGTCAGAGGCATTTTAATCATTACATTGCCCCCAACGTAATTTCCTGTTGCAGATGACCATCACGCATTTCTAAACGGCGGGATAGACGACTCGCCAGTTTCATATCGTGGGTGACCACTAAAAATGCGGTTTTTTGCTTACGGTTTAATTCACCCAGTAATTCAAAAATAGCATCCGCATTACGCAAATCGAGGTTACCTGTAGGTTCATCCGCCAGTACTAACGCAGGGTCATTTACCAATGCACGAGCAATAGCAACACGTTGACGCTCACCACCGGATAATTCAGATGGGCGATGGTTGGCTCGGTGCTCTAACCCTACCGCTTTTAACATTTCGGTGGCTTTCGCCAATGCCGTTGCTTTCGCCACACCGCCAATTAACAGTGGCATCGCCACATTTTCTAATGCCGTAAAATCAGGCAATAAATGGTGGAATTGATAAATAAAGCCAAGGTCTTTATTACGAATAGCCGCACGCGCATCAGAAGAAAGCTGGTTAATCTGCTGCCCACGAAAAATAACATTACCTTGAGATGGCGTATCTAACCCGCCAAGTAGGTGCAATAAGGTACTTTTACCGGAACCTGAGCTACCCACGATAGCCATGGTTTCGCCTTCATTCATCGTGAAGCTGACATTCTTTAACACTTCTGTGGAAAGTGCGCCTTCTTGATAAATCTTACTTAAATGTTCACAGACCAGAAGTGGTTGGTTATTCATATCGTAAAGCCTCAGCAGGTTGTACCGCTGCCGCACGCCAAGAAGGATAAAGCGTCGCCAGCAAAGAAATCAGCATCGCGCACAGCGCAATAATTAAAATACCCGGATAGTCGAGTACAATTGGGAGTGCCACTCCCCGCGGTAATAAGCCAATTAACGGCATAATCACATTCAATTGGCTCGATAGCAGCGTACCCAACACGGTACCAATCAATGTCCCGATAATACCTGCGCCCGCACCTTGAATCATAAAGATAGTTAGAATTTTGCTACGCTTGAGTCCCAAGGTTTTCAAAATCGCCACTTCACCTTGTTTTTCCATGACTAATAAGGATAACGACGTAATGATGTTAAATGCCGCCACTGCAATGATCAGGCTCAGCAGCAGGCCCATCATGTTTTTTTCCATTCTTACTGCTTGGAAAAATTCGCCTTTACGCTCACGCCAATCTGTCCAAACTAACCCTTCCGGCAGTATCTGTTTGCTTGCCACATCCACTTGCAGAGGTTCGTCCAGATATAAACGCCAGCCCGTAATATTTCCGGTTGGATAACGTAGCATTCGCGCTGCATCAGGCTGAGCAACAATCAGTTCGCTCGTATCCGCTTCGCCATTGGTTTGAAAAATACCCGCAACCGTAAATAAACGCTGGCTGGGTATACGCCCCATTGGGGTTAATTGGCTCACCCCGGGGATAATCAAGCGCACTTGGTCACCGCGTTTTACGCCGAGGGTTTCCGCTAATCGATTACCGAGAAAAACGTTGTATTCTCCATCGATTAAATCACGGCGATCCCCGCTTATCAGCTTATCGAGTAACAAGGAAGATTCATCGGAACGAATTCCCCCCATCATGCCCACCCCCACGTTAGTTCGGCTTTGTAAAACCACTTCCGACTGAACAATCGGCTCGATTTTCTTAACGCCTTTGAGGTTTTTCAAGTCCGTGATGGGATGTTGATTGGGATCGATATTTCCGGTATTTGAGGTCAATATGGCCTGTGGCATATAAGCAAGTATGCTATCTTGTAACGAACGTTCAAAACCGTTCATCACAGACGTCACGGTAATCAATGCCGCAACACCCAGGGTTATGCCTATCGCCGACAAGCTGGACACAAAACGTCCAAATTTATCGACCGCGCGCCCACGCATATAGCGCAGACCTATAAAGAGTGAGACAGATTGATGCATGAAAACGTAATGTCCCTGTTGCCAAAGCGAAGTGTTCAGGGATAATAAAGGGTACGATTGATGAATGGAACCACCCAACCGCGCTTTTGTGGTTTTTTTATTATAAATACTATTTGTTTAGATCACTTTCAGACTACTCAATGAGTTCTGTGGGTCGTTTAATTAATTTTTAATTGCCTAACTAATCATTAATTAACTAGTTAGCTATGAGAAACTGAATATTTCTATGTCGTCAAATTATCGTTATGAACTGCCCAGTCGTGCTGGAGATGTCCGCCATTTAGGCTGCTTAATTGGTGCTGCAGGCCCCTTAGAATGCGCAGAAATGATTGAACGCCATCAAGGTCCTGTCGTGATTGTCACACGTGATATGCAAAACGCATTACGCGTTCGTGATGAGCTGCAACAGTTTACCCAACATCCTATAGAGACACTGTCGGATTGGGAAACGTTACCCTACGATAATTTTTCGCCGCATCAAGAAATCATTTCTCACCGTTTATCCACTCTATACCGATTGCCAACCCTGCCAAAAGGGGCGTTGATCCTCCCCGTTAATACCTTAATGCAGAAAGTGTGCCCTGCTGATTTTCTAACGGGGCATGCCTTGGTGATGGCTAAAGGCGATAAACTCTCGCGCGATAGTCTACGAGACGAGCTGGATAAAGCCGGATACCGCCATGTTGAGCAAGTACTTGAACACGGTGAATATGCCATTCGCGGGGCATTACTTGACTTATTCCCAATGGGTAGCGACCTGCCATTTCGTATCGACTTTTTTGATGATGAAATTGACAGCTTACGCACCTTTGACGTTGATACCCAACGCACCTTAGAAGAAGTTAGTGCAATCAACTTATTGCCTGCTCACGAATTTCCGACCGATAAAGACGCTATCGAGCGTTTTCGAAGCCAGTGGCGCGAACGCTTTGAAGTTCGCCGTGATCCCGAACATATCTATCAGCAAGTGAGTAAAAATACCCTACCAAGTGGGATTGAGTATTGGCAGCCACTGTTTTTCGCTGAGCCATTGCCTTCTTTATTTGAATATTTACCCGCTAACACCCTATTTGTTTCGCAAAATCTACAAGAACCTGCAGAACGATTCCAACAAGACGCTCAACAGCGTTATGAAAGCCGTGGCGTTGACCCAATGCGCCCATTACTTCCCCCTGCCGAGTTATGGTTAACCGTCGAACAACTGAATCAGAACTTAAAAAATTGGCCTCGGGTACAGCTGTCTACGGAAAAATTACCGAAGAAAGCCGCCAATACCAATTTAGACTATCAGCCACTTCCGGATATTAGCACTCAAGGGCAAAGTAAAAACCCACTGGAAAAACTGCGTCAGTTCACCGAACAGTTTGATGGCACGATTGTGTTCTCCGTGGAGAGTGAAGGACGCCGTGAAACGGTGAGTGAATTACTCGCACGTCTAAAAATTCGGCCTGAAATTATCAGCAACTATTTTGGTCAAACCCAAGACCGCTTTGCCATTACGATTGGGGCAGCTGAACATGGTTTTATTCAACCAGAAAGCCACCGCGCCTTAATTTGTGAGAGTGATTTACTGGGTGAGCGAGTCGTACGCCGCCGCAGTGACCAACGCCGCACCATCAATACCGACACGCTCATTCGTAACCTTGCAGAGTTACGCCCGGGTCAACCCGTGGTTCATATTGAACATGGTGTCGGCCGCTATCAAGGCTTAATCACCTTAGAAGCAGGGGGTATTCCCGCGGAGTATTTGATCCTCACCTACGCAGGCGAAGATAAACTGTATGTCCCTGTCTCTTCATTACATTTAATTAGCCGTTATGCGGGTGGTGCCGATGAAAATGCGCCGCTGCATAAATTGGGTAGTGACAGTTGGGGACGCGCCCGCCAAAAAGCGGCAGAAAAAGTGCGGGATGTGGCCGCTGAACTTCTGGATATTTATGCTCAGCGAGCCGCGAAAGCAGGCTTCGCTTTCAAACATGATAAAGAGCAGTATCGGGAGTTTTGCCAAGGTTTCCCATTCGAAACCACCACTGATCAAGAAATGGCGATTAACGCAGTATTGAGTGATATGTGCCAGCCGCTGGCGATGGATCGTTTAGTCTGTGGCGATGTAGGCTTTGGTAAAACTGAAGTCGCCATGCGTGCCGCATTTTTAGCGATCAGCAATAATAAGCAAGTGGCTGTACTGGTTCCTACCACGCTATTAGCTCAGCAACATTATGATAATTTCCGCGACCGCTTTGCCAATTGGCCAGTTCGTATCGAAATGCTATCTCGCTTTAAAACGGCCAAAGAACAGCAACAAATTATTAGCGATACCGCAGAAGGTAAAGTGGATATTTTGATTGGTACCCATAAATTGCTACAAAGCGATATTCAGTGGAAAGATCTGGGTTTACTGGTGGTGGATGAAGAGCACCGTTTCGGGGTTCGTCATAAAGAGCGCATTAAAGCGATGCGCGCTGATGTGGATATTCTAACCTTAACGGCGACACCAATTCCACGCACCCTGAATATGGCGATGAGTGGCATGCGGGATTTATCGATTATCGCGACCCCACCCGCTCGCCGCTTAGCCGTAAAAACCTTTGTTCGCCAATATGATGATTTAGTCGTGCGCGAAGCGATTCTGCGGGAAACGTTACGCGGCGGTCAGGTTTATTATCTTTATAATGATGTGGAAAATATCGAAAAAGCCAAAGCACGTCTTGAAGCCTTAGTGCCTGAAGCACGATTTGTTGTCGGTCATGGGCAGATGCGTGAGCGCGAACTTGAGCGAGTCATGACAGATTTCCACCATCAACGATTTAATGTCCTGATCTGCACTACGATTATTGAAACGGGTATCGACATCCCAACGGCGAACACCATCATTATTGAACGTGCTGACCACTTCGGTTTAGCACAGTTGCATCAGCTACGCGGTCGTGTGGGTCGTTCCCATCACCAAGCTTATGCTTACCTTCTGACGCCGCATCCAAAAGCCATGACCACCGATGCACAGAAACGCCTCGAAGCCATTTCTTCCCTTGAAGATTTAGGGGCTGGCTTTGCACTCGCGACCCATGACCTTGAAATTCGTGGTGCTGGCGAGCTATTAGGTGAAGACCAAAGTGGGCAGATGACCACCATCGGTTTCACTTTATATATGGAGCTACTCGAAAGTGCGGTCGATGCACTGAAAGAAGGACGCGAGCCATCCCTTGAGGATCTCACCAGCCAGCAAACTGAAGTGGAACTGCGTATGCCAGTACTACTGCCTGATGAGTATATCCACGATGTGAATATCCGCCTGTCTTTCTATAAACGTATTGCCAGTGCTAAAGATCAGACCGAACTGGATGAGCTGCGTATCGAGCTCATTGACCGCTTTGGTACTTTACCTGATGCAGGTAAATTCTTGCTATCTACCGCAGGCATTCGTTTACAAGCACAAAAACTGGGCATGAAGCGTATTGAAGCTCATGAAAAAGGCGGGTTTATTGAGTTCAATGAACGCAACAAAGTCGACCCGATGTTCTTAATCAGCTTACTACAAAATCAGCCAAAAACGTTCCGCATGGAAGGCCCCGTCCGTTTGAAATTCTTCCACGATTTAGCCGACAGAGCGACGCGTTTAGACTTTATCAAGCAGCTAGTCGCTGATTTTGATGAGCATCAGCTAGCGTCATAAGCCAGCAATTGAACACAAAAAAGCCATCGATTCATGATGTTTCGATGGCTTTCTTTTATATCGTGTTACCCAATAAAATCACTATTTTTTATTATCGAACGAACGACCTATCGCTTCTAAGTGCCCCAGTGCATCGCTATTGCCCTGCTCCGCAGATTTTTGAAACCATGCTAAGGAGTGGTGAGCGTCATCAGATAAATGCTCACTGGTTTCATACATCATTCCCATCATATATTGCGCTTGAGCATGCCCTTGGTTAGCGGCTTTCAGATACCACTCAATGGCTTTTTCCTCATTTTCTTCAACCTCTTCCCCCACATCATACAGAGTACCAATTGCGTACTGCGCATCGAGGTCGCCACTTTTGGCTTTTAACATGAGTTCATTAAATGAGGGGATATTGCGCGAGGTGAAACCTAAAAATTCCAGTAATTTTTTAAGCATAGTTTCCCTTTCTACTCAAACATTCCAAAGGTATTTTTGCCCGTTTTGACTTCCAGTACGGTAGACGGCTGGTAAGCTTTTGGTAGGTCATCTGGCTTCATACAGTAGAATGGCAAAATGCTTTTTGCCCCTTCTCGCAGAGTTTCGCATGCCGCTTTACTGGACATGGTTAAATCTAACTGCCCATTTTCATTGAGAGGAATAAACACGGTTGGCTCATATGGCATTCTCACTTTACCAATCGTATCGCCAATACGGTAAATCACATCATACCCCACAATAATCTGCTCTAGGCTCTTGGTGATCACGCATGTTCTTGGTTCATTACTCGAAAATGGCGGTAGCGACCTTCCTTGTAAGGATTGGATCATCAAAATGGTTCTGCATTCGCGTTGTGCGGGGTGCCAACGAGATAATGACTCTTGCGTGAATATGCCTAAAATACCCGTTACCGAACAGTTTTCATGTTCCACCATACGCGTTGCTCTAATGGGTTCGGTAGATAAAACAGTGGCAATTTTCACTTCGTCACTGCGCACAAAAGAGAAATAAACAACAGCAATTAGGCAAACAACAACGAATGCGGCTAACAACAACTTAATTTTTAGCTTCATCGCTTGCCCTTTTTTTAAATAGTGAGTGTGTTAGCTATTGTAGCTTATCTAGTATCAACTACATTAATTACATACAATAAATATGGTTTTTTAGATTAGTCTGAGTATGAGACATACATCTTATTTACTTACGCGTAATAAGTTTATCGCGAATAGTCGTAAATAATTAACTAAATTAATTTCAATATATTGCAGTATATTAAAATTCTTTCTATTTCCTTGTTTTTTAACAAAAAACCAAACCCTACCAATAAATGGGTATCATGAGTGATTTAAATTAAAAATATGCCGCCTTTTTGTATTAAATCACACTTAACCCAAACTCATTAGGGTAATTAGCTGATTTTATGGCGTCTATTTAATGAATAAATATTTAAAATATATGTACCGCTTTAACTGGGTACCATTATTTTAAATACATCTTTATTCTGATTGGAGGATACACACGATTATTCACTGATAACCGTGTGTATTCTTACGATTGCAGTAGCGAAAAAACAATAACCACCGATTAATGTAATTTCAGTTTAGGCCGAATAATACGGTTAATACTGCCAACCAACATCATTAAGCCCGTTTTTATATAGCCATGTAAGGCAATTTGGTGCATTCGATATAGGGAAATGTAGACGAAACGAGCTATGCGCCCTTCCACCATCATATCTCCGCGCATTAGGTTCCCCATCAAACTACCCACGGTACTAAAGCGAGATAACGAAACGAGTGAACCATGATCTTTGTAAATGTAGTTTTTCAGTGGCTTATTTTTCATTAATGCCACGATATTGTCATAGCAAAGGCTTGCCATTTGATGAGCAGATTGCGCGCGCGGTGGAACAAAGCCGCCTTCCGGTTTTGCGCAAGACGCACAGTCACCAATCGCGAAAATTCCATCATCCAACGTGGTTTGCAGTGTCGGCTTAACCACCAACTGATTGATACGGTTGGTTTCTAATCCTGCAATATCTTTCATAAAATCAGGTGCTTTGATCCCTGCAGCCCATACCATTAAGTCCGCATAAATTTTGCCATCTTCTTTGGTATTTAAGCCATCGGCATCCGCGCTGGTCACCATGGTCTTGGTTAATACTTTCACGCCCAATTTATTCAGTTCTTGGTGTGCAGCGCTTGAAATACGCGGTGGTAATGCAGGTAAAATACGCTCACCCGCTTCCACTAACGTCACATTTAACGCATCAGTGTCTAACCCTTTAAAACCATAGCTCGTTAACTGCTCCACCGCATTATACAATTCAGCAGAAAGCTCCACCCCCGTTGCCCCACCGCCGACAATGGCGATATTCACTTTTTCTTCCGCATTATCACGTACTGAATAACGCAAGAATAAATTCAGCATTTCATCGTGAAAACGGTGAGCTTGTGCAGGACTATCAAGGAAAATGCAGTTTTCTTTTACACCTGGGGTACCAAAATCATTCGAGGCACTTCCCAACGCCATGACTAAAATATCGTAATCAATTTCACGCAATGGCACTAACAACTCGCCATCTTTGTCACGCAATTCACCGAGAACCACTTTTTTATTTTCTCGGTCGATATTCGTGAGGGAGCCTAATTGGAAGTGAAATGCATTGTGACGAGCATGGGCTAAATAACTGATAGCATCAACACCATCATCCAGTGAGCCTGTTGCGACTTCATGAAGTAATGGTTTCCATAAATGACTTGGATTACGGTCAATCAGCGTGATATCCGCACGTTTTTTACGCCCTAATTTACGTCCTAAACGTGTTGCCAGTTCTAAACCACCAGCACCACCGCCTACAACAACGATTTTAGGTTGAGTTAAGGTCATACGCCCCTCATATAAAATATATTAATGTTATTTAAGATTTCTAATAACAAAAAACTTAAATAACACTAATTCACCATGTTTTATTTTGTTTGGGTTTGAAGAATACCACGCTTGGGTATTTGGTCATACCAAATGTTGATGCAAATCAATTTAGTTGATTATTATGACAACGATCACGCTCGTCAAATCATTTTTTGAA
The DNA here is from genome assembly GCF_009706275.1 of Providencia sp. wls1943. Lineage (NCBI taxonomy): Bacteria > Pseudomonadati > Pseudomonadota > Gammaproteobacteria > Enterobacterales > Morganellaceae > Providencia > Providencia sp. wls1943. The sequence continues at coordinate 454,388 of NZ_WLTU01000007.1, forward strand.
AAAAAAGAAACGAGTCAGCTTTATTTCACTTAGAGACAAAAAAGCCCGAGAATGGCGTTATTCTCGGGCTTGGAAACCTAACATTTTGTGAGGGTATTTTACTTCACTTTCTTAATACGCTCGTCCGTCGGTAACTGAATTGGCGAATTATCTTTGAAGTATTTCATCAGCGCTTCGTTATCCGGCAAGCTATAGATACGATCTTTACCTTGTTTAAAGGCAGAGAAACGGCTACCACCAGTTGCCAGAAATTCATTGGCAGCTACACGATAGCTTTTTTTCATATCGATTGGCTTGCCATTTAATTTCATGGAGCCTGCAATCACTTTGTCACCTACCGCACGACTATCATCCCATTCGTAATAAAAACCGTGGGAAACTGGCATGACTTGCGGGCGTTCACGATCCCACTGTTGCTCTAACGCTTGTTTAATTTGTGCTCCAGTTAATGATTGCGTAACGACCACATTCGAGAATGGCTGTACCGTAAAGATATCGCCGTAGGTCAGTTCCCCTGCTTTAAGATCAGCACGAATACCACCGCTGTTCATAAAGGCAATTTGTGCGCCGCCTGCATCTGGAGTAGCAGCAGCATATAATTGAGCATCCGCGATAATCTTACCTAATGTTGAATCGCCACCCGCCGCTAATTTCTTATCCGCAGGCGCACTCAACGTCCCCATGACTTGCTCAGCAATCGGTTTAGAAATGCGTTCATAGTTTTGGATAAAACGGCTTAATTGTGGATCTTTTTCATAACGGCTGGTTTCAACCGGAATGTTTTTCGCATTAATACTGACGATATCGTTGGTTTTTCTATCAATTTCAATATTTAATTGAGACAGTAATGTCCCGTTCGATTGTGCTGAAATGACTTTTTTACCATTAATATCACAGTTATACGCTTGATGCGTATGCCCGCTCACCACAAAGTCCACATCGGCATCGAGCTGCTTAACGATCTCAACAATAGGTCCTTTGATGTTATCGCAACGGTTAATATCTTTCACCTTGGTATCCACTTGCTGAGTTGCCCCTTCGTGGATCAACACACCAATGCTACGAATACCTTGCGCCTTAAGCAATTTCACCTGTTGATTAATGGTTTCGGCTTCATTTTTAAACTCTAAGCCTGCAGTACCACTTGGCGTTACGATGGCAGGCGTACCTTCCAGCGTTAAACCAATAAATGCCATTGGCACACCATCAAATTTCTTAACGTAGTAAGATGGGAATAGTGTTTCACCGGTCTCTTTGACAATCACGTTCGCGGCTAAATAGTTAAAATCAGCACCGGCAAAAGACTCTTTACCCACACAGCCTGCGGTTGGATGGCATCCGCCATTTTGCTTTCTCAGTAACTCGATTTTGCCTTTATCGAACTCATGGTTACCGACAGCACTGGTCTCAAGACCAATTGCACTAAGCGCTTCAATGGAGGGTTCATCGTAGAACATGGATGACAGTAATGGACTCGCGCCCACTAAATCCCCTGCGCCCACAATAATGGTGTTGTCGTTTTCTGCTTTTAATTGCTTGACCAGTGTCGCAATGGATTCGATTCCACCGAGTTTACCATCCCCCGGCGCTTGTAATGCACCGTGGAAATCGTTAATACCAATGACTTGAACTTTTACGGTATCGCTCTGTTTCGTGGCACAGCCTGCTAATAAAGCACCTGATACCAGCAATGTCACTAAACTGATTTTATGATTCATCTATTCATTGCCCCCAATTACATTTTAAAGCGATAAGTGGTTGTCATCGAACCGGACAACGAGTGCGCACGACGTGACTCACCGTCATACAGTTTTGGTGTGGAGTTATCAGACTCTTGCTGATGGTGCCAACCCATACCGCCACTTAATGAGACTGACAGGTTCTCAGTTGGTTTCCAGTAAGTAAATAAGCCAACCTGACCTTGTTTTAAACGCTCACCTGAGTAAGAGAATTCACTGTAGTTACTGTTAGCCCCGACAGACCAAGTTGGATTAACTTGATATTCTGCTTTTAACGCCAGCATGGTTTCGCCATCACGCACATAGTCGATATCTGCATAAGCTGGTGAATTAAAACGTCCACGGGTGTTACCAATTGGGTTACGTGCAAATTGCCCTACGCCATTGGTTTTATGTGCTGTGGTATGCGTGATACCCGTCATTAAAGTCCACGGCGTTTCTGGGACACGCCACTCAATTTCACCCGCATAGTGCCAAGCACGCTTATCAAAGTTTTGTTTGCCACGTTTGGTATCTGTCGATGTACGCTTACCATCGCTACCGTATTCATGACCATAAATTTGAGAAGATAAGGTGATATCTGAGTTTAGCTTATATTTGATTTCTAAGCCTTGTTGACGGAAAACATCATCGGCCTGACCAATAAAGTAAGAGGCTTTCAATGGTTTGGTATTGTAGTTAATGCCACCCGTAACCACATGGTTGATATCATGATTAACACCATTTCCGTCACGGAAATACATTCTGTCAATGTTCGGACTATCTCGACGCATTACTTTGCCATCAAGATAGAGTAAATCTAAGTTCCAATCGCTAATTGCGGTGTTGGTATAATAACCATTATAGGTGTTTAAAGATAAACGCTGGGAGTTGGTAAAAATACCTTTATTTTTCAACGTGAACCAACCCGCTTTACCTTTGAAATTAACGGGTTCAAAGTCTAATTTGAATTTAGCGTAACGTTGACCAATTTTGTTATAGCCTTTCGCTTCACCATCATCGTTATATAAAATCGCTCGGGAGGCGAAGTCTTTACTTGCCGCCAATTTGATCGCGCCATAATAAGAGGCATCAAACCCGATAAAATCGGCAAAATATCCGGATTGGTAATCTAACTGAATATTCTGACCCCAAGCTTGTGCGACTTGTTTTCTGTAACGCTGCTCATTGGCATCGTAACGATTTTCTGACTTCAGGTATTTCCACATATTTCGTGTAGAAAGCTCTAACTCAGAGTCTGCAACAAATGAGTTTTCCTTGATGGCATTTTCCCAATCGCCAGCATTAGCCCCAAATGCAACGAAACAAGATGGAAACAATATTAACGCTATTTTTTTGACTTTCATTTAAATTAAACCTAGTCGTGATTATTAGAATATAACTACCCGCACCCAATTTTTATTGGGCGTTATGACACCTTGCTATCTTTCAATAAGTAACAATTTTATTTAGCTTTAATTACTGCAATAGTCTTTAATGATTATTTAATTTAAGTTGCACCCTCTATTCTTTAAGCACAATTTATTTTCTGGGCATTAAGAATAAAATTTAATTATTTTATAAGTCGAAATAATTAATCCAAACATACGGATTTGATTTAAGTTCACACTATGATTTCAGACTTATTTGGGCAATATTCAACCGCACTCTTAAGGAGCGTTTTGAGTTGATATTCATAATGAAAAAGTATGCTAACGTAATTTTGTGTCAATTAACACGATCAGAGTCACAACAAACCAGATAGATTGCAAATCACACATCATTCGATGTGATATCAATCACTTTATTGGCTATTGCATCTATTAATTGAACTTCATATTTAAACAATAATTTTGCTATTTTAATCGCCTATATTTTAATGAAATGTTATTTACTAAAGTAAAATAATATTTTTATTTAAACCAATAATATTGAAGCATGGCCTAGCTCTCCATTTTAAATAAATAGCCAAGTCAATCATTCTGTTTTTAAGCAATATACTGGTTTGTTCCGTCACAATGGAGAGTATTTATCACATATAGATAGATTATTTAACGCAAAATTTTTATTTGGACTAGGAATTATTCCTGGTTAATTCCATGTAGCAGCCAATATTGATGCGTATTTTTTACACATATATTAAATATAGATACAGTATTACTAATCAAATAGGACAATCTCTTTCCTTGTTCCTATTTAATTTATACCAATAAGGTTACCCGTAACTTATTCAGTGAATTTAAGATAAAAAAAACCGATGGGTTATTATCCCATCGGTTCATTTTCAACACGATTTAATTAGCGGCTACGGTGTTCTTGCCATTTTTCATGTAATTCGACTAATTGACGGTGACTTTGCTTCCAACGATCCACAGATTGTAGCTCATTCAATGAATACTGGCGGCCACTGTGATACAGCTTAGAAGCGCGGCTGTGATTTTGTTTCGGTAAGTAATCCAATACGCTCACAGCACCTTCACGATTATTACAAACAAGGATCATGTCGCAGCCCGCATTCAATGATGCTTTCGCTCTTTCTGGATAACTGCCCATAATGGCAGCACCTTCCATCGATAAATCATCAGAGAAGATAACGCCATCAAAACCAAGCTGCTCACGTAATACCGATTTTAGCCAGAATGGTGAACCACTCGCAGGACGATCGTCCGCTTGAGTATAAACCACGTGGGCTGGCATAATAGCATCAAGCAATTCACGCTGAATAAAGTCTTTAAAAATAGACATGTCTTTGCCGCGAATTTGCTCAAGTGGGCGGTCATCTCGTGGCGTTTCTTTATGGGAATCGGCTTTGACGGCGCCGTGCCCTGGGAAGTGTTTACCTGTGGTTTTCATTCCTGCGCTGTGCATACCGCGAATAAAACGCTCTGCCATCACCATTGCAATTTCAGGATCTGCGTGGAATGAACGCTCACCAATGGCGATGCTTTCGTGCCCTAAATCCAACACAGGGGCAAAGCTAATATCGATATCCATAGCAATCATTTCTGCGGCCATTAACCAGCCTGCTTCTTGTGCTAATTTAGCACCATCCATCTGGTTGTTCAGTGCAGCAAAAGCTTGCGCGGAAGGTAGTGCGGTAAATCCATCACGAAAACGCTGTACACGGCCACCTTCTTGATCCACAGCAATCAATAAACGGTGTCTTGATGCATCACGGATTTGTCGCACTAACTCACGCAACTGTGCCGCATCATGGAAGTTACGGGTAAATAAAATCAACCCGCCTACCAGTGGATGAGCTAAAATTTCACGCTCTTCATTGTCCAGTTCATAACCCTGAACATCCAGCATTATCGGACCCATAACATGCCTCACTTGATTAATTTTCACAAATTCTTGTGTATTCACTGAGATTTTATATTGCCCAATCAAAGACCAAAATAGTCTCGTAATGGGGAAGAATCATTTAAAAACTGCGCTTCTTGACGCTGGCACCACTGAACTTCATACCACATTAACGTCATGTATTTGACCCATGGCTCCCATTGTATGCAGTGCTCTGCCAAACGGGGTTTATCTTTATAGGCACCATAGGTGTGACAATATTGCGTCAAGAAATAATCTCGTTGTTCTACCGTCAGGCTATTGAATTGAAAATAGGTTTCTAGAGACAAACCAATATCGGTATTTGCTGCATATTCCCAATCCACTAGCATTTTTGGTACCCCTTGCTCACACAGCACATTGCCCGGATGAATATCCATATGGGCGGGAGCGAGCTTTAACACCCTTGGCATTGGCGTGCGGAGGAAGCGACGATGTATTCGCTTCCAGTGTGCAGAGACTCTTTTATTATCAATTAAATAGCCATAATGAGCAATCTCATTACGTAACGATAGCCGGTAATTTAATACGTCATGATTATGGAGCTTAGCAACGATCCCTGCCAAGTTTTTTTGAAATTCAAAGGAAAGAAATTGTTCGCGGCTAGGATGGTCTCCATTAACCCATTCCAATAATAACCAATGGGCATTCCGCCCAATGACTTGTGGGGAATAAGAAAAATCTTTCAGTTCCTTAAGAACATGCGCTTCTTTACGGCGATTAACATACAACGCATTTTGCGCTTGCCCATCTGAGCGGGCGATTAATTTAATGGAAGGAACCGTGTCTTGGGTTTGAGTAGAGTTTCGATATTCAACTAAATAGCTGCCACCCGATAACCCTGCTAATGGAGAGACTTCCCAGCATGATGCTAAAACTGCTGGGAAGCATTCAGAAAGTAATGCAAACAGTGATAATTGATTACTCAATACTCTGTTTTCCAGACCACACAATTTCACCGGTTTGCACTTCCATTAACTGCATTTCAATGCTGCGTTCTTTGGTAGAGCCTGACATGACACTGTAAATCACATACTGAGCTTGGACATAACGCCCTAAACCAATCGCTTTACTGCGAGTTACCAGACTATCATCCTGTGACAATCCCAACGTTTTACGAGCAGCACTGACGACGCCTTGAGGAACCACTTTAAACTTATTGGTTTTCATGACTTCATTGGTTAATGCTGCCGTTACTGCCTGTGAAGGCAAGCTTCCGCTGGTATTATTTTTGACAGAATCGACCAGTAAGACTTTGCCACTTTCAACGCCATCATCCGCCACCATTTTATTGACTAATGGCTGTAATGCCCCAGCCCAATCAATGGTTTGCTGCTTTGGTGGCATCGGTACTGTATCCGTTGGTGGTGGTGGCGTTAATTCCGGCTGCTTTTCAGGCTGTTTCGGTGTTCCACCTGGTTCAACAGGAACAATTGGGGGTTTAGGCCCTTGAGGGACTGACGGACAACCTGCCAAAATAAATGCTGCTGCTGCGACCAATAAGATCCGTTTCATTGTGACTCTCCAGCCATTGAAGGTAAGAAAACATAGATACGCGCATTACGTGCAAGCGGGGATGTCGTGACCTCTTTTAGCATCACTGACGAATTAGCAGGGATGACTTGAGGTTGACTCTTTGTTGAATCCACTCTCAGTCCTTGCTCGTCATACCAAAAGATACGATACATCACAGTGACCGGTTTCTTTTCAATATTGCTCATATTGATCGTTGCGGTCGCCGTTACGCTACCGACCTTGATCACTGGTTTTTCTACAATCACGCCCGCGGCTAGCACGGAAGGCTCCATCACGATGCGCTGCTGATCATTAAATGATAACCCTGTTTTTTTGTTCCAAGCACAACCACTGAGAAACAGCATGAGCAAGCCCAGTGTGGCGATGTATTTTAAGGTTGATGCAGCGCGTTTCATGATGAATTACTTAGCCAATAATGGGCCTAATGGACGTCCACCCACTAAGTGCATATGAATGTGGAAGACTTCTTGTCCTGAATGCTTGTTGCAGTTCATAATCAGGCGATAGCCATCTTCTGCAATCCCTTCTTCTTTCGCAATTTTCGCCGCCACGGTAAATAAGCGCCCTAATGCCAGCTCATCATCAACCGTCACATCATTTACGGTTGGAATTAATTTGTTCGGAATGATCAAAATATGCGTCGGCGCTTGTGCCGCGATATCACGAAATGCTGTGACCAGTTCGTCTTGATATACGATCTCAGACGGAATTTCACGTCGAATAATTTTACTGAAAATAGTCTCTTCTGCCATGACAAATTCCTTAATAATTTAATAGTTATCTATTTATTGCCCAGCGCGTAAATGGAATAAACGGTTGAAGTTTTCGGTGGTGATTTGTGCCATTTCCTCAACACTCACTCCTTTCAATACAGCCATATACTCCACCACATCACGTACATACGCAGGTTGGTTCTCTTTACCACGATGCGGTACTGGGGCTAAGTAAGGTGAATCTGTTTCCACTAAAATTCTATCCAATGGCACAACTCGCGCAGCTTCTCGGATCTGTTCAGCATTACGGAACGTGACAATACCGGAAAAAGAGATGTACATCCCTAAGTCCAGTAAATCGATAGCCGTTTGTTGGTCTTCCGTAAAGCAGTGCAACACACCGCCACACTCATCAACTTTCTCTTCGCGTAAAATAGACAGTGTATCTTCTCGAGCGGAACGAGTATGCACAATCACTGGCTTATTCACTTGACGACCAATGCGAATATGCTGACGAAATGACTCTTGCTGCAGTGCCGCATTCTCTTGCTGATAATAGTAATCTAAGCCCGTTTCACCGAGCGCGACCACTTCACTCCCCGCCGCTAATTGCGCCAACTTTTCAAAATCATAACCTTCATCCAAGTTTAATGGATGAATACCGCAAGAAAACGCGACATTGTCGCGCTTTCCAATTAACTGTTTCATGCTTTCAAAACCTGGCAAGGTGGTTGCCACGGCCAACATAAAGCCGACATCTCGTGCAGATGCCTTTGCGATAACATCATCGACGTTAGTGTGTAATTTTTCATAATCTAAACAGTCGAGATGGCAGTGTGAATCAACAACAAACATAGTCTACTCTTTTTATCTTGAAGGCGAAGCGAATAACGCTTCCCAGTGTAATAATTGGTTGGTCAGGATCAATTCCTGGTTCAGCGCAGGCACGGTTAATAGCTGGTAACGACACGCTTGCCACTGGCTATACACATCCAATAGCTGCGAGCTGCTCATGGATGTTGCCAACAAAGTGACGCACGCCATTTTATCTTGGTTAACAACATACTGCCCTGCTTTTTGCTGCAATTTTATGCCATCGGCAATTAACCCGAGTAGCCAATTAATGCATTCAGGCCCATTGTCGGTATTTAACGCTGGCAGAAGCTTTAAAAAATCTTTCTGACGTAAGCTCTGCTCTAACTCGTTGCACAATAGCAGACGTCGTTGCCACTGCGCCGGCTCAAGCAACTGTAATGCGGCAACAGGCGCGCCTTGACACAAGGTTAACGCAGTCACGGCATCCTCTACAGATAAACCCGCCTGCTGTTTTTGCAGCCAATACAACGCAACTTGCTGATCAGGCGCAGGTAAAAAGTGAGTTAAACAGCGGCTTCTTAATGTCGCCAGCAAGCTATCTAATTTTTCACAGCCTAATAAAAAGTAGGTCTGCCCTGCGGGTTCTTCTAAGGTTTTGAGCAACGCGTTAGCCGCGGCATCCGTCAATACTTGTGCATCGGGAATGGAAACGACTTTTGCACCACTTTGCTGCGCATGACCACTTAATGTATCAGTTAGCTTACGAACCGCATCAACACTGATGGTCGTTTTCCCTTTTTCAGGTTCTAGAACATGATAATCAGGATGTGTGCCTGCCAACATTAAGCGGCAACTATGGCATTCTCCACAGCTTTTTAAACCATCTTTATTTTGGCAAATCAACCAACGGCTCACACCATAGCTTAATGCTTCAGCCCCATTGCCCGCTATTGAGTGAATCAACAACGCGTGGTGCCCACGTCCTGCTTGATAAGCGCTAATTAATTGACGGTAAGTTTCATTAAGCCATGGATACCAATTCATCATTAGCGCCTTATTTTGTCAGCCATGTCAGTAATGTGCTGCGAATATCGGCTTGCACTTGTTCAATATTTTGGCTCGCATCGATGGTTAAAATAGTGTCATCTGCCGCAGCCAGTTCTAAATAACGCGCTCGGGTGCGTTCAAAGAAAGCCAGCGATTCTTTCTCAATACGGTCTAATTCACCGCGAGAACGAGCGCGTTGTAAACCCAATTCTGGCGGTAAATCTAAATAAAGAGTCAGAGCTGGTTTAAATTCACCAAGCACTAAATCTCTTAATGAGGCCATTAAGTGGCGATCGATTTCACGACCACCACCTTGATAAGCTTGGGAGGATAAATCGTGTCTATCGCCAATGACCCATTTCCCAGCTTCAAGTGCGGGCTTGATTACTGTATCAACTAGCTGAACACGTGCCGCGTACAACATTAATAGTTCAGCTTTGTCGGTGACTCTATCACCTTCAATGCCTTGCTTTATCAATTCACGTAGTTTTTCTGCGAGCGGCGTACCACCCGGTTCTCGGGTAAATACCATATCATGGATGCCAGCTTGCTTTAATGTGTCAACAACGGTGTTGATTGCCGTCGTTTTACCCGCACCTTCTAATCCTTCAATAACAATAAATTGGTTTTTCATTTCGTTTATCAATTCTTTTGCTCTATTTGTCGGTAAACCTTAACAGCGCGGTTATGGTCATTAAGATTGCGACTAAAAGTATGTCCACCTGTACCATCGGCGACAAAGTATAAATAATCTGTTTTTGCTGGGTGAGCCGCCGCTTTTATTGAGGCAAGGCTCGGCATGGCAATTGGCGTTGGTGGTAAACCATCAATTTTATACGTGTTATACGCAGTGTAGTTATCTAAGTCACTGCGATAAATTTTACCACGATAATTTTCCCCTAACCCGTAAATAACCGTAGGGTCTGTTTGTAAGCGCATGTTTTTCTTCAAGCGATTCACAAACACCGAGGCAACCTGTGCACGTTCATTGTCCACGCCAGTCTCTTTTTCAACAATCGATGCCATGATCAACATTTCATAAGCATTCTTATAGGGTAGATCTTTATCGCGACCTTTCCACTCTTCTTCCACAGCGGCTTGCATTCGTTTATAAGCACGCTTGAGTATTTCAACGTCGCTGGTGCCCGCAGTGTATAAATAGGTATCAGGGTATAACCAACCTTCAAGATTATCGCCCTCTTTAAAATCCAGTATGGCATAGAGCTCAGTTGGTGTTGCATCTTGAGTTTTATGTTGCATATAAGGAGCATCACGCAAAATATTGCTCCAATCCGCCAGTTTGTTACCTTCAATAAAACGAATACTAAATTGTGCTTCTTTGCCACTGGCGATCAACGCTAATAATTGCTCCACCGTCATGTTTGGCTGTAAGCGATAGGTTCCCGCTTTGAACTGAGCTAATTCGGGGCGCGCTTTTAGAAGAAGTTGGAAATTATGCCCCTCTTCAATAAATTTTTCCTTGATAAGCAACCCTTCTAAGGCCACTCGCCCTGTCCCAGCAGGCACAGTAAAGATCGTCTCTTGGACAATGTTAATAGGCTTTTTCGCATAATCAAGAACTTGGCGATATTGCAGATACACTACAATTACGCCGATAACCGCAAGGACAAAGACAATCAGTGTTATTTTTTTCGCTAATTTCATTATGGGTCACTTAAATGTATTGTTTGTCGATGAATGATAAGAGTTAAATGGTTATCAGCTTTAAATTTGTCGCTGTAATAGTAAATACTCAAACAGTTCTCTTGATTGATAACTGATTGTTTTATCTTCTGAAAATCGGATGCTTTTCACCGGTAAAACCGGCATTAAAGCATTACAAATAATGACTTCATCACATTGAGTCAAAATGGCAGGAAAGCGCTCGACTTCTGCCAGATGGTACTGGCTATTATTGAGCTGCGCTATGATCTTTTGTCTCATTAATCCATTAACGCCGGAGTGACTAAGAATAGGCGTATAAACATCACGCCCTATACGCCAAAAAATATTGGCGCTACAGCATTCAACAATGACGCCATTCGTATCCAACACCACGGCTTCATCCAATTTAGCATCGTCAATTTCTTGGCGGATCAACACTTGCTCTAAGCGATTTAAGTGCTTCATACCTGCTAAGAGAGGATTGCGGCTTAATGGAATTTGGCTGAGCAATAACGATACCCCTTGGCACTGTAATGCGGCGTAGTGTTTTGGGAAAGGCGAAACCATTACGATGATTGTCGGGTGTTCAAACCCTTGAGAGCTATAACCTCGACCACCCTGCCCACGACTTAATATAACCTTCACCACAAACTCTTCATCAGTTTGTTGTTCACAAACCTCTTCAATATGTTGCGTCAGTTGTGGCCAATCTATCACTGGTAATTTGAGTCGAGCGGAATCTTGTTGTAAACGTAAAATATGCTTCTCTAACATTTTTGCTTGTTGATTCATGCCATGGATAGTCGTAAAGCAGCCATCACCAAAGGCAATAGCGCGATCGGTAATATCAATTTGTTGACAAGAAACCCCGTTAACCCAATAAGTCATGACCATTTCTTATAATAAAAGCTGATAAATCAGGCAGTAACATAGTGTGTAATATCATAAACTAAAGCAAAGAGTACTGCAAAAAGAAGGCAAAAATAAAGCCCCAGCATCAAAGACACTGGAGCTTAGAAATGCACGGTATTATTGATTATTCCGCGTGATAGCGACGGAAAATTAAGGAACCGTTAGTACCACCAAAGCCGAATGAGTTACACAGAGCATATTCCATGTTTTCAACTTTACGGGCTTCACCCGGAACAAAATCAAGCTTGCAACCTTCATCAGGATTATCTAAGTTGATTGTTGGTGGAATAATTTGGTCACACAGAGACAAAATAGTAAAGATAGATTCAATCGCGCCCGCAGCACCTAATAAGTGACCTGTCATGGATTTTGTTGAACTGACTAATACTTTTGTGTCTTCACCAAATACAGAGATAACCGCTTGCGCTTCCGCTAAGTCACCTGCTGGTGTTGATGTGCCGTGAGCATTGATATAGCCAATATCACTTGGCTTAATGCCTGCATCATTTAGCGCATTGACCATCGCTAATGCAGCGCCTTCACCATTTTCTGGTGGTGATGTCATGTGGTAAGCATCACTGCTCATACCAAAGCCCGCGACTTCTGCGTAAATTTTCGCACCACGCGCTTTAGCATGTTCATATTCTTCAAGCACGATAACCCCTGCTCCATCACCAAGAACAAAACCGTCACGGTCTTTGTCCCATGGGCGACTAGCCGCTTGTGGGTCATCATTACGGGTTGATAATGCACGTGCTGCACCAAAGCCCGCTACACCTAATGGTGTCGTTGCTTTTTCGGCACCACCTGCCAACATCACATCAGCATCACCGTACGCAATCATACGTGCTGCGTGCCCAATATTATGAACACCAGAAGTACATGCAGTAGCGATTGAGATGCTAGGACCACGGAAGCCATACATAATGCTTAAGTGACCAGCAACCATATTGATGATTGTTGAAGGTACAAAGAATGGGCTCACTTTGCGAGGACCACCGTGTAACATAGATTCACAGTTGTCTTGAATGAGACCTAACCCGCCAATACCAGAACCAATCGCCAAACCGATACGAGTAGCATTGGCTTCTGTTACTTCCAATTCAGCATCTTTGATAGCTTGATAGCCCGCAGCAATACCGTATTGAATAAATGGGTCCATCTTCTTCGCATCTTTGCGAGAGATGTCAAAATCTTCGTAGTTGAAATCTTTTACTAAGCCAGCAAATTTAGTTGCGTGGTTAGTAGTATCAAAATGATCGATTAGGCTGATACCACTCTGTCCGTCACAAACAGCTTTCCATGATGACTCAACTGCGTTGCCGACAGGAGATAACATGCCCAGTCCGGTTACGACTACACGACGCTTAGACACGTATGTCCTCCAAGGAGGGAATTAGTTACAAAAGAAACATAGGCGATCGAATGATCGCCTAGATAAGTTTTACCGCTATTACTCAGATGCTTTGACGTAGTCAATTGCAGCCTGTACTGTAGTGATCTTTTCAGCTTCTTCGTCAGGGATTTCGCAATCGAACTCTTCTTCCAGAGCCATAACCAGTTCTACTGTGTCAAGAGAATCAGCGCCCAAGTCATCAACAAATGAAGCTGTATTCACAACTTCTTCCTCTTTAACACCCAGTTGTTCAACGATGATTTTCTTAACGCGTTCTTCGATAGTGCTCATACTATTAAAATTCCTATCAAAACTCGCTTTCGCGATGGTTTTCGTAGTTTATGAAATACAGGAAAAGATACAACCCAATCCCGGCTGTGGAAACCATTATTTTGCATAATTTTGCATTAGGCAACACAAAAATATGCAAATGGTTCCCTCATTTCTTTAGATCATGTACATGCCACCATTGACATGCAATGTTTCACCTGTGATGTAAGCAGCTTCGTCAGAAGCTAAAAATGCTACAGCACTGGCAATTTCTTGTGCATCACCCAGTCTATCCGCAGGAACCTGAGATAAAATGCCTGCACGTTGTTCGTCTGTCAATGCCTTAGTCATATCAGTTTCGATAAAACCAGGCGCTACAACGTTAACAGTGATACCACGAGAAGCGACTTCACGAGCTAATGATTTACTAAAACCAATCAGCCCAGCTTTCGCTGCCGCGTAGTTTGTTTGTCCCGCATTTCCCATAACACCCACAACAGATGCAATGGAAATAATTCGTCCACAACGCTTTTTCATCATGGCACGCAAAACGGATTTAGACAAACGGTAAACGGATGAAAGATTCGTGTCAATAATATCTTGCCACTCATCATCCTTCATACGCATCAATAAGTTATCACGCGTAATACCTGCATTATTGACCAAAATATCAATTTCACCAAATTCCGCACGGATCTGGGTCAATGTTTCTTCAATTGATGCAGGATCTGTCACGTTTAACGCTAAGCCTTTACCTTTCCCATCTAAATAGGCCGTAATCGCTTCCGCGCCTTTTTCGCTTGTTGCCGTACCGATAACGGTCGCACCGCGTGCAGTTAAGGTTAAAGCGATTGCTTTACCGATCCCACGGCTCGCACCAGTTACCAGTGCAATTTTTCCTTCAAAGCTCATTGTCGTCCTCAGATAGTTTCTAAAGCCGAGTCTAATGATACAGGATCATTGACTGCAACGGCAGTTAAATTAGAGACAATTCGCTTGGTTAGACCAGTCAGAACTTTGCCTGGACCCATTTCAACCAATTGCTCAATACCTTGTTCCGCCATGAATTCGACTGTTTCAGTCCAGCGCACCGGATTATATAATTGGCGCACTAACGCATCACGGATATTTTTCGCAGACGTTTCCATTTTAACATCAACGTTGTTGATAACAGGATAGGCCGGCTCACAAAATTCAATTTTTTCTAATGCTTCAGCTAATTTATCTGCAGCTGGTTTCATTAATGCACAGTGGGAAGGCACGCTAACAGACAGTGGCAACGCACGTTTTGCGCCAGCTTCTTTACAAGCAGCACCTGCGCGCTCAACAGCAGCTTTTTCGCCGGCAATAACTACTTGGCCCGGTGAGTTAAAGTTCACAGGTGAAACCACTTGCCCTTGCGCTGCTTCTTTGCATGCTTTATCGATAGATTCGTTATCTAAACCGATGATTGCATACATTGCGCCAGTGCCTTCAGGAACCGCTTCTTGCATCAGTTTGCCGCGCAGTTCTACCAATTTAATGGCTTGTTTGAAGTCGATAACGCCCGCACAAACTAATGCTGAATATTCGCCAAGGCTGTGACCCGCCATCAACGTAGGCATTTTGCCATTTTTTGCTTGCCAAACACGGAAGATAGCCACTGACGCTGCTAATAATGCAGGTTGAGTCTGCCATGTTTTGTTTAATTCTTCTTCTGGTCCATTTTGAACTAATGCCCAGAGATCGTAACCCAATGCTTCAGACGCTTCAGCGAATGTTTCTTTAACCAGCTGATTTTGTTCTGCTAAATCAGCTAACATCCCTAAAGATTGGGAACCTTGTCCCGGGAATACCATAGCAAATTGTGTCATGTCTGTTTTCTCAGTAAATTAAAAACGAACCAGTGCGGAGCCCCAAGTAAAGCCGCCACCAAATGCTTCTAATAACACTAATTGGCCACGCTGAATGCGACCATCGCGCACTGCTTCATCGAGTGCTGTTGGGACTGATGCCGCAGAAGTATTTCCATGACGATCCAGCGTAACAACCACTTTATCCATGGTCATATCCAATTTTTTTGCGGTCGCGGAAATAATTCGTAAATTTGCTTGATGTGGTACTAACCAATCAAGTTCTTCTTTTGCAATGTCGTTTTGTGCCAATGTCTCATCGACAATATGGGCTAATTCACGCACAGCAACTTTGAATACTTCATTACCTGTCATGGACAAGTAAGCTTGGTCATCTGAACAGCGGCTACGGTTTGGTAAGGAGAGTAAATCCCCATAACGCCCGTCGGCATGTAGATGCGTAGAAATGATCCCGGGTTCTTCAGAAGCACCGATCACCACAGCACCCGCGGCATCACCAAATAGAATAATGGTTCCGCGATCATTTGGGTCTAAAGTTTTAGATAACGCATCCGCACCAATTACCAGTGCTTTTTTGGTCATGCCCGTTTTAACGAACTGATCAGCGATACTGATAGCATAAGTAAAACCAGCACAAGCCGCTGCCACATCAAATGCCGCGCAATCATTAATTTCCAGCATTTGCTGAATTTGACACGCTGCGCTTGGGAATGCGTGAGTTGCGGAGGTTGTCGCGACAATAATTAAACCAATTTCACTGCTGTCGACCTGTGCCATTTCCAGCGCATTTTTTGCTGCTTGGAAACCCATTGTGGACACGTTCTCATCGGCAGCTGAAATTCGTCTCTCTTTAATACCCGTACGCGTTACAATCCATTCATCAGAAGTATCAACCATTTTTTCCAGATCAGCATTGGTACGAACTTGCGATGGCAAATAGCTGCCTGTTCCTAATATTTTACTGTACATAGGTTATTGATCACTCCTGGGTAAAACAATATTAAGTCGAGCTGTTATTCTTTCGGGAACTTGTCGTTCAACAGCCTGTACCGCACGCTCAATGGCGGCTTTAAACGCATTTTCATTCGCTGCGCCATGGCTTTTGATAACAATCCCTTTTAATCCTAACAGAGTCGCGCCGTTATACTGGTCGGGGTTCATATCCCCAAAACGCTTCATTAGCCGTTTTTTCAACCATTTCTTAGCGAGTTGCATAAACCAACTGCTTTTTTTGTTCTCTTCACCGGCTGATTTTAACAATGAAAGAATGACACGAATCACCCCTTCCATTGTTTTTAGTGAGACATTACCTGCGAAGCCGTCACACACTAATACATCTGTTTTACCTGTCAGCAACTCGTTGCCTTCAACATAACCAATGTAATTAATTGACGCCGTTTCTTTCAACATAGCGGCGGCTTCGCGGATATTGTCCAGCCCTTTACTCTCTTCTTCACCAATATTGAGTAAAGCGACTTTAGGTTGATTGATGTTGGCAACTTCTTCCGCCATCACTGAACCCATCACTGCAAACTGCACGAGCATTTCACTGCTGCAATTCACGTTAGCCCCTAAATCGAGGACAACGGTTTTTCCTTTTTTCTGATTTGGCAAAATGGTCATTAACGCTGGGCGTTCAATGCCTTCAATTGATTTTAACATCAATTTTGCCAAGCCCATCAGTGCACCAGTATTACCCGCACTCACACAAGCCTGTGCTTGGCCTGTCTTCACTAACTCTAATGCCACTCGCATTGATGTCCCTTTGCTTTGGCGAATTGCGTGGGATGGCTTGGCATCGTTAGCAATGACGTTTTCGGCAGGGATAATTTCGATACGCGAAATTTGCTCCGCACTTTGTTGTGCAAGCAAAGGATGAATGGCTTCGGGTTGACCGACAAGCAGTAATTTTAATGCTGGATTAGATGCCAGTGCCTGCAATGCAGCAGGCACCGTGACGCGGGGACCAACATCCCCGCCCATGGCATCTAACGCGATGGTTAGACTAGCCAAAGTATCAACAATTACTTGCTGATAACCTTACGGCCACGGTAGTAACCATCTGCAGTCACGTGGTGACGCAGGTGAGTTTCACCGGAAGTTTTATCTACAGAAACTAGGGTAGCAGTCAGTGCATCATGTGAACGACGCATACCGCGTTTTGAACGAGTTGGTTTATTCTGTTGTACGGCCATTGACCTTACTCCTTAAGTACTTTTCTTTAAACTGGCTAATACGGCAAATGGATTTGGTTTCTCTACCTCAGGAGGTAGTTCACCATACACCATGTCCGCTTCGGACACTTCACAGTGTTCAGAATCATGAACCGGAACCACTGGTAGGGATAGAATTATTTCATCTTCTAACATTCCCAGCAAATTTATTTCACCAAATTCATCTACATAAACTGGTTCATACTGTTCCGGTAATGCTTCGGCCTTTTCGTCACTGACGACAGGACTAAAACAATACGATACGTAGACATGATGTTTGAAATCTTTTCTGCAACGTTGGCATTGTAGGGTGACATCCAATTCAGAATGCCCCTCTATGACCGTCAAGCGCTGATTATCAATTTTAAATGATAATTTGCTTTCAACATCACTATCTACACTGACTACTGATTCGGCAATTCGTGTAACTTGCTCAGGTGTGTAACTCCCGACATAGTCGAGGTTTTTCTGAGCTGCACGCTGCGCATCGATAGTCAGGGGTAATTTTACCTTTTGCATAAGGCGCGCATATTAACTTTGTAATGAACTATAGTCAAAGAAAAAGGCGGGATAAACTCGCCTTTTCACCAAAAAATCGCCGGTTAAGCGGATATAGTTTAAAATGAGTTAACCCTTTTGGCTATGAGTTTCGAGAAAAATCATGAAATCGATTATTTTGGCGTCAACCTCTGAATACCGACAAGCCTTACTGAAGAAGCTGGGCATCCCATTTCTTGCTGCTGCGCCCAACATTGATGAAACCCCAGTTCTACAGGAATCGGCTCAAGCTTTAGTGCTGCGCTTATCTCACGAAAAGGCCAATGCTTTGGCTCAACAATATCCACAGCATTTAATTATTGGCTCTGACCAAGTTTGCGTCATTGACGATAAAATCGTCGGAAAACCGCATAATTTTAATAATGCTTTTAAACAACTCAAAGCAGCGTCAGGTCATCGGGTGACTTTTTATACTGGACTTTGCTTATTAGATAGTGCGACAGGTAAATTTAATCTTCAGTGCGAACCCTTCGATGTCTATTTTAGGCAGCTCACTGATGAAGAGATCACACAATATCTGAATAAAGACGAGCCTTATCAATGCGCGGGGAGTTTTAAATCGGAAGGATTAGGCATTAGCCTGTTTGATAAGCTTTCGGGGCGAGATCCAAACACGTTGATTGGTTTGCCAACTATTTTATTGCTGGAAATGTTACGCCAGCATGGCGTCAATCCACTCTTAGACTAAAGAATAAGGTTAGCTAACCTGCTGGGAATCGCTAACCTTTATTATTACTGTTACTGTGCTTTTTTCGCTCTCAAGACTTTCAGGCACTGATTCAAATCATTATGTAGAGGTGCAACGACTCGCATCTCTTCACCTGTTTTTGGATGAGTAAATTTCAGTGAATAGGCGTGCAAGAACAAGCGCTTCAGTCCTGTATCTGCCAGCTGGCTATCAAATTGCCTATCTCCATAACGATCATCAAAAGCAATTGGATGACCTGCGTGTAAAGTATGTACGCGGATCTGATGAGTACGTCCAGTCACAGGGCTCGCCTTAACTAGCGTCGCATTTTCAAATCGCTCTTCGACTTTAAAACGCGTTTCAGACGGCTTCCCTTCACTACTGACTCGAACAATACGCTCACCGCTTTGCAAAATATTTTTCAATAAGGGAGCTTGTACAACTTTAGTATGTGACTGCCAATTGCCACGCACTAACGCTAAATAATCTTTTTGCATCTGTTTTAAACGTAATTGTTCGTGAAGCGCACGTAGAGCTGAGCGTTTTTTGGCGACTAACAATATCCCCGAAGTATCTCGGTCTAAACGATGCACTAGCTCCAGAAAGCGTGCTTCAGGACGTAACGCACGCAGTCCCTCAATAACCCCAAAGCTCAAGCCACTACCACCATGAACTGCGGTGCCTGATGGCTTATTGATGACTAAAATGGATTCGTCTTCAAATAGAATGCAGTCCGTTAATGCTGCTACCTTATCCAATTTCGCTGAAACTGGTGCAGTTTCACGCTCAGCAACACGCACTGGCGGGACGCGAACTTGATCCCCTTCGAGTAATTTGTATTCAGGCTTAATTCGCCCTTTGTTGACGCGCACTTCACCTTTACGGATGATGCGATAAATCATGCTCTTAGGAACACCTTTTAACTTGCTCAGCAAGAAATTATCTATGCGTTGCCCTGCTTCGTCATCGCTAATATCAATAAATTGGACTTGGTTTTCTGTTTTCATTCGGGAATGCGTTAACTCTGATTGATGAATAAATAGTCTCACTTACATCGGTATATCATACCGACTCCACGAATTTTTTTATGTTTTTTTTTAAATTGGTCAATTTCTGCATGATTGGCTCAATTTCTTAATAAAATTTCCATATAACTTACGTTGCACTTGCTATAATGCACTTGGCAATGGAATAATAAGCGGTGCCAAGATGTTTAAAAACGAAAATTGGCTTTGCTATGTTAGCTTTAGGTGTTTTTGCACTTTCGGCTATAATTATTTTTAGCTAGTAGAATACAAGTTAGACGTAATACTGTAGGAATTTATTATTTGATGGCGTAACGATGCTGCAATGGCGTAAGACATCTAACTAAATCAAATAAATTAGCGAGCAACGAATTTTAGCTTATTGGGTTGGGAGTCTCCGTTTTCTAAGAAATCTACGGCATCCTGATTAAGAACGCTGAATTTTTAATCTAAAAATCAGGTTCACCGAATACTGCGCGCCTCTATACGAACGACTGCCGAGAGGTAGACGGCTTTGTAAAAATCATGAGGCCATCGGTTTACAGTAGCTCCTTCTTTCGCTGCTCTATTATTTAAAAAATAATGAGTAAGTAATAACATGAAAAGAATGCTAATCAACGCAACTCAACAGGAAGAGTTGCGTGTTGCCCTTGTTGACGGGCAACGACTCTACGATTTGGATATTGAAAGCCCAGGTCATGAGCAAAAAAAAGCCAACATTTATAAAGGTAAAATCACCCGTATTGAACCAAGCCTCGAAGCTGCTTTTGTTGATTATGGCGCTGAAAGACACGGTTTCCTGCCTATCAAAGAAATCGCTCGCGAATACTTCCCTAGCAATTATCACTCCCAAGGTCGTCCTAACATCAAAGATGTGCTGAAAGAAGGCCAAGAGGTTATTGTTCAAGTTGATAAAGAAGAACGTGGTAACAAAGGTGCAGCCTTAACCACATTCATCAGCTTAGCGGGTAGTTATTTAGTTCTGATGCCAAACAACCCACGTGCCGGTGGTATTTCTCGCCGCATCGAAGGTGAAGACCGTACAGAATTAAAAGAAGCATTATCTTGCTTAGAAATTCCAGATGGCATGGGGCTAATCGTCCGTACTGCGGGTGTGGGTAAATCAGCAGAATCCCTGCAACAAGATTTGCTGTACCGCTTACGCCACTGGGAAGCGATTCAAAAAGCAGCTGAAAACCGTCCAGCTCCATTCTTAATCCACCAAGAAAGTAATGTGATCGTCCGTGCTTTCCGTGATTATTTACGTCCTGACATCGGCGAAATCCTCATCGATAACCCGAAAGTGGTTGAGATGGCACGTAACCATATCGAAGCGATTGGTCGTGGTGATTTTGCTAGCAAAATTAAACATTATAGTGGCGATGTTCCTCTGTTTAGTCACTATCAAATCGAATCTCAAATCGAATCTGCGTTCCAACGTGAAGTGCGTTTACCTTCTGGCGGTGCGTTAGTTATCGATACAACCGAAGCATTAACGGCTATTGATATCAACTCCTCACGCTCAACCCGTGGTGGTGATATCGAAGAAACTGCATTCAACACAAACCTTGAAGCCGCTGACGAAATTGCACGTCAATTACGTTTACGTGACTTAGGTGGACTGATTGTTATCGACTTTATCGATATGACTCCAGTTCGCCACCAGCGTGAAGTTGAAAACCGCCTACGTGAAGCCGTTCGCCAAGACCGCGCGCGTATTCAAATCGCGCGTATTTCACGCTTTGGTCTGTTAGAAATGTCTCGTCAGCGTCTTAGCCCATCATTGGGTGAGTCCAGCCATCACGTCTGCCCACGCTGTACAGGTACGGGTACTATCCGTGATAACGAATCGCTGTCACTGTCAGTACTGCGTTTAATCGAAGAAGAAGCACTGAAAGAAAATACCCATGAAGTGCATGCGATTGTCCCTGTGCAAATCGCGTCATACCTGTTAAACGAAAAACGCCAAGCCGTTACGGAAATTGAACAACGTCAGCGTAACGTTCGCGTTGTGATTGTACCGAATGACCAGATGCAAACGCCTCACTTCCACGTCATCCGTATCCGTAAAGGTGAAGAAGTTCAAACCCTGAGCTACAACTTAGCCCAGTATCATGAAACTGAAACCTTAAACCACGGTGAAGAAGCGACGACTGAGCGTAAAGTACCTGAACAACCTGCTATTTCAGCATTTGCACTGCAAGAGCCAGTTGAAGTTCCTGCACTGAAACCAAAAGAAGCTCCGGCTAAAGCACCCGTTCGTGCCAAAGTGGATGAGCAACCTAAAGTTGGTTTATTTAGCAAAATTGCGGCTTTCTTTAAAGGCCTCTTTGCTGAAGAAGAAAAAGCCGTTGAAAAACCAGCGCAGAAACCACGTCAGAATAACAATGACCGTCGCCGCAATAATGATCGTCGTCGCAATAATAACGACCGCCGTAATAACAATCGTCGCGACCGCGATGATAATTACGAAAATCGTGATAACCGCGACAATCGCGATAACCGTAATAATCGCAATGCACAATCTGAAGATGCTGCAAACCGCAACAAGGGACGTAATAACAAGAATACGAACCAAGTTGAAGAGCAAACTACTGACAGTGCAAACCGCGAAAATCAGCAGCAACGTCGTGATCAGCGTGCAGAACGTCGCCGTCGTCAAGATGAAAAACGTCAACAACAAACTGCAAAAATGCAGCAAGATAACCAGCAAAACGCTGTTGATAATGCCGCTGTAGAGAAAGATGAAGAAGAACAACGCCCTGTTGCTCCTCGTCGTCAACGCCGTCAATTAACACAAAAAATTCGTGTGACTGACAATGACCAAGCAGCAGAAACTTCACTGGTTGCTGATACCGCCATTGTTGCAGAAAAATCTGCACCGATTGCGGCATTACCAGTAGCAGTGAATGTTGAGAAAAAACAATCTCATGTTTCTCTGGACGAAGGTGACAACTTAGCGACTAACTCAGAACAATTAGATGATGATGAAAAACAAGACACCATCATTCCACGCCGTTCTCGTCGTTCACCTCGTCATCTGCGTGTGAGTGGTCAGCGTCGCCGCCGTTACCGTGATGAGCGTCATCTGAATAAATCACCAATGCCTTTAGCGGCGGCTGTAGCCTCCCCTGAATTGGCCTCTGGTAAAGTGTTTATTCGCTACCCTGTTGTTCAGCCTCAACAAGAAAGCATGGCTATCATGACCAATGAAGAGATGCTGGAACAACAAAATACCGTTCAAGCGCCTGTGGTAGCTGCACCGATTGAACATGTTGAAGTGAAAGCCGAGCTCACTGAAGCCCCAGTTGTTACTGAAACTGTTATCGAAGCACCGAAAGTAGAAACTGAATCCAGCGTTGTTGTTGAAGCCGCTGCAATGGAAAGCGATGTTGTTGAGAATGTTGTTGCTGAAAATATAGCAACAGACGTTATCGAAGAGACAAAATCAGCTGTCGTTGAAACTCTGGTTGAAGTCCCTGTCGCTGAAGAAATCAAAACGGTTGTTGAACCTGTCGTTGCAGATGTGGTAATTGAAACCGCAGTGACTGCAGCAGTCGTTGAAACTGCCGTGATTGAACCCGCTCCAACAACAAATACAGTTAGCTTACATAAGCGCCATGCATACTCACCAATGACGAAAGCCCCAGCGCCTGCTGTAATGGCGTCAGACTTTGAAATTAAAGAGTATCAACGTGAGCCATCAACCTTTGAATCTAAAGGTGCAGGTGGGCATGTGGCAGCCAATGTTGCGACATCAGAAATGGCAAAACCTGCTAGCGTCTGATTTTAGCAAGTCACTGACGAAAGCCTTGATGGGAAACTATCAAGGCTTTTTTTTGCCAAAAAAAATTGGGCCTGTTGTAATTTATTAAATACTAACGAAATTTATCATCTTAAAGCCTTTGACGAAATATCGTAGATAACTGCATTGTACATTTGCATAAAAGACATATGTACCGTGGGAAAGCACACTTAATGAGGATATTTCTATGGATTATGATTATACACAAATAGACCATTGGAAAAATGGCCAGGCCATGCCTATGCAAGCGATGGTGTATTACTACTCCCAACCCTTCATGTAAGTTACAACAGAATTCTGCCTGACCACATTCTGAATGCGATGGCAAAAGGATTATGCGGAGTTTGTGGGATCGGTAATTGCTGTTTCGAAAAGACATCTCCTTATAAAAAAAATGTTAAGCGCCTATCACAGTGGACAACTTGAATTAATGTATACCATTTATTGGCGCTCTTTTGGCGGGTTGTACCCAATGATGAAACCGAAAATAGAGCAGGATTTAAATGAAATAAATAAAATAGAGTCAGAGGAGATTAAGGAGTCAGTTAAATTTACAACTGATTTTTATAAAGACGTTTTTAATACCTATGGAGAAAAAGCAGAAAAACTGGCTAAAACTATAGCGGAGCAATCCAGAGGAAAAAGGATTCGTAATGTTGAAGATGCATTAAGAGCTTATGATAAATATAAAACTAATATTAATAAAAAAATCGATACTAAAAACCGGAAAATTATTGCATCAGCATTAGAATCACTCAACGTTGATGAGATTGCAAAAAACTTGAAAAAATTCAGTAAAGGCATGGGCCTTGTAAGCTATTCAATTGATGCTAACGACCTAAGAATTGAATTGGTTAAAGCCGTAGAAACTGATAATTGGAGACCATTTTTTGTGAAAGTAGAAACTATATTAATAGGAATTAGTGCTACGGGTATTGCTGGTTTAGGTTTTAGTTTTTTATTAGGTGGACCAGTTGGTATATTAGGCTATGGACTCATACTTGCCGGAATAGGGTCTCTAATTGATGATAGCTTGGTAGAAAAAGCAAATAAGCTAGTTGGTCTATAGTAAGCCACAAGAAGGCAGTTCATTTGATTACTGCCATCTTTTTATAAATATAGTTATTATAAATATTAACGTTATTGGAATTGCGAAGGAAAAAACAACACCATGATACAAAGCTAATCCTCCAGCCTTACTTGGAGTGTCCATCAACAAGCCTCTACTCCAAAATTCTTTAGTAGTAAAAATTAAAAAAAAGCTTTCCACAGCCCATTTAGCCAGCGGGAAAATTACAATACCAATAATGCTTATCAGTATAATTAATGGTTTATATTTAAGCTCATTATCTAAACAAGAGTATAAAAATAATGAACCCATAAACCATCCCCAGCACATATTTTTAATATAATATCGTTTATTCATTGCGTGTTTTCTTACCAACTAAAGAGTTAATGATAACAAAACACATATGCGAATGAAAACTCATAATAAAACTAAGTTATTAATATATATATATTTTAAATCCAATCAACTAATCATTAAGTAAACCATCTCATTTTATTACTAAAAAAAAAGCTGAGACATAGCTCAGCTTCCTTAAAATTAAGTCAGGTGATAATTACTTAGTTTCAGGTCGCGCCAGCTCACCCATCTCTTTAAGCTTTTTAGAGATCTCACGACGCTCTTTAGATAACTCAGCGTTCTTGATGATGTAATCATCGATACGATCATCATAGTCGCTACGCATGTTTGCAATGATGCCATGGATATCATCAATAGACATACCGGGTTTGATATACTCACTCAAGTTATCTAACAGCAGAACACGCTTTTGGTTATCACGAATTTTCTTTTCGTTATCCGTGATTTCGCGACGAATTTTATTTTTACGACGAAACATACGCACAAATTCCAGTACATTCTGGAAAGTTGGTTTGTTGGCGTTGTCCATGTTTAAAATCCCCTATTCAATAATCAAAATGTATTGCCTATTAACACAATACCTTCTTCTAGGGTCACCTTACAAGATACATTCGCTATTTTATTGATTTAATGTTACTCATAACATCTTGGTATTGATTCAATACACGGATCACTGTTTTGAAGTATTTGGAAGGAATAAAAAAGACAGTATGATTCTCAACGGGTAACGAGAATATATTTCGTCCTAACTCTCGTCGTTGTACACCAATATAATGGTGAGCTAACAACTCAAAACTGTTAGTGAGCCGAATGAGATACTCTTCCGCCTTTTTAGTCCCAAAATGCTTCTGGCTATACCACCAAATAGCTTCTAAATCCTCATTCGCTTTTGGGGTCAGATTTATCGTTTTCATTTTTAACCTTATCTTTCATCCGTTGAAGGAATTTGGTTTGATCCCAAGCGATTGGCGTTCCACTACTCAACCCTTCAGCAATAAGATCTTTTAATTCTTGCACATGGGATTGCGCTTGCTTTTCTTTAAGTAAACGCAAGGCATCACGTAAAACTTCACTCTGCGTTCTGTAATCACCTGAATTAACTAATGAATCGATGAAATCACGAAGTTCATCACCGAGATCGACTGTCATTGTTCTTGCCATAAGCTTTCTCGTATAAGATATATTCTTACATCTAGTATAGGTTCATCTATTTTTTTGATCCAGATTATTTTCTATACTCAATTTTTCTAGACTACTTTTGAGGTTAATATGGATAAAACACGCCTTCATAGCGATGCCATCGCTTAGCTTCTACGAAATGAACCCCACCTTATTAAATGTTATTTAGAGCACGCTTTGCTTGAAGCTAATGAAGATGGCGGCCAAGAGGCTCTTATTCAGTATCTATCCCATATAATGCAATCGCTATCCCCCACATAAGTTTAGATTTTCTGCCAGATGGTTTACCATAGCATCAAACCGTTATGCGTTTGCATTACTCACCTAAATCGACGATGGACCTCATTTTGAAAAATAAGCATAATCAGCCGACCTTCTTTATCCATGACTATGAAACATTTGGTAAGCATCCTGCTCTGGATCGCCCTGCTCAGTTTGCGGGTGTGCGGACAGACTTAGATTTCAACATCATCGATGAACCTGAAGTATTTTACTGCAAACCTACGGATGATTATCTTCCTCAGCCAGAAGCGGTAATGATAACTGGCATTACCCCGCAAATCGCGATGGCGAACGGCGTGAATGAAGCGGAATTTGCGAAGCGTATTCATAACGCATTCAGCGTACCTAATACCTGCATTATGGGTTACAACAATATTCGCTTTGATGACGAAGTGACGCGAAATATTTTCTATCGTAACTTTTATGATCCTTATGCCTATAGCTGGCAACAAGGTAATTCTCGCTGGGATTTGTTGGATGCATTACGCGCGTGTTTTGCATTACGCCCTGAAGGGATCAACTGGCCAGAAAATGATGACGGGCTACCTAGCTTGCGCCTTGAACATTTAACCAAAGCTAACGGCGTAGCCCATGAAAATGCCCATGATGCGATGTCTGACGTTTTAGCGACCATCAATATGGCTAAATTGCTAAAACAAGCTCAACCCCGCATGTTTGATTATTTCTATCAACTGCGAAATAAAAACAAAGTTAACCAGCTGATCGATATCGTGGATATGACCCCGTTAGTTCATGTATCAGGGATGTTTGGCGCGGTACGCTCTTATATTAGCTTAGTTGCTCCTCTCGCGTGGCACCCTGAGAATAAAAATGCGGTGATTATGTGTGACCTGTCTGCCGATATGTCGCCGCTTCTCACGTTAAATGCAGATGAACTTCGTGAGCGCTTATACACACCGAAAGCCGAATTAGGTGATGAGCTCCCCGTCCCAGTTAAACTTGTGCATATCAATAAATGCCCAATCCTTGCCCCTGAAAAGACCTTGAGAACGGTGGATGCTGAGCGTACAGGTATTGACCGTGACCGGTGTATGCGTAATTTAGAATTGTTGCGTAAGAATCCTGATGTGCGTAATAAACTGATTGAGTTGTTTAGCGTCGCCCAACAATTTGAAGAATCGAATGACGTGGATAGCCAAATCTATAATGGTTTTTTCAGCCCATCCGACCGCTCTACGATGGACATTATTCGCGAAACGCCCCCCCAAAATTTACCCGCATTAGATCTTAGCTTTGAAGATAAGCGTATGAAGGAGCTATTTTTCCGTTATAAGGCACGCAATTTCCCTGCAACACTCTCTTATGAAGAGCAACAGCGTTGGTTACAGCATCGCCGCGATTATTTTACTGAAAGTCGTTTAACGGATTATCTACAGCAAATTCAATTGCTCATGGAAGTTCATCATGAAGATGAAAAACGCTGCCAACAATTAAAAGCCTTAGTGAACTATGCCGCCGAATTAGCAAGCTGATAGTTAGCGAACTAATAGTCAGAGATAGAGATGAATATGGCTCTTTTGGGTTGTAACATTAACGAGGAAAATCAATTTATTGATTTTCGCCGGATAACACAAAGAGGGAAAAACCACGCTTTTATCCCTCTTTGTTATCAACCTCATGGGCAGAAAATCTGCCCATTTTTATTATCTTTCATTGATCTAGCGATCTAGTGATCACAGCCGCAGTCCCCTTCCCAATGTTTCCGTTTGGTGGTTTTTCCGAGTCCTGGGTTCATCGTGTTTGTTGGGTCGGACTCTTTATAGAACGATTTCAATTGTTCCGGTGCTTTATATAAATGCCCAACATTGTGCTCTGCTGGGTACTGAGCGCCCCGCGCATCTAGCAACTCCAACATTTTCTGTTTTAACTCTTTCGGATCCACGCCTTTTTTCAGGACATAATCTTGATGCATAACGTGGCACATAAAATGTCCGCAATATAATTTATGCACAATCAGATTTTCAATTTCTGGTGGCAGTTTTTCAAACCAATCACGGTCATTGCGTCTTAATGCTATGTCTAGCGGCAGGACATCTTCTACATCATTATTATGGACGGCATGATAGCGAACGGCAGATCCCGCAGCGGCAAAACGATGCAAGAATGCTTTTGCGCCTTCCTCTGGTGTACATTCAAAATAGCCACCATCCGCTGTGGCGAAGAAGGACTTCAACCAGACTTTTGCTTCATCAATACCGTCTCCCGCCATTTTGAGCATTAAATGATGCTCGTACTGGTCACGGAACTGTTTCATGCGCGGTGGTAAATGAGAAGGCCACAGCTTGCTTAGCAGCTGCATGGTACGGTCAATTAAGTTTGATGGCAGCAGTGGTACTTTATTCAATACCGCATCCATACGCCCTTTAATGGTAAAGAATGTTGGCATTTTGTCGGTACCAAATTTATCGATCATTAAGAACGTATCTTTGCCATAAATTTCTGCAATATCAAAGCAGCCACGGTGCATATACTCACCCGCGACAGGTAAGTTTTCAAACTTACTCAAGATATGGCGACGAATGTCTTCAAGGACATCTGGATTGTTCGAACCAATATAGAAAACTTGGGTGGCTTTGTCCGCAGGGAAAGTGTCTAAGCGAACAGCGAAAACAGCTAATTTACCCGCACAGCCAGAGGCCTCAAACAAACGACGCTCATCCGCATTAAAGCGCGAGGGTGTGTCTGCGTCGACATCACGCACACGTTCTGCATAATCATGGTCGGATGCCAACTTTTCGCTATTTACAATATCTTCGCTACTATAACGGCGGTTTTGTAGGTTGGTTAAGATCTCTTCTGGGGTTTTCCCCAATTCGATACCTAAATGGTTTACCAGTTCAACTTTGCCATCTTCATTGACGCGTCCATATAAAGCCAACTCAGTATAGGCAGGGCCACGACGGACAAGGGAGCCACCAGAACTATTACAGATTCCTCCCACAACGGATGCACCAATACATGAAGAGCCAATTAAAGAGTGAGGTTCACGCCCCAGTGGTTTGAGGATTTTCTCGAGGTCATAGAGCGTACTACCAGGCATCGCGACCACTTGGTTAAATTCGGGTAGCACTTGAATTTGGTTTAGGCGTAACGTGCTGATAATGACGATATCGCGATCATAATCATACCCGCTTGGAGTTGAGCCTTCGGTGAGCCCCGTGTTTGCCGCTTGCATGATCACGATTTTGTCAGATTCAACACAGGCTTTAAATACATACCACTGTTCGAGTAACGTGGTTGGGAATACAACGGCAATAGCATCACCCACTCCTGAGCGGAAGCCTTTGCGATAACGTTCTGTTTTATGGGGTTCGGTAAGGATATTTTTCTTGCCAACAATGTTCCTGAGTGTGAGTAATAATCGTTGGTTCTCAGGATTTTTTACATCATTCATCTCATGCCTTCCTGTCAGGGTCCTGTCATTAAACCCATCCACAATATCACATAAGATTAATATGTTAAGAAATTATTAATACCCTTTAAAAACAAAAACAGCACCCAAAGGCGCTGTTTTTATTAGTCTTCAATTACCGTTTGCCGTTTGCCGTTTGCCGTTTGCCGTTTGCCGTTAAATTATTTCGATGCTTGCATACATTCAAAATAATTCGTGTTGTAGCTAGGCGGCAAATAAAGTCATCCCGATGAGCATACATGAGTATGTGATTCGGGTGACTTTATGATGCCAACAACGCTACAGCGCGAAGAATGAAGAATTGCTTTCTCTAACTATTTCATTGTGGTAGCTAACAACGCTACAGCACGAAGAATGAAGAATATATCTAAACGTCGCTCATCTGCGGCATCGGCCTACGGAACATACGAGTAAGCACTGCCATATACACCAGACCAACCGCCGTCCAAATCAAACCATAAACCATTGAATCTTCTTCGATATTCAGCCACAGCACACAGACTGTTAGCGTACCGATGATCGGTAATATCAAATAGTTCATGATGTTCTTGAAGCCTTTAATACGGCGTTCACGGATAAAGAACTGGCTGATGACTGAAATATTGACGAATGTAAATGCAATCAGCGCACCGAAGTTAATTAATGCGGTTGCAAAGTCCATCTCAAACCAAATAGCGCCGAGGGCTAAGAAGCCTACTAATAAAACGTTATACGCTGGAGTACGCCATGTTGGACTAACGTAGCCGAACACTTTTTCTGGGAATACGCCATCACGACCCATTACATACATTAAACGCGCACTACCCGCATGAGCCGCCATACCAGATGCTAATACCGTGACACAGGAGAACACAAGGATAATGGCTTGGAAGAATGACCCGGCCACAAATCGCATAATGTCAGGCTGTGTTTCGTTAATATTCGCAAAGCGTGAAACGTCTGGGAAAAATTGCTGTAAGAAGAACGAAACGGTAATAAAGATCACGCCACCAATCAGTGCAGTTAAGAAAATTGCACGAGGAATGACTTTACCTGCGTTTGGAGTCTCTTCTGACAGTGAACTTAACCCATCAAAACCTAAGAATGAGAAACAGAGTATGGTTGCCCCAGCAATCAGTGGGATCATCTCAGTTTTTTCATTCGCAAATGGATTGAATGTCCAGATCTCCCCTGTCCCTTCACCATTTGAAACCCCGTGGATCACTAAACCTGTAAATACCGCCATTACCCCCATTTGGATAATCGCAATTACGGTACTTAAGTTTGCAATCACGTTGATGCCTCGTAAGTTGGCAGCCGTCATTAAAATGACCAAGCCAATAACAAAATACGCAGGTTCAACGTTCGGGAAAATATCTTGCAAATAAATCTTTGCCAATAAGATATTGATCATTGGCATGAAAATGTAGGACAGCAAAGATGTCCAACCCACAAGGAAACCAATATGTGGACTCATTGATTTCTGGGCATAAGTATAGGCTGAACCAGCAGATGGGAAGCGTTTAACCAGCTTACCGTAGCTCAGTGCAGTAAACAGTATCGCAGCAAGTGCAATAATGTATGAAGTCGGGACGTGACCACCCGTCTTATCTGATACCATTCCGAAAGTATCAAAGATAGTCATTGGCTGGATATACGCAATACCAATCATAACAACTTGTACAAGCGTTAATGTCTTCGCAAGTTGAACACGGTTATTGGCGCCAGTTTGGTTGTGGCCGATATCTAAAGGTACGGAATTATTTTGCATGATAAAGCCCTCCCATAACTTTCGATTGCGTACTTCGACTCAATCGACAGTTACTGGGAAGACTTTGCATCTGCCTATAAGCAGAGAAGAAAGAAGAGAAGTGGAAAAGCGCCTGTGCGAAGCCGGTGTTTGCTCCGTAGTCATCAATGCGGCAACGACGACCGCTTGGCCCTGCTGCCAGTGCGAAAAAGTAAGCCATAAAAGCATTCCTCAAAGCTGTAGCATGAAATATTAGCTACACGTAAATATTTATTTATCTATCCGGCCTGATATCCGGCCCCGTTAAAATGAAAGAACCCTAAAAAGCAAAAAAACCGATGCCGGTTTTTATCAGGCATCAGTCATTTTTTAGTCCGCGCATTTTGCACGTCATACCTGTAAATAGCAAGCCAATTTGTTAACAAAACGCCCCCTTTTCGATGAGAAATTCTGATAATTTTGGACTTTCCGTTCTGATAGCTAATATGGCATGCTTTTAAGACGATAAATGGCACTAAAGCCGATTGATTATCCTTAATAAAATGCTAAACCGGTCGGTCTAATTTCGCGGCACTTTTTTCCAATAACATATCTAAACTTGAGTGCAGTAATTTACTTTTTACGGCTTTGGTTTCTGACTGCAATGGACTACCGACTTTGTTATCCATCGTATAGACCGTTACTTTTCCCTCTTGATGGTTGTAAATCAATAAACCATCCACGCCATAATCATATTGATCTTTAAAATTACCCAGTACCGATTGCATACTGTTTCTCGCTTCAACATCACCATTGACAGCTTTGCGAAGTGCTTCGATGGATAATCCCACCGGAACTGAGTAGACATATAAGACTTCTACCTCAGAATCACCTTCATCATTTCCATTACACATAAAGCAGGCATCCCTTTGAACTGAAGAAAGCCGCTCCATTTTGCGTAATTCGATTAATAATTTTTGACCATCTTGATACGGTGATTGCGAGATATCGAGAAAAACTAATCGGTAAGGTCCAGGGTCACCTGCAAGGGCATGGGAAATACCGCCGATAAATAGTAAAAAACTCAGACAACTAGCTCTAAAATAACGGTTAAATTTGGGCATAGTCTATTCCTGCTCGGCTCCATATCGCGGTGAGGAAGATTGACGCAGTTAGAGGTAAATAACTATATCTTTATTTCCGAATTACTGATTTTCTTTTTGAATACCTATTTTCTTTTAAATAATAGTACAAAAAAAAGCCCTTTGGCGATTAACCAAAGGGCTTAGATAAACAAAAACTAATGGTTTAATTAGAAGTTATAGTTGATGCCGATATTATAACGACGGCCTTCTAACTCGGCACCATAAGTTCCTTTATCGACACGGCGGTCTAGCACGTTATAAACACCACCAACAATATTGGCATTTTTACTGAGTTTATAACTCGTACCAAGGTCAAACAGTGCGTAGGATGGCGTCCCTTTACTCATTTGCTGACCACGACCTTGATAATCTGAAGTTTCACTACGGAAATTCATACGACCCCAAGTTTGTAAATCTTCCGTTGTATCCCAAGTCAAGGTGGTATTTACCATGTGCTTAGGCTGTTTACTCAACGGTTTACCTTTATTTACGCCACTTTTTTGTTCTGTGTGCGTATAGGTATAGTTCGCTGCAAATTCGAGGTTATCAAGAATTCCCCAGTTGAAAGTCACTTCAACACCTTGCATTCTTGCTTTGTCAACGTTGGCTTTATCGCTAACAAAACGGTACGGTTTACCTGGGGTATCACCTTCACCATCCGCTAATGTACAGTCTCTGATTGTGTCAATGCTATTGTCACAACGTCTGATTTCCGTAATTTTGTCTTTGAAATCAGTATTATAAATAGTAACCCCTGCAGTTATGTTATCTTGATTATTCCAAATAACACCAATCTCTTCAGTGATACTTTTCTCTGGTTTCAGATCCGGGTTACCGTAAATAACGGCATTTCCTTTACCACCACCCGTTGCTTGTCCCCAATTTGCCGACGATTCACGTAAACTTGGTGCTTTATAACCTGTAGATACACCACCTTTAATCGTCCATTGCTCATCTGCATGCCAAACACCATATAAACGAGGAGTCCAATGAGCACCATAGTTTTCATCATTATCCATTCGCAGACCACCCGTTAATGCAAAGTCATTTGTCATTAACCATTCATCTTCTGCAAATAATGCCCAGCTGTATCTGTCTAACTCGCTATTTCCCGGCAGCTTATTACTTTGATCTTTTAGCTTTTCCTTACGGTACTGACCACCAATACTGACACTGTGATCACCCAGTAAGAAAACACTTTGGTTACGGAAGACTAAATCTTCCGCCGTCATTTTACGACCTGGGTTTTTCGCTTCATCGTACTGAACATAAGTGTCTGTCGATGCAAGATCATAAGTACCCGTGTGGGTTAAAGCCATATGAGTCATATCGTACTTACTAAATCCGCTACCATCACCATAAGCAGCGGTATAACCCTCACGATAGTCACGATGCTGGTTATCTTTTTTAAAGTCTAAATCAAAGGCATTTTGCTCATTGGGTGTCAGTGATAATGTACCGCCACCACTGGTCATAATTTGGCGACCAAATCCATCGATAATTTTATCTTCACTTCGGTGTGAATATTGACCCTGTAACTTTATTCCCAATAAACCATCAACTAATGGTCCCGATGTATAGAAGCTACCTTGCCCTGTATTACCTGAATTTTTGCGTTCTGTAATGGTAGTATCTGCGCGTAAACTCGTTGTCCACTCTTGCTGAACACGACGAGTAATAATATTGATAACCCCGCCCATAGCATCAGAGCCGTAAAGAGAGGACATTGGACCGCGAACCACTTCGATGCGTTCGATGGCAGGTAGTGGTGGCAACCAGCCTTGTTCGATACCTGCTCCATCACTATTTGGTCGGATGCTACGTGTATCAACACGTTTCCCATCGATAAGGATCATGGTGTATTTTGCATCCATCCCTCGGATACTAATATCGGAGCTGCTACCACCACCAGTAACAAGAACACCTGGAACATCCTTCAGGGCATCCGTCACATCGCGATAAGCTTTCGTTTCTAGCTGTTCACGTGTCACTACGGAAATTGATGCTGGCGCATCTTCAATCTTTTGCTGATAACCTGATGCAGTTGTTACAAAAATTTTATCGCTG
Organism: Providencia sp. wls1943; assembly: GCF_009706275.1. Taxonomy (NCBI): domain Bacteria; kingdom Pseudomonadati; phylum Pseudomonadota; class Gammaproteobacteria; order Enterobacterales; family Morganellaceae; genus Providencia; species Providencia sp. wls1943. The sequence goes on from NZ_WLTU01000007.1 coordinate 489,188, forward strand.
CTGTCATCCGCAAAAGCAGGTACCGCACTGATAGCCGCAATAATGCTAACTGCTATTTTTCTTTTAGTAAAAACAACCATTCCCAATTCTCCAAGAGATTTCTTTATCTTAACAATGAATTTTCTATGCTCAGCATGGGTCGTCTAACGCCCCAAAGGTTTATTATTTTTTTGACATGATACTTTCTGAGGTTTACCACTTTTGAAGTTAAATCAATTAAGTAATTAACTCTCATTCGCAGTCGGTAACAATAATGTAAATGGTAATACTTATCAATACCATTATTAGATGTTTCATGACTTTCCGTGATGAATTGTGTGACTTAAGTCAAAGGTTAAATCTTTTGAATCAAGATCTGCGGCTGATTATTCATCAGTCGTAGATCCTATTAAAAACGAAAAAAGGTGAGCGCTTGCCAAAAGAAGACTAAATACAAGCGCGAAAAGACAGTAGATACGGAAGGTTATTGATTAATATTCTGGCTAAACTGTGCGTAACCGCGTTTTGCCGCAGCGTAATACTGTTGGTTTAGTGGTGCAGTCATCTGCTGTGCTATTGCTGTCATTTCAGGGCCTGCGAGTTCAGGTGAACCGGTACGAAACGGTGGGCGAGGATCATACTCAATTGCCAATTCGACAAGGGAGGCAACTTCTTCCCCCCGCAAGGCTTTGAGCACCAACAGTGAGGCGTCAAATGAACCGGTTGCGGGTCCAGAGGTATAAATCGAACCATCGATGACGACATCACTGCCCCCTACGGCGATTGCCCCTACGTCTGGTAGCATCGGGACAACATTACTATTACTGGTTGCCCGCTTACCCCGCAATAACCCTGCTGTTCCTAGCATTAACGAGCCATAGCAAGTACCAATCACCGTTTTTGCGGTATGCCCAACCCGAGCAAAAAACTGAATCACTTCAGGATCTTCAATAACCTCTGGAGGCACAATACCCGTGACTAAAACATCTAAATCATCAGGGCACTCATCGAATGTCATTGTTGGCATAGTTGGCCACCCTATGTAGCCCTCAAGCAACTCTTTACGCTTCCAGATAAAATAAATTTCAGCGCCCACAATAGTAAAAACGGATTGTGCCCCATTAATGTCCATTGGCATAAATCCTGGGCAAACAAAAATACCCACTTTAAGTAAAGAAGATTGTTGCGCCCTTCCCCCTGCAATCAGCGCCTGAATTGACGGTGTTGTCAACCCTGCGTCCGTGCTAATGGCATAATCATATTTATTCATTCTATTACCATTGGTTATTTAATCATCATTATTATACTGATCGGTAAGATAATATATGATATACAATGAAGTAAACTATTTTTGTACTGAATGGTAATAAAATGGCACAAAAAGGTAGACCACGAAATTATGATAGCCATGAAGCGCTAAACAACATCATGGCGTTATTCTGGCGCAAGGGGTATTCCGCGACTTCACTTGAAGATTTGGTTGACGTCACTGCGATGAAAAAACCCAGTCTCTACGCCGCTTTTGGAAACAAAGCGCGACTGTATGAATTAGCAATGGCACGGTTTGGTGAAATCGCGCAGGCACATTACACAGCAGCGCTGGCTGAGCAATCGCCCAATGAGCCGTTGTTCGTACGACTTAACCGTTGGCTTCGTGCCACCGTCTCCTTGTATAACGGCGTAGACGGTAAAACGGGCTGTATGGTGCTCTCCACTGCCGTAGCAGAAACCGATGACCCACAGGTACAAGCCTTCCTAAAAGACGTTATCCTTGCACAGGAGACGATGCTTATCGCTTGTATCGAAAAAGAAAAATCGGCCTTACGTGAACCTGAAAATGCGCGATTACTGGTAAAAACGCTTATCGCACTACTGCATTCAGTATCGCTACGAGCGAGAGCGGGCGAAACAAAAGAGGAATTATCCGCGCTAATTGATGCGGGAGAGATGGTGCTGCGTGCAACGCTAGTTACACCGGAAAACATCCAATCAACGTCATCCTCTTAGAAAACAAAAATGGGTAATGTCGTCAGCAAACTAACTGACTCACATTACCCATTAACATCTTAATTTTAAGAGAAAATTACTTCTCTAAATTCTCTTTATATGACGGGAAGCTCATCTCTTTATAACGGATAATCGAGGTTTTCTTCACGATTTTATATCCGAACCAGATAGCTAAGAATAAAGGAATACCGATATAGGTTGCGGTGACGCCTACCCAGTCAATTTTATCTTCTAAGAAAGCTTGATAGTTTTGACCCAGTGTAATCACTAAGCACAGGATAAAGGCGAAAATTGGCCCAATTGGGAAGAAACCTGAGCGATATGGCAAGTCATTAAGGTCTCTACCTTGTGCAATATAGCCTCTTCTGAAGCGATAATGGCTGATAGCAATCCCTAACCATGCGATAAATCCAGTCATACCTGATGTATTTAATAACCACAAATACACGGTTTGATTACCAAACATTGAGCTTAAAAAGCATAGACCCGCCACAACCGTGGTTGCCAGCAATGCATAACGAGGTACGCCACCTTTTGACAGGCGAGCAAAAATTTTCGGTGCTTTACCTTCACGAGCCAAGGTGTACAGCATACGCGTTGAGGCATACATTCCTGAGTTACCCGCAGAGAGAACTGCGGTTAAAATAACGGCGTTCATCACCGCTGCCGCTGATAGTAAGCCTGCATTTTCAAATACTAGCGTAAATGGACTCACGCTAATGTCTTTTACGTCATTACGCAGTAAGCTTGGATCAGTGTAAGGAATAATTAAGCTGATGATTAAAATCGCGAAGATATAGAACAGCAAAATACGCCAGAAAACTTTACGTACTGCACGTGGGATATTTTTTGCTGGATCTTTTGACTCACCCGCCGCAATACCGATTAATTCAGTACCTTGGAATGAGAACCCTACGATCATCGCCACGCCAATCATTGCAGAGAAACCACCTGCAAATGGTGCATCACCAATTTCCCAGTTATGCCAACCTGCGTTTTCTGCACCGTTCATAATGCCGAAAATCATCAGCACGCCGACGACGATAAAAATAATCACCGTGGTCACTTTGATTAGCGAGAACCAATATTCGGCTTCACCGAAGCCTTTAACGGAAATGTAGTTCAGTAAGAAAATGATTGCTAAGAAGATAGCACTCCAGATCCAACCTGGGGTATCAGGGAACCAGTAGGTCATCACTAATTGCGCCGCCACAAGGTCAACCGCGATAGTCACCGCCCAGTTGTACCAGTAGTTCCAACCTAATGCGAAGCCAAAGCCTTCATCGACATATTTTGCGCCATAAGTCGCAAAGGAACCAGAGACTGGCATGTATGCCGCTAATTCACCTAAGCTGGTCATTAAGAAATACACCATTAAACCAATAATGGCGTATGAGAGGAGCGCTCCACCCGGCCCAGCTTGCGCTACCGTGGCACCAGATGCCACAAATAAACCGGTTCCGATGGAGCCGCCAATTGCGATCATTGCGAGGTGGCGAGCTTTTAGTTCTCGACGTAATCTTGGTCCGCCGCTCATCGATGTCGTTGTATGTTGTTCTGCCATCTGTTCCCTGTATTTTATTTTCAGTCAATAACGCGGGGGATTCTAACAAACTCAAACGGCAGAACTAAGCAACTCTTTGCTGTTATAAGATACCTTCATAATCCAGCGATAATTATTAGCAAAACACGTTATGGTGAACAAAACGTCAATGACAATAATCCAGCAGATTGGTTATCGCGTTAGAAAGATGCTTCTGACGGTGATAAATCAGGTATAACGTACGCTCAAGTTGTAACTCTTCCACTTCAAGCTCCACCAGCGTGCCATTCTCTAACTGCTCCGCAATCACGCGTCGAGATAAACAGCTGATACCCATCCCAAAACGTACCGCATGTTTAATCGCTTCGGAATTACCTAATTCCATCAAAATATGGAAGCCTGGAAGGTGTGCGAATAGTAGTTGGTCTAGAACATCGCGCGTACCAGAACCCCTTTCACGCAAGATCCATGGCGCATCTTTTAACTCTTTTAAAGTCACTTTTTTCTGCGCTAATGGGTTACTTGGTGCAGAAAACACCACTAACTCATCTTTTAACCATGGTTTTGAAATGAGTTCTGGACTATGACAGACCCCTTCAATCAGCCCCACATCCGCCCGAAACTCCATCACACCTTTAATGACTTCCTCAGTATTCCCAATGAATAACTCCAGTGGAATTTCAGGATTATCATGACGGTACCCAGCTAAAATTTCAGGCAACATATAGTTACCGATTGTGGTACTAGCCGCCAAACGAACTGCGCCCATCTCTTTTTTGAACAGTTGCTCGACTTCAAATGCTTGTTCTAATAACGCTAATGCCTTTGGGTAAAGTAGGCGCCCATGTTCGTTAGTAACAAGTCGTTTACCTACACGGTCAAAAAGTTGCACGCCTAGCTGCCCTTCCAAGTCAGTCAGTGAAGCGCTCACTGCGGACTGCGATAACGCTAATAATTGCGATGCCTGCGTCGTGGAGCCACTTTTCAATACTTCCGTGAATACTTCAAGCTGCCTCAGTGTAATACGCATACAGAAAGCTCCAAGATGATTATGTAGTTGTAATAATATTGTTAATATTAATCATTTATTAGCAATATACCAGAAGAAACTCTTAATCTATTTTTTAGATAAATAATACAAAAGCAATCAATTTATATTATTGAATTTTTTGTTATATGCTTATTCCAACTTAATCTAAGTCGTCATAAAGAGTGTAGTCATGGATAAAACTGGAACCAAAGCAATCACACAAAATAATTCATTCCCTATTCTAAAACTTGTTCCGGGGATTATTTTAGCGGGAATTTTAACAGCCATTGCCATATACCTTGGGGAACAGTCATGGTTTATGGATATTGGGCTGGGTGCGCTCACTTTGGCTATTCTTCTTGGTATTTGTGTGGGAAATACCGTTTACCCTGCTATTAGTACAAGTAGCGATGCAGGGATCAAATTTGCTAAGCACTATTTTTTACGTGCCGGTATTATTCTGTATGGCTTTCGCCTTACTTTTCAGCAAATTACCGACGTGGGAGCCACAGGATTAATTATTGATGCCCTGACATTAGCCTCCACTTTTTTCTTAGCTTACTGGCTTGGTAAAAAAGTATTCAAACTTGATGATGAAACCACCATGTTAATCGGTGCAGGTAGCAGTATTTGTGGTGCCGCCGCTGTAATGGCAACCGAGCCCGTGGTTAAAGCGTCTGCAAGTAAAGTCGCTGTTGCCGTTTCAACCGTGGTGATCTTCGGTACCATCGGTATTTTTGTCTACCCATGGTTATATCAGTTAAATGCACATTTCGGCTGGATCCCTGCAACTCAAGAAACGTTCGGGGTTTATATCGGCTCAACCGTTCATGAAGTCGCCCAAGTGGTTGCCGCAGGTCATACTATTGGTCCAGATGCAGAAAATGCTTCTGTGATAGCGAAAATGTTGCGTGTCATGATGCTGGCGCCGTTTTTAATTATCTTGTCTGCATTTATTAGTCGTAAAAATGCGGCCAGCACACAAGAAGGCGCTCAGAAAAGTAAAATTACGATCCCTTGGTTTGCCGTGATTTTTATTTTGGTCGCCGCGTTTAACTCATTCAACTTATTACCTGAACAACTGGTTAAACAAATTATTACGTTAGATACCATCTTATTAGCGATGGCGATGGTGGCATTAGGGTTAACCACCCATGTCAGTGCGATTCGACAAGCAGGGATCAAACCTTTACTGATGGCTGCTATCTTGTTCGCTTGGTTAATTTTTGGCGGTATTGTAATTAACGTTGTTATCCAGTCGGTGTTTTAACCCTCATTTTCTACTTGCTAAATTTGTCTCCTTTTTTGAGCACCTCCGATTGCCGCTTTTCATAAGCGGCATTTTTTTATTGGTTTCATTTCTTTAATTATTAATGGCATACTCCTGAAAAAAGGAGTCAATCATGAAATATGTTGGAGCACATGTCAGCGCCTCTGGCGGCGTTGACCAAGCAGTGATTCGCGCCCATGAAATTGGAGCCACCGCATTCGCCTTATTTACCAAAAATCAGCGTCAATGGAAAGCAGCCCCCCTTAGCGACGAAGTAATTAAAAGCTTCAAACAAAACTGCGCTAAATACGGTTATGGGAAACACCAAATTTTACCGCATGACAGTTATCTCATTAATTTGGGACACCCTGAATTTGAAGCATTAGAGAAATCTCGCGTCGCTTTTATTGATGAAATGCAGCGTTGCATGCAATTGGGGATTGACCTGCTGAACTTCCATCCCGGCAGCCACCTTAAGCAAATTGACGTTGATGATTGCCTAGCCCGCATTGCAGAATCGATCAATATCGCCTTAGAAGAAACTGAAGGCGTTATCGCCGTCATTGAAAATACCGCAGGACAAGGGACAAATCTTGGTTTTGATTTTACGCATCTAGCTAAAATCATCGAGCGCGTGAAAGATCAAAGCCGTGTCGGTGTTTGTATTGATACTTGCCATGCCTTTGCCGCAGGTTACGACTTGCGCACAGCGGAAGATTGCGAGAAAACATTCCAGCAATTTTCTGATATTGTGGGCTTTGAATTCTTAAAAGGTATGCATCTTAATGATGCGAAAAGTGAATTTGCCAGTCGTGTTGACCGCCATCATAGCTTAGGTGAAGGCAATATTGGCTATGTGCCATTTAGCTATATTATGAAAGACCCGCGCTTTGATGGTATTCCGCTGATTTTAGAAACCATCAATCCCGATATTTGGCCACAAGAAATTGCATGGTTAAAATCGCAACAAAATAGCTAACGCTTTCAATAAATAAGACTGCCAATAAACTAGAACCATCGCAAATAAAAAGGCGGCCGTCTATAAGCCGCCTTCTCAATGAAATAATCGTAAAATAGTTACAGCGATTTCATCTCAATTTTTGCCATCATATCGGCCAGTTTATTACGGTTTTTCAAACCAACATCAGGCTGAGAAACTGATAACGCAGAAATTGCAGTTGCCATACGGAGTGTATGTTCGCTAGTCTCACCATTTAATAAACCGTAAGCTAACCCTGCAACCATTGAATCACCAGCACCTACCGTACTGACAACTTCACATTGAGGCGGTTTAGCAAGCCAAGACCCCGAAGCATTTACCCAAAGAGCGCCTTCTTCACCGAGGGAAATAACCACGTGAGAAATGCCTTTATCGCGCAGCTCATGTGCCGCCGCAATAACATCTTTTAAATCCGGTAATTTGCGCCCTACCCATGTTTCTAGCTCTTGACGATTAGGTTTAACTAACCATGGTGATGCTTTCAGACCCGCCTTTAATGCTTCGCGGCTGCTATCAAAGATAATACAAGGGCATAACTGACGCAGACGAGTCATCCAACGTGTGAACTCTTCAGGTTCAATCCCGTTAGGTAAACTTCCGCTGACCACCACCATATCAAAATGACCAAGCCAATTAAGGGATTCCGTGGAAAAACGGTTCCAATCTTCTTTACTGACATCAAAACCAGAGAAATTAAAGTCTGTCGACTCACCGTTATTTTCTGTGAGCTTAACATTAATGCGTGTACGACCTGGCACCATGCTAAAACGGTTTGCCATGCCATTTTCACTAAAGAAGTGTTGGAATTCTTCTTGGTTGTCCTTACCCATAAAGCCGCTAACAGTGATATCAATACCAAGGTCTCGCAGGACTTTCCCCACATTGACCCCTTTACCTCCAGCATTGAGACTAGCGGTCTTAACTAAATTGACTTCACCGACTTCGATGGAAGGGCATAGCCCCACAAGGTCATAAGCAGGATTTAATGTAATTGTAGCAACCCGGCGAGTCATAACCACTTATCTCCCTTATCATTATTGTCTTCGTGCAGACAGTCTTATCACAAGATTTTCAGGGCATAGTTATAACATTAATAACTGTTGGTTTCAGTGATATTTGTATTTTTTCCTGATTGTAATTTGAAAGTAACGTGGCAAAATTCCTTTCTTTATAAAAATAAGAAGAAGGAAAAATAATGTCGGATCCTCAATATGTTGTTGTTGGTGTCGGTGTACTGATTACGAACGGCCAAGGGCAAATTCTACTGGGTAAACGTAGCAGCCAACATGCGCCTTACTGGTCTATTTTCGGAGGCCACGTTGACCCTGGAGAATCTTTTGAAGCCTGCGCAATCCGTGAAATAAAAGAAGAGATTGGTATTGATATCGATGCCCCAACTGTATTTGGTCTCAGCAATAATATCGAAACGTTCCGACAAGAAGGTAAACATACGGTTTCTATCTGTATGCATGTGGAATATAACGGGAAAGTTGCCCCGCAGATCATGGAAGCGGATAAATGCGAAAGTCTGTTGTGGATCTCCCCAACTGCCCCATTACCAGAACCTCATTTTGAAGCTAGCCGTAATGCAGTCGAATTATGGCTCAGTAAACGTTTCTATCAGCCGCATATCTAAACCCAATATGCACAGACATCACACTGCTTGCGCATATAATAACCACTCTTAACTATTTTTTATTTTATTATCTTTTAGATGTTTACATTATTTCCGACCTGATGTATCGTTCAGCTAGTACAGTGAAACAATCATTCAGGAGTCATCATGGAAGCCGATGTAACAAAACCACCAAAGCGCCCCTCTATTTTAGGCGGCTCAATGATCATAGCCGGTACCGCAGTCGGTGCAGGTATGTTTTCTATTCCGATGGTGACTTCAGGTGTTTGGTTTTCCGGTTCAGTTGTCTTACTGATCTACACATTTATCTGTATGTTGTTATCAGGATTAATGATTTTAGAAGCCAATATGAATTACCCAGCAGGTGCTAGTTTTCATACCATGGTGAAGGATTTATTAGGTTCTGGCTGGAATACCATTAACACTCTCTCCATCACGTTTGTGTTGTATATTTTAACCTATGCCTATATTTCGGCGGGTAGCTCGATCATTACTGAGAACATTTCAAAATATGTTCAAGTTCCACAAGCGCTTTCTGGCTTTGTTTTTGCAGTCGTTATCGCGTTTTTTGTTTGGTTATCTACCCGTGCAGTTGATAGGTTAAGTACGATTTTAATTGGCGGGATGGTGATCACATTTGTGATGTCCATCGGCGGCATGGTCACTACCGCCTCACCGTTGATTCTTTTCGACCAATATGAAAATAGTCAAAGTGAATATTTACCTTATGCATTAGCTGCGTTGCCTTATTTACTAACCTCTTTTGGTTATCACGGTAACGTGCCGGGATTAGTGAAGTACTACAATAAAGACAGCCGTAGTGTCATGTTGAGCTTAGTGTACGGCGCAGGAATTACTGTCACTATCTACATCTTATGGCAGTATGCTATCCAAGGTAATATTCCACGTTCGTCTTTTATTGCGATCAGAGAAAATGGTAACAATATTGGCGCGTTGCTGAATCAAATGAATATTTCCGCACAGAGTAGCTTTATTTCGCAATTTTTAACGCTGTTCTCTTACATGGCATTAGCAAGTTCGTTTTTAGGCGTTTCCCTTGGCTTATTTGATTTTATCGCTGACTTCTTTAAATTTAACGATAGCCATCAAGGGCGTTTTAAATCGATTATTATTACCTTCTTACCACCAACAATTTTAGGTTTAGCGTTCCCTAACGGCTTTATTTATGCCATTGGTTTTGCAGGACTCGCAGCCACTATTTGGGCGGTCATTGTCCCTGCCATGATGGCAAGAGCAAGCCGTAAGCGTTTTCCCAATAATAGCTATCGAACACCCGGCGGAAGCTTTGTGATTGGGTTCGTCATCTTATTTGGTTTGATTAACGCAGCAGCACATATTTTGTCTCTGTTAGGTTTATTACCTGTCTATTAAGTTATTCAAAGACAATCATTGGTTAAAAAGAGATCCCTAGCGTGAAAACTAGGGATTTTTTTGATGTTAACATCTTGCCTAATCCCTTATCTGCGAGTAATTTTGTCGAACTCTTTTTGACAATAACAAAGAAGGTTATTTATGGCCAAGGCCAACGAAATCAAACGTGGTTTTGCAATAAACTACAACGGGAAATTACTGCTGGTTAAAGACATTGATATCCAATCCCCAAGCGCTCGTGGCGCAAGTACACTGTATAAAATGCGCTTTACCGATATCAAAACTGGCCAAAAAGTTGAAGAGCGCTTCAAAGGTGATGATATTTTAGACACAATTTCACTCACTCGCCGTGCGGTAAGCTTCTCTTATATTGATGGTGATGAGTATGTGTTCATGGACAATGAAGACTATACCCCATATATCTTTAAAAAATCTGATATTGAAGAAGAGCTGTTATTTATTCCTGAAGAAGGTTTACCAGGAATGCAGGTTTTAACAATGGATGGGCAAGTTCTAGCACTTGAATTACCACAAACTGTCGATATGGTGATTGCTGAAACAACACCAGGAATTAAAGGCGCTTCTGCGAGTGCTCGTACTAAACCTGCAACAATGCCGACAGGCTTAACCGTTCAAGTTCCTGAATATATAACGACCGGTGAAAAAATCCGTATTCATATTCCTGAACGCCGTTATATGGGCCGTTGTGATTAATTATTTCGCCCTATTTTCTTAATAAGAAAATAAGCTTACATTACCTATGGGCATTCCGCCCATAGGCATCATTATAAATAAACATCACCAATTCATCCTAGAATAGCATTCCATTTAATATTCAAAAATTAATATAAATATGAAAATTTAGTTATTAGTCATAAATAACCGTGTAAACCCCTATTTTATTTTCCTTGTTAATCCATTTAAATGTTTGAGTTCCTTTTTGATTTGGAAGCACAGTCCCTTTTTCACTTAATTTATTAAACTTTACTGAGGTCGTTTTAACGACGCCATCATCATTCCAGCATTTTGTATCAATGCTCTGCTCAATACTCGTGATAACACAAGGTGATGCGACAATTGCGCCAACAAAGTGGATTGTGCCTGATGAAACGGGTTTTGCTTCGCTGTGCGTAGACGCCTTAGCGTGCATACCGAATGTTAATGCCATTAAAGAAAATACTGCTAATGTTATTTTTTTTACTGAGTGATCCACAAGAATTTCTCCGCTTAAAATTAAGTTATCGTCAATTACTAAAATTTATTTACATCTAATTGATGCATTACTTAATAAATTTCGGATATAAGCTTAATTTGCGGAGGGGAATAGTTATTCCACTTATGGTCGCTATTTTTTATTTTCAAATAACCCCAAAGGATGGACACGACCTTTAACGCCTTTAATTTAACTTAGACGCAATAAATCCCATTGAAACTAATTTCATTTATATAACAAATCACTCTGTATTTTATTAAAACCAGTCATCTACTCCAACAATCAAATTTGATATTTATTAATCAGAACAGCTATAAACAACTCTCTATATAAATTCATTTTCTTAGTGAAAATTTAATCTATTTAATTCCTTTCACTTATTAAAAGCGTGAAACTTCATAGCACCTAATGGTGAACATAGCTGTTTAGCTTTCTTAACTTGAAGACTAATGCATAAAAAACACACGATAATGTAGTAAGAATATCCGCAACATATACCTATCGGATACAGCCAATTGCTTTTACATTTAGGTGACAAATAATATAAATTTAAACTTCTTTACAATTCAGATTGAAATTTAAAAAATCCCCACTGTTTTTATAAAGATATTAGATAAGAAATGTGACTATGATCATATTTTCTTTGAGAACGGTCTCTGTAAGGGCGCAAAAAAACTGGATTATTCGCATTCTGAAGGCAAGTTAATGATGGATCTCTCGTTTTATATAATGTTTTGTAAATTATCCCCCTATTAACTCGCCATTTCAGCGTTGTTTATGTATATTCTTTATGTTTGGTTAAAGAACTCAATATTCATCAGCCAAATATATAAAATAAGTACGATTTTTAGCAGCTTCTGATTATCTTTTTATAATCAACAGGTGTTAGAGCACAAGACAGCTGCTAATTTAGAGCATAATTTGTTCAATACATAAACACTTTCTGCGAAAAATACACTCAGTCGTTAAAATGCGTTTTTCACAGGGATCAGTTTAAGTGTGTTGTGTAGTTTCCACACAGCAATAAATAAAATGGCAAGGGATATTCTATTAATGTTAACTTCTGAAAAATTTAAGCGCTATGTCTGGCGCATTGTTCCGGCAGTCGCAATTGCCGTAACGCTTTCAGCATGTACGGCACCGAAAACATCGAAGAATGGTCAAACTACCGCAAGATCTTCAGATGTTCGCATGTTAAACGCAACATCGAATGACTCACTCGCAATGGCATCTCAAGATGAATTCGAAGATTTAGTCAGAAGTGTTGATACCAAATCCAAAATCATGGATCAATATGCAAGCTGGAAAGGCGTAAGCTACCGTCTAGGTGGAACCACTAAAAGTGGTATTGACTGTTCTAGCTTTGTACAACGTACTTTCCTCGAGCAATTTGGCGTGCAATTACCACGTACTACCTCTGAACAAGAATCTTCAGGTAAAAGTGTAAAACGCAATAATTTAAGAGCGGGTGACTTAGTTCTGTTTAAAACAGGTCGCACGATGAAGCATGTAGGGATTTATATCGGGGACAATAAATTTGTTCACGCCTCTACAAGCAATGGCGTTATCGTTTCTGAAATGACTAACGATTATTGGAGCAAGCGTTATTACGCAAGCCGCCGTGTTGTTAATGGTTCCTAAGACCCAGAAACATTAATGCAGTAATATATAGATACCTTGCCAATAAAAAAGCTTCCAGGCTCTAAACCGGAAGCTTTTTTATTGGGCCGAATATCATAAAGACGACCTTAATATTAAATAGTCTCAATGCCGTTAGGCACAATAGAAACCAGAAGCCATTTCTGCGATAGCAACACCCGATGCTTTTAAACGGCACATTGCTGTTAGCTCATCACTCGCTCGGATAAATAAACACATCTCTTTTTGCCATTCTAAAATGGCGTTATCGATCTGCATTTCCGATAACGATTCAGACAAATGCTTCATTGCAATACAATCTGTTGCACAGTCGTGGCTCAGCAATTTTAGCCCCACTAGCTTATCGCTATTAATATCATTCATAGGCACAACCTCAACATCCGTACCTATTTTTCCCGATAACCAGCGATAGCTTTGCGGCAGCCTGTGCACCACCGAAAGACCTAATTTTTCCACAAAAATTTCCTATTAAAATATGTCATCATTTTGCCAAGTAAATTGACTAGCTAAATCGCCATTTAATTTACATTTCACTCAATGAATATCGATTCTTTTAGATACTGAAACTCCCCCAAGAGACAACGTCTCTCTTCCTTGTACCTCTCTCTATATTAGAGAGCGAATAGAGCTACATAAGTCTTAAAGAAATCCTCGTTCAAACCGAACTTTTAACTCATCCCAAAAGTAACATGAATGTTAAAAGCAAGAACTTAAATATAACATTAAAAAAGTAGCATGTCGTTAAATTTTTGTGACACACATCATTGCATACGAATTTTTTTGACAAAAAAGTTAATTTTTAAACAAATTTTGAGAATAACCTTCAAAACAAACCATAATAAATCAATTTATTTTTTACATTATTACTCAAATATATTAACAATTATCTATTTTTTAAGCTCATGTAACCTTATTTCGGATCATTAGAAAGTGAGTCCCACCTTTCATTGAAAACAGAAATTTAACAAATATTCGACTTAAGATAATTGATATGGATCATTTCTTGATAAATACTTTAATTACTTTGCGTAATTAGTCAGTTTTATCGATGTATCAAGCAGGTTAATCTATAGGTATTGTGAATAGTGCATTCGTGAGATAAATCAGAATGATATAAGTCATTGAAGGAAACTAATGGATTTATCAGTTTCATCCTTGAAACTGATTCAATAAGGAGTGCTATTTTGCGCGTTTCGCTAAAAGCACAAATAACATGGAAAGTGCCACACAGCCTACCATCGAGCCTACCATCGGCCATGCATTTTTAGCTGGGATCATTGATAACAGCGTTCCCACCAATGCACCAATAGAAAAGCGAATTGTGCCTGCAAGTGAAGAAACTGTTCCTGCAATATGAGGGTAATTATCGAGGATCACTGCCATCGAGTTTGAGGTGATCATGGCAATCCCACTCACATAAATCGCGACGCCAATCACCAATGTCCAGAAATCCATACCCAATGCTGTCGTCGTTAATAACCATATTCCCATAACGAACTGAACAATAATCCCAAAATATAACATTCGCTCAGCGCCAAATTGCCTTACAAATTTGCCGTTAATCGTCGTCATAATAAATAAGAAGACAATATTAATGCCAAAGTAATAGCCAAAATGTTGAGGCGATACCCCATTAAGGTCGATATAGACAAATGACCCTGCATTCAAGAAAGAAAACATACCGGAAAACGAAAATGAGCTGGCCAAAATATAGAACAACACTTGGCGGGCTCTAAATAACGTCGCAAACTGGCGTAATGTAGTTCCGATATGGAATTTTTGTCGCCTTTCAACCGGTAGCGTTTCTCGGATAAATAAACTAACCAGCACCACAGCGATGACAGCTGCAATCGCAATGCTCCAGAAAATGGCATGCCATGAGAACCAGCGCATCATTTCGCCGCCCATGATAGGTGCCATCAACGGTGCAATGGTCATCACTAACACGACGAAAGACATACTTCTGGAAAATTCATCTTTAGTAAACATGTCACGCATTAAGGCGTTGATCACGACGCTGGCTGCGGCTGCCGCAAATCCATGAAGGAAACGCAGCCAGATAAATGTATCGATAGATTCTGCAACAGCACAAGCCGCAGAGGCTAGTGCAAAGACAATCACCCCACCTAAAATGACGGGTTTGCGTCCTAAACTATCCGCCATCGGACCATAAAAAAGCTGACCAATTGCAAAACCAAAAATGTAGCTGTTCAGGGTCATCTGAATGCGCCCTTCATCTACATTAAAGTAACCGGTCATTGCAGGGAAACTCGGTAAATACATATCAATCGCTAATGGCATTAGCATTGATAGCAAACCTAAAATTAAAATCAGCCCCAAATAGGATGAACGCTGTTGTTGCACTTATTAACTCCTGCTATGACATCATTAACGGGGAACCGTAATACTTTCAATCTCTGCTTCCGTCAGTGGACGGTATTCACCCGGCTCTAACTGCTCATCTAAACGAATTTCCCCCACTCGCTCACGATGCAAACCACACACATGATTTCCGACTGCCGCAAACATTCGTTTAACTTGATGATAGCGCCCTTCACTGATTGTCAGTCGGACATCACGTGGAGAGATAATTTCCAGCTGCGCAGGTTTCGTGAGTGATTTTTCGCCATTTAACATGACGCCTTGTTCAAACTGTGCCGCGACATCATCCGCGATATCTTCACTCAGTTGAACTCGGTAGGTTTTCTCACAATGATGTTTTGGTGAGGTGATGCGATGAGACCACTGACCATCATCCGTTAATAACACTAGCCCAGTCGTATCAATATCTAAGCGACCTGCTGCATGCAGTTTTTGGGCGATGGGCTCATCAATAAAATAGAGAATAGTTGGGTGCGTTGGGTCATCGGTTGAGCAAACATAGCCTTCAGGCTTATTGAGCATAAAATAGCGAGGCCCCGTAACTTGCACTAACACATTGCCATCATAGGCAACTTCATTATCAAGACCCACCTGCATCGAACCTGATTTTACTACTTCATCGTCAACCATGACATTACCAGCACGCAGCTCACGCGCCACCAAACTCCGGCTTATCCCAAGTTGCTGGGACAAAAATTTATCCAGTCGCATAGATTCTCTTAACTTGATGGAATGTCAGCGAGAGGTACAATAGCACCGCGCTGTCATAAGATAGAAAGATGGATTGCTGTGATTACTATCACATAATTTATTATACCAATAACCTGTTACAAGTGATAGCACAGCAAAGGGAACGCTTAAATTTAGACCTAGCCACGGATCTAACTTAAATTTAACATTAATAATCTGACTTTTTTGAAAAAACTAACTCATATGCCTGCAGCCTCATCCCGTTTTACTTTACGCCCTTACCAACAAGAAGCCGTTGACGCGACAATCCAGTACTTTCGACGTCACACTACACCTGCGGTGATTGTGCTCCCGACAGGAGCAGGAAAAAGCTTAGTGATCGCAGAATTAGCGAGGCTGGCTCGTGGGCGCGTATTAGTTTTAGCCCATGTCAAAGAGTTAGTTGAGCAAAACCACGCCAAATATCTAACTTATGGTCTAGAAGCTGATATCTTCGCAGCAGGCCTCAATCGCAAAGAATCCCACAGTAAAGTGGTCTTTGGGAGCGTACAATCGGTAGCGCGTAATCTTGAACACTTTGACGACAAATTCTCTTTAGTTATCATCGATGAATGTCATCGCATCAGCTTAAACGAAGAAAGTCAGTATCAACAAATTATCCTAAGCTTACAAAAGCATAACGCTGCACTGCGCATTTTAGGTTTGACCGCGACTCCCTATCGCCTAGGGCATGGGTGGATTTACCAATACCACTACCACGGAATGGTTAAAGGGGATGAACGCTGTTTTTTCCGTGATTGTATCTATGAATTGCCGCTGCATTACATGATCAAAAACCAATTTTTGGTTCCCCCTGAACGCCTTGATATGCCAGTGCTGCAATATGATTTTAGTCAGGTATCGGTTAACCAATCGGGAATTTTTAGCGAGCAAGAACTCAATTTATCCCTCAAAAAACAGCAGCGAATTACACCAAAAATTGTGACGCAGATTATTGAGTATGCCACACCGTTACAAGGATGCATGATTTTTGCCGCTACGGTTGAACATGCTAAAGAGATCCTAAGTTATTTACCTCAAGATACCGCGGCATTAGTCACCGCAGAGACACCATCCCTTGAGCGCCAAAACATCATTCAGCAATTTAAAAACAAGCAATTACATTATCTTGTCAACGTTTCAGTACTGACCACAGGTTTTGATGCGCCACACGTAGACGTAATTGCCATCTTACGTCCAACAGAGTCCATCAGCTTATATCAGCAAATCGTTGGACGTGGCTTACGTTTGAGTGAAGGAAAGAAACAGTGCCTAATTCTGGACTATGCCGGAAATCCTCATGACCTCTTTCGCCCCGAAGTAGGTAGCAGCAAACCCAACTCCACCAGCGTTCCAGTCCAAGTTTTCTGTCCACTGTGTCAATTTGCCAATGTTTTTTGGGGAAAATGTACTGCAGATGGTCAAATTGTCGAGCACTACGGGCGCCGTTGTCAGGGATGGGAAGAAGATGAGCATGGGCGAAAACAACAATGCGAGTTTCGCTTTCGATTTAAACAATGCCCTCATTGCGGTGCTGAAAATGACATTGCCGCACGGCGTTGCCATAAATGCCAAGAAGTCCTTACTGACCCCGATGATATGCTTAAAGCCGCTTTACGGCTTAAAGATGCGCTAATTTTACGCTGCGGGGGAATGGAACTCACTTCAGGCTCGGATGCAAAAGGCGAATGGCTGAAAATCACTTACTATGATGAGGATGGCACGTCGGTGTCTGAGCGTTTTAGACTCACCACCTCCGCTCAAAAACGCGCATTTGAATTCCGATTTTTACGCGAGCATCACCGTGCCCCTGGCGTTCCCTTCCATTGGAATAATGCGAACGACATAATTTCACAACAAGCATTATTACGTTACCCGCAATTTATTGTTGCGCGAAAAAAAGAAAGCTACTGGGAGATTAGAGAAAAAATCTTTGATTATCAGGGACGTTTCCGTCTTGCTGCATCATTAAGATAATCAGAAAAAACGCGATTAATGATGAATAAATCATGCCAAGTCAGAAAGATAATGATCTTAATGATTGCCCGCTAGCCGTTTTTTCGTTAAAATGCCGCCCGCCTTTGTATGTCTCGCTTCGCGAAATGATGTTACAGGGCCAAATCTCGAACCTGCTGCTGGGTCGCCTGTAGCAGGATTTTTATTTTTTCTTTTATAGAGAAATTGTAATGTTAACTATCAATGCAATTGAACGTAAAGAGCAGGGTAAGGGTGCGAGCCGCCGCCTGCGCAGAGCTAACCAACTGCCAGCTATCGTTTACGGTGGCAACCAAGAAGCTATCTCTGTTACTCTGAACCACGATGAAATCATTAACCAAGAAAGCAAAGCAGAATTTTACGAAGTTCTGACTCTGGTTATCGATGGTAAAGAAACTAAAGTAAAAGTTCAGGCTGTTCAACGTCACCCATTTAAGCCAAAAGTGACGCACATTGACTTCCTGCGCGCTTAATTAAGCCCATAGCCGAGCTTTAAAGTTTTTTCGGGACGCCGAGTAAATAACGCCGCAATTGCGGCGTTATTTATTTCTAACGTAAGATTTCTAACGTAAGATTTCTAACGTAAGATTTCTAACGTAAGATTTCTATAGAAAATCTATCGTTCACTATTTATTACCGCGACGTTGCAACTGGTCACGTAAATTTGGCGGAGTTCCACGAATAGTCAATGTGTCTGTTACAGGATCCCAGAAAATACGCTCTCCCATTAACATCGCGTCAAAGCTAATCGTAATTCCCCCACCACTACCTGAAAATTTCGTCAACTGCTTTAAAGTACCGCGATCAGCAGGAAAACTCTCTTCCAATTGATAATCATTTTGGCGAGTGAAATCTTCAAAGCTTTGCTCTTCCACCATCGGTAACTCTTTCGAGAGTTCTTTCAACTCAATTTCTTCGCCTGATTGCAATTGCTCACTGCAATAGCTATGGACTTGCTGGCGATAGGCTTGGCGAGTGTTTTTATCCATTTGTGCATTATCACAAAAATCATCCAATGCTTGGACTAACCCTTTATTCTGCACCTTCGCATTCAAACCTTCAGATGCAGCCAAGAAATCCATAAAGAAATCAGATACTTTACGCCCTACTCGCCCTTTAAGGAAAGTCAGATAACGCTTCGATTCTGGATTGGTTTCCCATTCAGTCAAATCAATACGCGCCACAATATCCGCATGCGGAATATCTAAGTAATGAGTCGTACCTAAATCGAGGGATTCGGTCACAAACATGCTATCGCAGCTATTCAGTACGGCAATCAACAGGTATTCCACTGCCAAGTAACGATATTGGCAAAAAAGAACGATGCCGCCTTCAGCAAACGGGTATTTTGCCAGCTCATCTTTTAAACGCACGGTCATTGCGCGGCTAAAGCCTAAAAACTCTTCTTCGCCCTTACGCAGTAACGTTAACGCTTCAGCAAGTTCACTCTCTTCGTTAAACTCACCAAATGCCTTACTTTTTGCACTGTATACACGATGTAATTCTGCCATCATGTCTTGCACAACATTGTCTGTCGTCAATAACGAATCACGCAACATGACTTCTAAGGTCTGTTCATCTCGTTTAATCAACTGGTGTAACGCTATCTGGGTAATTTCCAGACTCATTGTTGGCTCCTTTCGCTAGCAGAAATAATGTCGCGTATTCAAACACTGTTAGTATTTGTCTGCAACTGAAACCGTTAACCGCCATTTTTTTATTACTTTTGTGGCGAACTATTATCCACTTCGGTGATCTAAATAAACATTATTATCAATTAAACGAAAATTTGTTTAAAGAAAGAAGAAAAGTCACCCACAATGGGCTATCATATGGAGCTTTCATTAATTTAGGATGTCATAATTTATGCCACAATCATCTCGCTATAGTGATGAAAAAGTTGAAGGTTTACTGTCTGACCTTGTTAGTGTGTTAGAAAAAAACCATACTCCCGTTGATCTATCATTAATGGTACTTGGTAACATGGTTACCAATCTGCTCAATACGTCTGTCGCCCCTGCTCAGCGTAAAATGATTGCAGAGTCTTTTGCCAATGCATTACTTTCTTCTGTACAAGAAGATAAATCACACTAATTTGGTTGATAAATAAACAGCATGGTCACCCATCAGCGCTACCGTGATAAAGTCTCCAACATGATTGGTTGGGGGCACTGGTTTGCACTTTTTAATATACTACTTTGCCTTTTGCTAAGTAGCAGCTATCTGTTTATTTTTGACTGGCCAGACACCTTCGCTGGTCGCGCTTATGCCTTCGTCAGTTGGTTGGGTCATTTCAGTTTTGTGGTGTTCGCCACTTACTTGCTAATCATCTTTCCACTGACCTTTATCGTTATGTCCCAACGATTGTTGAGGGTTATTTGTGTGGCGCTAGCCACCGCGGGACTCACCTTATTACTCTTTGATATTCGCGTCTTTAGCCAATTTGGCCTCCATCTTACGCCTCAGGTTTGGGATTTAGTGATTAACCCCGCCAAAGGTGAAATGGCACGCGAATGGCAACTGATGTTCATCAGTATCCCCATTATCTTTTTGGTTGAGATGCTATTTGCGACCTGGAGCTGGCAAAAATTACGCAGCTTAAGTCGTCAAACATTTGGGCGCCCACTGGCAGGCCTATTCATCGCAACGTTTGTGATGTCGCATTTAATGTATGCGTGGGCGGATGCCAATTTTTATCGCCCGATCACGATGCAACGCTATAACTACCCGCTGTCTCAACCAATGACAGCGCGTAAACTTCTTGATAAATATGGGCTACTCGACCTGACTGCACATCAAAATCGTGTCTTCCAGCAAGGTAGCCCAACTGCACTGAAACTTCAGTACCCATTGAAGCCACTTAGCTACCAAGACCAAGGTACGGGTTACAATTTACTTTTATTGGTTGTCGATGATTTAGGTAATGTTTCTCAGCAAAACCAAATGAACTCACTGAAAGAGTTCAAAAATATCAGCTCCCAATTTACCAATCACTATACTTCTGGGTTACGTAATGACACCGCCCTATTTGGGCTGTTCTACGGTATCTCCTCAAGTTATATTGATAATATTCTCAATGGACGCCACCCTTCTGTCTTGATTGAAGCTTTACAGCATCAAGGCTATCAGTTTGGTTTATTCTCCACTGATGGGTTTAGCTCACCATTATTCCGACAAGCGATTTTGTCTGATTACTCTTTGCCAACAAAAGCATCGGACAGTGACAAACAAACTATTGCACAGTGGAATTTATGGCTAGATAACGTGAAACATGGCTCTCCTTGGTTCTCATTCTTAAATATCAAGGGAACGCCGGGAAGTCATCAAACGGATAACCAAATCAGTCAAGTCATTGAGACGTTAAAGAGCCAGAACAAGCTTAACAATACCATTGTAGTGATCACAGCAAACTACAACAGTAACGGTTCGCAAGAGACTGATTGGGTGAATAAGAAACACTTTAACCGTGACAGTATGCAAGTTCCGTTATTTATCTACTGGCCGAATACTCCAGCACAACAAATTGATAAGCTGACTAGCCATCAAGACGTAATGACCACCCTCATGCAGCGTGTGTTACATGTTAATAACCCGCCTGATGATTACAGCCAAGGTGAAGATCTCTTCAGTGCGCAGCGCACTTATCCGTGGGTGATCACTGGCGATAAAAGCGATGTCGTTATTACCACCAACAGCGCAACCATGTATATGGATCATAATGGTCAATTTAATATCTATGACCCACAAGGCAACGAGCAGACTGACGACAAACCAGACCTTGCTGAGCTACTGAAAATCTTCACTGAACTTAAACGCTTCAATGAAAATTAGCGCTTAAATTTCAATCAGTCATATGAATTTGCTCTTGATTTTGCCAATGTTTTGAGTAGTATATTTTTTGCCTAAAGCCCTTGTTGTAAAGGCGTGTATTCATTAATCGGCACGTAGCGCAGCTTGGTAGCGCACGGTCATGGGGTGTCCGGGGTCGGAGGTTCAAATCCTCTCGTGCCGACCAAATTCTCACTCAAGCCAGCCTTTTCGGTTGGCTTTTTGTTATTCAATGTTTCCCTTTCTTTAACCATTATCTGATAGCCAAATTGCATTGCTATCGGAATAATAGCCACTATTCTTTTAACCTTTTATTGAGTTATACAGCATGTCGCTATCCGTCACAGTTGCATTATCACGCCAAGAATTTATCGCCTTTAGCCGCTACTGCCATAAAAATAACTACTTTTTACCCAAAAACCGCAGTTTGCTCACTTATACTCTGCTCTATTTGGCTTTCTTTGCCATCATGGGAGGGGTATTCACCTTGCTCCAGCATTTTGATATCGAGCTTAATATGGGGCAATTTATTGTCGCTGTTCTGATGGCGATATTACTTTATGCCATCTTTGCAATACGTTTGTTTAAAACATTGAACAAAGCGATTCCTGATGCGGATAGCTCGACTTTCTGCACAAAAACATTCACAGCAGATGAGAATGGATTACACATTGAGAGTGCTTATGGTTTATGGCACTACAATTGGAATTCAATGCGTTTTATAAAACAAAATGGAGATACACATTATCTATTTATTGATAGAACTAGCGCCTTTATTTTCCCAAAACGAGCGTTTGATTCACACGAAAACTATCTAAATTTTGTGCAATACCTCACTCAACAAAATTATTTTTTAAATAATCCGGAATAAATCTTAGTAAACCAAATTAATTCAGCATAATCATCCATTATGCTTTATTTTAAATTTTGCGAGTCATTTATATTCACTACACATTTTTTTACACTTTATTTTTAGCTTTAATTAACGATTTATATTAAAAATTAGAAATAACTCCACGAATAGTAGTTCGTCTATATTATCGTCCGATATCACTCTATTTATGTGTAGAATTATTTATATATTCTAAATTTCTTAAGAATACTCTCTATTTTTACCCTTCTAGATCTCCTGCCAATTATTCACTCACATTCATTGTAAACACACATCAACTATGATTTTAAATGGTTTTTAATTAATTGAATAGCTGCTAATACGTAAAAATACGTTACGTCGTACTCAAACATAAAATCATATCCATTAGAAACCTTGATCTATCAGTCTTAAAATTATATAAAATAGCAAACTGATTTAAGCCAAATTAAAGTTTAAGAATATATTTCATTTACCAATAATTCATATTTAAAGCGAGTAATACCACTAAAGGACTCCTAAAATGTCAGATAGCTTCCAAAATGAAGTACCGAAGGCTCGGGTTAATATCAAATTAGACTTGCACACGGGTGGTGCGCAGAAAAAAGTGGAATTACCACTTAAATTATTAGCGGTGGGTGATTACAGCAATGGACAAGATAATCGAGCATTATCTGAGCGCGAAAAAGTGAATATCAATAAAAATAACTTTAATAGTGTACTCACTGAATTTGCGCCAACCATTAACCTCACGGTGAAAAACACCCTTGCCGGTGATGGAAGTGAAGAAAGCATCAACCTCTCTTTCAAAAATATGAAGGATTTTGAACCTGAGCAAGTCGCCCGCCAAATCCCACAACTGCGCGCAATGTTAGCGATGCGTAATCTGCTGCGCGACCTGAAATCTAATCTCCTCGATAACGCAACGTTCCGCCGTGAATTGGAAAACATCCTTAAGGATCCAGAACTCAGTGATGAACTTCGCGAAGAGCTAGCTCAACTGGCACCGAAGAAAGATTAATTTGGATTACTAAAGGATTATGCTGATGTCTGTAAAAACTGAATCAACCCAAGGTGCAACCACTGTACTTGACGACACCTCTAATCACGGTGTTTATGCTTCATTATTTGAAAAAATCAATTTAACGCCAGTCGCATCAATCAGTGATATTAATGCGTTTCAAGATAACGCTGCGCTAGCGGATACAACAGCTGACGAGCGTGTCACCGTCGCTGTTCAAGTCTTTTTAGACCGCTTAAAATCATCCGGTCAAAAAGTCGAGCGCTTAGACCGCAACCTGCTTGATCATCATATTGCTGAACTTGATAAGCAAATCAGCCAACAACTTGACGAAGTGATGCACCATCAAGACTTCCAAAAAGTCGAATCCACTTGGCGTGGTTTAAAATTCCTCGTTGATCGCACCGATTTTCGTCAAAACGTCAAAATTGAGTTACTTGATATCGCCAAAGATGATTTGCGACAAGATTTCGAAGATAGTCCTGAAATCATCCAAAGTGGTCTTTACCACCATACCTACATTGCGGAATATGACACCCCAGGCGGTGAACCTATTGCAGCGATGATCTCTAACTATGAATTTGACCGTAGCCCACAAGATATCGCCTTATTACGCAGTATCTCTAAAGTCTCTGCATCAGCTCATATGCCATTTATTGGCTCCGTGGGACCTAAATTCTTCGGCAAAGAAACCATGGAAGAAGTCGCGGCAATCAAAGATATTGGTAACTATTTTGACCGCGCTGAGTACATTAAGTGGAAATCTTTCCGTGACTCTGATGATGCGCGTTATATTGGCTTAACCATGCCTCGTGTGCTTGGTCGTCTGCCATACGGTCCAGATACAATCCCTGTTCGTAGCTTCAATTACGTTGAAGAAGTGAAAGGTCCAGATCACGAAAAATACCTGTGGACGAATGCCACATTTGCCTTTGCTGCCAACATGGTAAAAAGCTTTATCAACAATGGCTGGTGTGTCCAAATTCGCGGACCTCAAGCCGGTGGTGCTGTTAAAGATCTTCCGATCCACCTGTTTGATTTAGGAACGGGCAGTCAGGTCAAAATTCCATCCGAAGTGATGATCCCTGAAACCCGTGAATTTGAGTTCGCTAATCTTGGATTTATCCCGCTGTCTTACTACAAAAACCGTGATTACTCCTGTTTCTTCTCTGCTAACTCGGCGCAGAAGCCTGCGTTATACGATACGGCTGATGCCACCGCAAACAGCCGTATCAACGCTCGTTTGCCATACATTTTCTTACTGTCCCGTATCGCCCATTACTTGAAGCTGATTCAACGCGAAAACATTGGTACGACCAAAGACAGACGCTTACTTGAATTAGAACTCAACAACTGGGTTCGTGGCTTAGTCACTGAAATGACCGACCCAGGCGATGATTTACAAGCTTCTCACCCGCTGCGTGATGCAAAAGTGGTTGTTGAAGATATCGAAGATAACCCGGGCTTTTTCCGTGTGAAACTGTACGCGGTTCCACACTTCCAAGTCGAAGGTATGGATGTTGATTTATCGCTAGTTTCACAAATGCCTAAAGCAAAAGCCTAACGGTTATTAAAGGTCATTCAGGATGAAAATCTACCGTCCCCTATGGACAGACGGGGCCTTTTTGGCCCCTCAGCAATTTCAACAGCAAGCCCGTTGGGACGGTCATGTTGCTGAAGTGGTCGCACAAATGGGTATCGCCTCCACGTGGGGCGTCATTAGTACCGAGTTTGATGTCAGTGCATTAACGCTCTCTCGCGTAAGCGCCCAAAAAATCGTGGTGCGCTTTCACGATGGCACACTGATTGACACAACCTTAGCTGATGCCCTTCCTCCGGTATTGTCCCTCAATGATTATGCGGATCGCCAGTCATTGGATATCGTTCTGGCATTGCCTTTAATGTTAGCCAATGGCGGAAACTTAGTTCCCGAAACAGGAACCGATCGCCCACGCCGATTTAGCCAAGAATGGGTTAAAGTCCAAGATTTATTAGGGCATGAGCAAACAGACATTGCCGTGTTACGTCACGTGGCAACACTGCGTTTTGCTCATGATGAGAATGAAGCCTATATGACCTGCCCTGTTGCGCGCCTTATTCGCAACGCTCAAGGAATGTGGGAATTTGATAGCCACTTCATTCCTCCCTTACTTTCCTGTCAAGGAAGTGCTGAATTACGAACATTGCTTTCTGAGTTTATGCACCGTTTAGTGGCTAAGCGCCGTCGTTTAATGGCGCTACGTCGCGAAAGTAATGAAAAAATGGCCGACTTTGTGGTCGCTGATGTTTCACTGTTTTGGTTACTGAATTCACTCAATAGTGCCGAACCCGTCCTCAATGAGCTCAGCACGGCATTACATCGTCATCCTGAATTACTCTATCGGGAGCTAGCTCGTTTAGCGGGCAGCTTATTAACTTTTTCCTTAGAGAGTAAGCTGGAAGATATCCCGCTATACAAACATGAGCAGCCAGAGCTCGTTTTTCCACCTCTTTTTGCCTTGTTAAATACACTGCTTGAAGCCAGTTTGCCTTCTCGCGTTATTAGCATTGAATTGGCGAAAGAAGGTCCATTCTGGAAAGGTCAACTCCATGATGGTCGATTACGTGAAGAAGCCGATTTTTACTTATCGGTTCGCTCATCATTGCCTGCTCACTTATTGATCGCCCAATTTCCACTCCTTTGCAAAGCGGGTAGCAGTGATGATGTGGCTGACGTCGTTAATGTGGCACTCAATGGTATTCCATTGAAACCGCTCAGCCATGTCCCAACGGCAGTTCCTCTTCGCTTAGAAAATCAATATTTTGCGCTAGATATTGAAACACCTGCGGGTCAAGCCATGCTCTCTTCTGGGCAATGTGCGTTCTATGTTCCGAGCACGTTAGGTGACATTCAATTAGAGCTGTTTGCGGTACTTCGCTCATGAACAATACAACATCGCACCATACTATCGACATGATCTTCGCCCAAACTTGGCTGATGGTTTGTCAATTACATCAAGGCACCGCCATCACTCAAGGGGATAATTTTTATCGTCGCGTTTGCCAACTCATTGATGAAACACGTCAAAAACTGCTCGAGCATGGCTACCCTGAATCCGCCATTGAACATATGCAATACGCTCAATGTGCCCTAATTGATGAATCTGTGATGAATCGCCAACACCAAGATGATGGCTACAACACATGGATCCAATCTCCTTTGCAAGCACGCTACTTCAATACATTAGAAGCGGGAGACAAACTTTGGGATCGCCTACGCAGCATTTTAAATGAAACCGCCCCTAACCCTGATGTTTTGCTCTGTTTTCATCGCGTGCTTACCCTCGGGTTTGTCGGTAAGTTTCGCCAAAAAGAGGCACCAGAGCGTGAGCACATCGTCGCTCAACTCAATGCTCAGCTTCCAGACTATCTGATCGCTTCAGAATTACCTCTCGTCGTAAAACCTAAATTACGGTTTAGCCGTCGCAGACTTTACTGGTTTGGTTGGGTAGGTGGCATCCTAATACTCGCCGCCATGTGGTGGGGATTCAGTGCTTCGCTAGAACATTTACTACAACAGTGGGTGACACAGGGATAGGCATGCAAAATCCAATCAGACAGTGTCTGACGCTTTTTGCTACAGGGCTTTTCTTGTGGCTACTCTGGGGGTTTTGGTCTCTAGGGCAAAGTGTCACCATTTTTGTTTCCGCCTTCGTCATAGTACTGACGGGTGGAATGTTGTTTTGGCAATATAAACAACGACGCCAAGTGTTATCCACTGAACATGATTATACGGGTGCATTTCCGGCTGATAATTATCAGGGACCTGTCATTTTAGTCTGTGGCCAATCTCAAGCACTCTTTCTGGATGACCAATTACACAGAGAAACAAATCAAGGTTGGTATATTCGTGTATCCGCACCCACTGAGCTTGTTAAACTGATTGCCGCATTGGTGGAATATGCCCCTTCACTATCTGGGCACTTATCCTTACTTTACGTTGTATTACCCGAGCAACTTACCCAGCAAGAAGCCCTGACACAAGCGCTACTCAACTGGCGTCGAGCGATTGGGGAAGGCCGTCAAAAAATCGGTGCTAAATTGCCATTTTGGGTAACGGTATACCTTTCTAAACCTCATCATGCTGAGACCACTATGCATGTTGATGATGAACATACCCCTTGGATGACATTACTCAGCCACCAAACTGAATTTCAAGTAGAGCAAGAAGGGGCGATGTCAGTCCCTTACTCCGTGTGGCTACCTACACATTTCGGACAGTCAGAACAAAGCCTGCAATTTTCCCTGTGGCTAGATACCTTACAGAGTTGGTTAAATCAGGTTTTAGTCCCTCAGTTCACAACGCCTCAAGCAGGAGCACCGAAGCAAATCCCTTCCGCATGGGCCATTCAGTGGATTGATATCACGAGTCAACCGAACAATTTATGGCAGCAATTCATCCAAGAAAAAACCACATTGCCATTGCGCTCCTCAGTACAAACAACGGATTTACTCCCTTTACCGGATGTCATGCTACGCCGCTTACATCATGATATTAGCTTAAGCCGAACAGAAAAAAGCCTCGGTGCAATTGGCGTCATTTTTGGGGTTTTCTTAGTGGGTGCTTTAATCGGTAGCTACCACCACAACCAGCAACTCATTCGCCATATTGGTGAAGATATTGCTCGTTTCTCTCAGCTTTCAGAAGTTCCACTCGCACCCAAATTGACCGCTTATCAGCAGCTACAAGATGATGCCGCTGAGCTTGCACGTTGGGAGCGCGAAGGGATCCCAAGCGCTTACTCTTTAGCGTTATATCAAGGTAATCGAATATTGCCTTACTTACATACTCTGCTAGGAAGTTGGGCGCCGTCTCAACCTGAAATCGCCCCTGAAGCGCCAGCTGCACCACCTCAAATCGTCACTTTAGATAGTTTGTCCTTATTCGATGTTGGGCAATACACACTCAAAACGGGTGCAACTAAAGTGTTAGTTGATGCGCTACTCAATATCAAAGCCAAACCCGGCTGGTTAATTATGGTTTCTGGCTATACCGATAACACCGGGAATCCAGAACAAAACCAAAAACTGTCTTTAAAACGCGCAGAGTCTGTCCGTGATTGGATGATCCAAACCAGCGATATCTCACCAACCTGCTTTGCCGTGCAGGGATACGGGCAAAATAATCCTGTTGCCGACAACAACACCGCTGACGGACGAGCTCGCAATCGCCGCGTAGAAATTCGCCTGATACCGCAAGCTGAAGCTTGTCAGATATTAGGCGTCAACACCGTACCATCGATGGATGGTGGTACACATTCCACACGAAAGGAGAAGTAGTTATGGCTATTCCAGTTTATTTATGGCTGAAAGATGATGGCGGTGCTGAAATTAAAGGTTCTGTCGACGTACAAGACCGTGAAGGCAGCATCGAAGTGGTTGCTCAAGACCATAACCTGTACATCCCAACGGATAACAATACCGGTAAATTAACAGGTACTCGTATCCATACGCCATTCATTTTCGTTAAAGAAATTGATGCTTCAAGCCCTTACCTTTACAAGGCTGTGACCACGGGTCAAACCTTGAAAGAAGCTGAATTCAAATGGTATCGCATTGATGACGCAGGACAAGAAGTCGAATATTTCAACACCAAACTTGAAAACGTCAAAGTCGTGAAAGTCGCTCCAAAAATGCACGACATCAAAGATCCAGGTAAAGAGAAGCACAACCATCTCGAAGAGATTGAGCTGCGCTATGAAAAAATCACTTGGACATACAAAGACGGCAACATCATCCATTCCGATTCTTGGAATGAGCGTGCTACCGCTTAATTAAGACAAGCAGGCGTTTCGGCGTCTGCTTTTTTCTTGCGCCCCTTGCGCAACCTCACTCACACACAACACATTTTGCCATTAAACAAGCTATACGCGCTTTCAACCGCGCATTCCCATCGCGAATATCACCTTATGAACCTCGGTTAACGGTTAGGGGCGGTAGCGTGCCTAAACACATTGATATCCACCAGATTATCTAGGGAGAGAACATGGAAAATTCTTCAGTTATGTTATTGCGTCGCCTAAACCCTTTCTGTGCAAATGCACTAGAGGCAGCCGCTTCCTTGTGCCAAACACGCGCCCATGCTGAGGTGACCATCGAA
Source organism: Providencia sp. wls1943 (assembly GCF_009706275.1). NCBI lineage: Bacteria > Pseudomonadati > Pseudomonadota > Gammaproteobacteria > Enterobacterales > Morganellaceae > Providencia > Providencia sp. wls1943. Next base: position 518,882 of record NZ_WLTU01000007.1, read on the forward strand.
CATTGGTTACTCAAGCTACTTGAGCTAGGAGAAAGTGATATCACTGTGTTAGCGCGCCGCTATGAATGGGATATTTCTGCACTTTGGCAAAGCCTGTTAACAGACATCGACAACCTGCCCCGCTCTATCCATAGCCGCCCATCCCTCTCAAAATCACTCCTAAACTTAATTCAAAACGCATGGGTGATTGCCTCATTGGATGAAGATATCGAGCACATTCGCAGCGTCCATATTCTTGCGGCGATGGTGAAGCAACCCACTTTAGTTCCGAACGACGCCCTTTGGCCATTAATGACCTTAAGCATCACACAATTACAACGCTTAAGACCGATGCTTGATGCGCAATCCGATGAGCGCCCTGAAGTTCAGCAACTTGCGGCGCATAATCAATCTTTACCGGCGGAAGCGCCGCTTGAGGCTCAATCCTCTAACGAACCCCCTGCACCGAATGTCATCGGTAACACACTGAATGATGCCTTACTGGCAGTGCTGAATAAATTTACGGTGGATGTGACCGAAAAAGCACGTGAAGGTGCGATTGACCCAGTCTTTGGGCGTGATGACGAAATCCGTCAAATGGTGGACATTCTTTCTCGCCGCCGCAAAAACAACCCCATTCTCGTGGGCGAACCGGGTGTTGGGAAAACAGCGTTAGTGGAGGGTTTAGCCTTACGCATCGTTGAAGGTAATGTTCCTGTTAGCCTGCAAACCACATCATTACGCACATTAGATTTAGGGCTACTGCAAGCAGGGGCTGGCGTCAAAGGTGAATTTGAACAGCGCTTAAAAAATGTGATTGAAGCCGTACAACAATCTCCAACCCCTATTCTATTATTTATCGATGAAGCCCATACCATCATTGGCGCAGGCAACCAAGCGGGTGGCGCTGATGCCGCTAACTTACTCAAACCCGCCCTTGCCCGTGGTGAATTACGTACGATTGCCGCCACCACTTGGTCTGAATATAAGCAATATTTTGAGCGTGACGCCGCTTTAGAACGCCGTTTCCAAGTGGTCAAAGTGGATGAGCCGGATGACGAAAAAGCCTGTTTAATGCTACGTGGACTAAAACCACGCTACGCAAAATATCATGGTGTTCACATTACCGATGATGCGGTCAAAGCCGCCGTCACCTTATCTCGCCGTTACTTGACCGGTCGTCAACTCCCCGATAAAGCCGTGGATTTGCTCGATACCGCCAGCGCCCGTATCCGCATGAGCCTCGATACGCTCCCTGAAGAACTGACGCGTTTAAAAGCCAAGCGCAATGCATTAGAACTTGAACAACAAGCGATTCTTGATGATTTGGCGATTGGCAACACCACCAACCAATCCCTGCTGAGCGAATTAGTCACTCAAGATGCGCAATTAGCCCTGCAAATGGCGGAACTGGAACAGCGTTTTGAGCAAGAAAAAACCCTTATCAGCGAGCTCTTAGAACAGCGCCGTCAATCCCAAGATGTCAGCAATACCCAATCACAGTTAGAACGCGTTCAACAAGATGAGCCGCTGATCACCCCCGATGTGGATGTTAGAACTGTGGCTACTGTTATCGCCGACTGGACAGGCGTGCCATTATCCAGCCTATTAAAAGATGAACAAACCGAACTGTTGGAGTTAGAAGACTCACTAGGCAAACGCGTTGTGGGTCAAGAAAGCCCATTACTGGGGCTTGGGCAACGACTGCGTGCTGCTCGCACGGGTCTCGCCTCAGAAAATGGCCCTCAAGGGGTATTTTTATTAGTCGGTCCAAGCGGAATCGGTAAAACTGAAACTGCATTGGCCTTGGCTGATGTGCTGTTTGGTGGCGAAAAATCCTTAATCACCATCAACATGTCCGAATATCAAGAAGCCCACACCGTCAGCCAATTAAAAGGCTCGCCTCCAGGTTATGTGGGTTATGGTCAAGGCGGGATTTTAACGGAAGCCGTTCGCAAGCGCCCTTATAGCGTCGTGTTACTCGATGAGGTGGAAAAAGCCCACCGCGATGTGCTCAACCTGTTTTATCAAGTCTTCGACCGTGGATTTATGCGCGATGGCGAAGGTCGTGAAATTGATTTTCGCAATACCGTGATCTTAATGACAGCCAACTTGGGCAGCGACTTGCTTATGCAGCAACTCGAAGAGTTCCCTGAGTCTACCGACGGCGAGTTACAAGAACTGCTGCGCCCAACCTTGCGCGACCACTTCCAACCCGCTTTACTCGCCCGCTTCCAAACGTTAATTTATCGACCATTAGGCCCTGTGGCACTGCGCCAAATTGTTGAAATGAAACTAGGCAGCGTCATTAAGCGTCTCTACACCCACTACAAGCTTGAAGGCATTATCGAAGAAACGCTGTATGACACGCTCGTGAGCGCCTGTTTATTACCCGACACCGGTGCCCGCAATATAGATAGCCTGCTTAACCAACAAATTTTACCGGTACTGAGCCAGCAACTACTCATGCGCCAAGCCAACCAGCAGCAAGCACAAAGCCTGACGTTGGGGTATAGCGAAGAAGACGGGATCACCCTGAGTTTCAGTGATATTGAGGAGATAACTCCATGAGCCTACTCGATACAGCCAAAAACCTCCTTCAAGGTCAAAACCGCTATCGCCTAGAAGTGCAAGGCTACTCAGATTTACTGGACGTTGAACATTTTACCGGGCGTGAAGCCGCTAGCGAACCCTATCGCTATCAAATTACGTTTACCTGTTCCGCCCAAGATCTTTCTGCTCAACAATTATTGCGCCGTAATGCCAGCCTGACCTTTTGTGTACCGATAAATAACCTTATGGGACTCGCCACTCAGCCGAGCGTTGCCAAGCGCGTTCATGGCGTGGTGACAGATTTCCGCCGTCTCTCTGGCTCTGCGGATGAAGCGCGCTACCAGTTAGTTATCGAGCCTTTTTTTGCGCTACTGCGCCATCAAATTCGCAGCCACCGTTTCTTTATCAACCAATCCATCCCTGATGTGGTTGAACAAATTCTGCGCGAACATAATTTCAAAGGCTGGGAATTCGAATTTCATCTCGAAAAAGCATACCCAAAGCGCGAACAAATCAACCAAATTAACGAAAGTGACCGCCAATTTATTGAGCGTTTACTCAGTGAAGTGGGTATTTTTTATCGCTTTGGTTTACAAGATGATACCCAAACCGAGGTACTCCACTTTACAGACAGCCAACGCGGCTATGTGTATGACAAAACGCTGCCACTCAATAGCCCATCTGGGCTGAGCGATAACCATGTTGACAGTGTTTGGGGATTATCTTTGCGCCATCAAGTGGTTGAAAGCACTGTTTTTGCCAAAGACTATAACCACCGACTGGCGGAAGATACGTTGATTTCCGCTGTCGCGGATATGACGCGCGGTGACGGCGAAAAAACCAACTATGGCGATGTTTATCACTATAAAGGTCGTCACCTGACCCGCGGGGACAAAATTCGTCCCGATGCGGAAACGGCTAACTTCTGGGCAAGACTCGACCACGAGCGCTTTTTGGCTCGTCAGACTTTACTACGCGGAGAAAGTAGCGCTGCGGATCTTACTCCTTTATTAGTATTAAGTATTCAAGATAACCCGCTCAGTTCGACGTTACCCAGCGTATTCAAATCGCCAATTCTAATTACTCGCCTACGCTTTACCGCCAGCCGAGATAAAGCGCTAACCGTCCGTTTCGACGCCGTGCCTTACACGGAATCACTGTGTTGGCGCCCTGCTCTAAAACCACGCCCAGTCATTGCCGGAACATTAATGGCGCGCGTCACCAGCGCAAAAGAGCACGACATTTATGCCCACCAAAATGAACACGGCTTTTACTGGGTCAAATTCGACGCGGATCGTGATGATAAAACCAAGGGCTATGAAAGTATGCCCGTGCGTTTGGCGAAACCTTACGCCGGCGATACTTATGGGATGCATTTCCCACTGATTCAAGGCACTGAAGTCGCTATCGCCTTCCATGAAGGCGATCCAGACCGTCCTTATATCGCCCACGCACTGCATGATTCCCGCCACCCCGACCACGTTACGGATAAAAATAACACCCGCAATGTGATCCGCACGCCTGCGAATAACAAACTGCGCATGGAGGATAAACGCGGGCAAGAGCATATTAAGCTCAGCACTGAGTATGGCGGAAAAACCCAATTAAACCTGGGGCATTTGGTCAACGCCGAACGCGAACAACGCGGTGACGGTTTTGAGCTACGTACTGACAGCTGGGGCGCGATTCGCGCGGGTAAAGGGTTGTTTATTACCACCGATAAGCAGGATAAAGCTGGTGGAGATGTGTTGGCGATGGAAGAGGCAATACAGCAACTAGAGCAAGCTCTCGCAATAGCCAAAAGTTTATCAAAGTCAGCTGAAATTAGCGGTTCTATTCCAGCCGATATAGCATCCCAAGATACACTCAAGAATAGTTTAAATAACCTACAAGCTCCCGGTGTACTTGTTCATGCCCCCGCTGGAATAGGCGTATTTTCACCTAAAGCGATACATCTCGCTTCAGGTCATGAAAGTATTGCCATAACCGCTAATCAATCGGCAAATATATCTGCAAATAGCGCAATCACATTCAATGCCAAGAATGATGTCAGCATTTACGCTCAAAGTTCAGGCATTAATGCAATAGCCAAATATGGTGATATAAAAATACAGTCTCAAAATGATGCAATGTCAATTTTATCTAAAAAAGACCTTGATATTAGAACGATTGATGGAGCACTGAATATTACCGCAAAAAAAGAAATTATCCTTAATTGTGGTGGTGGTTACATCAAGATTGCAGATGGTAATGTTGAAATTGGCACACCAAGCAATGTATTACTTAAAACAACCAATGTTCAGAAAATGGGTGCAACTAACTTCAACTCTCCAACACCTGAAATTCCAAAAGGCTTCAGCGAGCAATTTATTATCAAAGATGAAATCAGTCAGGAAGTTTTACCCTTTACCAAATACACACTCACCACTGATGATGGAGATACCTATGAAGCCATCTCAGATAAAGACGGTAGAACGCTTGAAATATTTACGGCTACTCCACAAAAAATCGACATGAAAATAGAACGGAATAATCAAGATCCCCTTTCTGATACGGACTAAAACTATTATTCACAACGAAATCTTACCGTCTATTTTATTCAAAGGTATTTTTATGTCAGAAAATATTGAAAATAACCATCAATCAAAAACAAAACCGGGGGCTACTGGGGAAATCGCCACCAGCACTGCGCCAACTAGCCTCTATTTTCACCCCGACAGTGGTACGTTCCTTTTTCCCGATTATAACGATGCACGGGCCATCGAACTCGATAATAATCAAATGAACGGATTATTAGCACTTCGTGTGGATGCAGAATTACGCATAGAAGAGCTTCAACGAAAGCTCGGTGATATTTCACAACCCTATGATGTTAATAAATTGAAGGATAGAGAACGTTTACTGGCAGAGCTGCGCAAAGAAGAGTTATGCTTCGATACTGCCGTGAAAAATTTAAAAACGGAAATGAAAATGCTTGCCCCTCCGGAGGAACTGCCCAAAACCAAGCTCTTGGACGACAGCAGTAAAAAAAGTGCCATTGGACTCATGGAGCTCATCGAAATCAGCGGGGGAAAAAAAGGGTATAAATACACCTACGTGCGTTCCGATAAAATTAAAAATCATATTCGCCGCTATCAACTGAATGAGAATGACAAGAAAAGTGGGACTAAAAGTTTTATCACGACCGAGGAATATACCGATGACAAGGGGGAAAAGCGCCAACGGCAAGTGATTGACAAGGAAAAGCTCACATCACAATTAACCTCGGGGAAAGTGAATATCCCCCTGCATGAACTAAAATTAGTGAAGGATTCCTCGGGGGCGCTTGGGGAATGGGCGGATGAGTTGAATGAAAAGCTCAAAACCTCCCCGTATAAAGGCGATAACTTTGAATTCGACTCTCAATCTCAATTGATGCGTTGGGGGTATGGCGCGGGGTTTAAAGCCGGATTCAGTCCGTTTGAATTAGATTTACGTACCGGAAAGCGCAAAGACGGCTCTTTACCTTCCGCTGAAGGGAAATTCAGTGCTTATGCCGGTCTCGCTTTGGCGGAATCCAAAAGTACCTTAAAACTGAAACTCCCGTATGACCAAGGAATTACCCTGATATACCCCTTGGATGCGGATAAAATCCCCGGTGGCGGCAGGGGCGTATTAGGGACGATGCGATTGGATATTGATGTGGTTTTGTCCGGGAGTGTCGGGGTGAGTCTTGCCGTGGAAGGGGGCGCCAGTTTTCAGGGGAATACCATGCAGGGGTTATCGACCTCCGTGGCATCCAAGACGGACCCGAGCGAACGAAAAGCCGATGTCTGCCAACCGCCTGTCAACCCAAAAGTAACGGGGGAAATCGGGGTCTTTGCCGGGGCGCAAGCCAGCTTGAATGTGACCGGTTCACTGAAATGGAATTCCCCGCATAAATCGGAAACCGGCTCAACTCAAGCCGAGGATGGTTTTGCCGTTTTAGGGAAAATCAGTGCGGGCGTTTCAGTGCAAGCCGGCATGGGGCTCTCTGGGGCGATTCAATTCACGTATACGGAGGGGCGGGTTCGTTGTTTGGTGTCCGGCGGATTGTGTAAAGGCGTGGGCGGGAAAGGCTCGCTGGCATTTGACATCAACGGGGAAGCTATCTTTAAAGATTTTCTGCCCACGTTTGGTTACATGCTGCGCAATATTGATTACATCAAAGTCTTAGCCATCGTGAAGGACGAAGATTTTCAAATCTTTTGCATGTTAACCCTTTTGGAGTCCATGGAAGTAGTCAAAGATATTAAGGCTTTCCTTCAAACCTATCAGGATTTAGCTCAATTAATCGAAAAATTAGATAAATCATGGAAAGACAAAGAGGCGCGTGTCGCGTTAATGGAGAATGTCAACCGCACTAATGGCGGGTGTTTAAAGTTAGCGCCCCCGGAAAGTAAAGGAGCAGCGATTGCTTCACTGATGACCGGGAATTTTTGGGATGAGCTCAGCCCAGCCAGTCATCAAGGTACGACATGTGAAGGCGGTGTACGGTTCGCCTCGCGTAAACGGGCGATTTTACTGATTTTAAGCTGGGCACAATCCAAACGTGATTACGAAAATATTATGCAGCACTTATCCATGAATATTGGGGTGAAAGGGGATTGGCGCGCGAATGAAGCACGGGTGGTAGCGTTTTTATCGGGTGGGGAAGCGCCGATTTCACCGCTAAAAACGCAACTGTTCGGTCCTGCCCCAACTATCATAGGGCAGGTACCGGACATTCGGATAGAGCCCAGTCATTACCGACAAAATCTGGCTGCACTGTATCAACATCTCCCGGATAGCCTTGAGGTTCAACGAAATTCGGATGTGAATCAACAGATCCCGTTAAAGCAAGTCGATTTTGTGTATGTGGACAGTTGTACGCGCGTATTTGTAGACGATAAGGAGTTACGATAATGACAAGGACATGGCGTCTCTACACCCCGTTACTGATAGTCATGCTTACCGGGTGTGATAATGGGCAAAAAGAAATTGAAGCAGCTCAGTTGCGACAAGCATCAATGGAAAATATGGTCTCCATTCCAGGGGGGCGTTTTCAGATGGGGGATTTTGGACCGTTAGTGGAGGATAAACTGCCGTATAGTTTTGACCTTTCAACCAAGCCCTTGCATTGGGTGTCCTTGTCAGACTTTAAAATGGGCAAATACCGCGTGACGTGGGGGGAGTTTAATCGCTGGCTTGATTTACAGGGGCGAAATAAAACCGAATATTACCTTGATGTGAAAAATAATCCCTATGCAAAAAAAGATAAGTTAGGGGACGATTATCCCGCAAAAGTATCGTGGCAAGAGGCGAAAGATTATTGCCAATGGTTAGGGACAAATAGCGGCAAAAAAACCGATTTACCGACGGAGGCACAGTGGGAATACGCTGCGCGCAGCGGTGGACAATTTTTGATTTTCGGGAATAGTGATAACAAGTTGTATCATAGTAACGAAGACCCCAAACGAAACTTTACGACTCTGCCAGCGCCTGTAGGACGTTTTGCCCCCAATCCCATTGGGCTGTATGACATGATGGGCAATGGAACTGATTGGGTTAACGATTGGTATAATGACGATTATTATCAACATTCCCCCGAAGATAACCCGTTAGGGCCAAAAAATGGAACGAAAAAAGTGGTGCGAGGCTATCTTGGCAGTGTTGATGGTACATTGACGATCACCCGAGGTGGGCGGCTTCCTGACCATGAATTTGGAAATGGGTTTCGGTGTGTCGAAAATCTATAATCCCATTGAGAGGA